>JAHBUM010000078.1 GCA_019638075.1 Flavobacteriales bacterium | reverse complement strand
GGTACGTCCACCAGCACCATCACCGAACACCACAGTGGCCTGCAGCCCGAGATATTCGTTCGCGTCGGGCTCGAAGCGGATGGAGCTGAGGGTGATCCCTGGCTGGTAGTATTCATCGTCCTGCTCGCTTATCATGGCATTCGTTAGCGCGGCAGCGGTAGGCAGCGGTGTCATTCGTTTCATGTGGTACCATGCACCGCCGCCGAATCCGTAGACCGTGAACGGCCCTGCGGCGCCGGCTCCCCCGGCCCAGGTGGCCATGGCGTCGGCATACCAGTAGCGCATCCCGCTCACCGTTCCGAACTGTGCCGCTGCGCGTACATGCACGAGGTCATCGAAGAACCATGCGTTCACCTGGCCGTTGATCCCGTTCCCGTAGGTAGGGTCGTTGTGGTACCAGCGCAGGCCGCCCTGGATCTTCACCGCACCCGTTTCGCCGGTCACGCCGATCGAATCGAGCTCGATATCATGATGCCCCCACTTGTGTATCTCCGACGTGTTGAGCTTGCCCAGCACGGCGATGCGTGTGGTGGCCACGAAAATGTTGGTCTGCCCGCTGAGGTCCAGATTGATGTCGAATCCGATACCGGCCATCATGCCTCCTTCGGAGTTCCGGCGTTCAGTGGTCACACGTGTGATGCTGACCGGGAAACCTCCGGCCTTGTTCTCTTCGTCGTCATCATCGTCATCCATGGTACTGCCCCCCATGTACTTCTGTGGACTGGCCAGCGAGTACACGGTCCGGTCGCCGATGTTGGTGTACGGGCTGTCGGTCTGGAAGTAGAGGTCCTCGAAGGCGATGTCGCGGAAGTTGATGTTGAAGGGGGTGGTGATGTCGACGTTCAATTCGCCGTTCAGTTCGGCTCGTGCCCAGTTCCCTTTCTCCGGATCACTGAGCGTGGCACGCACGGTACTGGTCTCGAACAGTTCCATGGTGCCCACGAACATGGGCACGTCCAAGGTGCCATCGGGGTGCAACAGGAATTCGAAACGTGTATCGTGCGTGGTGGGGTCGTGCTGGATCATGCCCGTATAGAGCAGCAGCGTATCGGTCATGGGCAGGCGCATGCGCCCTTTGAAGCCTCCCTGGTTGAAATGGTTCAGCACGATGTCGAACTGCAGCGTGTCCACGGAGAAGGCCCACCCGTTCAGCCAGGCCTCATCCGTGCCCAGGATGTTGGCCGCCTTCACGCTTGCCGATACGCCCAGGCCGAACTCATAGATGAAGTCATCCACTTGTGCGGTGGTGCGCCCGCTATCATCGAAACGCTGGATCACTGGGGGCAGGCGCAGCATGGTGCGTTTCACGTACACTCCGGTCCATGTGGGATCGATGGTGCCATCCTCCATGAAATGTTCCGAGGCGAGGAAGTGCCTGTCGGGTAGTGTCATGTCCGGTGGATTGGCATAGCTGGCCAGGTCCAGCCAGGCTTCGTCCACATCGAAGCCCCAGTTCTTCGCATCTGTCAGGTGGAACGCGGTGTTGAAGTCCAAACGGCCCATCAGGCCCCCGCGTCCGGTGCGCGTACGCAGTGCGCCGATCACCTTGCGCGGACCATCTTCTCCATTGGCCAGATCCTCGCGCACGTTCTCCTGGCTGAAGCGGTACTCGGCATCAAAGGTCACCGCACGGAAGCCGTTGCAATCCCAGGCCACGAAGGTGCCGCTGTCCTGCAAGGTGGTGAAGCCATCGGCGAAGCGCGCACCCTTGATCTTCAGCGTATCCTCGCCAATGCTGATGTCGACGTCGCTGAGCAGGTACAGGGTGGCCTCTTCGGATAGATCGCCGAAGCCGCCGGGATGGAAGGGCATGGCCATGTTACCCAGGCTCAGGGTGGTGCCGAGTTCCTGCACAGGCAGGGCCATGCCTGCGTTCATGTGGGCGATGGTGTCGGTGAACTGCATGCCGAGGATGCCGATCACCACACGGCCGATACCGGGCAGCTCCTTGTCAACACCCAGGGGAAGCCCCATGGGCGAAAGGCCGTAGAACTGGCTGATCAGGCGGCCGCTGGCGTTGAGGTATTCGTCCAGCACTTGTGCGGCCTGTGGGCTGAAGCCTGCGGCGAGGGAAGTGCCGGTGATCCAAGCCGGCGGGATCACGCCCTCATTGTCGTAGAGCGCATGCACCGTACCGTCGAAGAGGCGTCTGTTCCCATTGATGCGCACATCGTTGAAGCGGACACGCAGCGCGGCGTCCATCACGGGCACGTTGATCAGGCCCTCGCCGCTGGCGCGGTGGCCTGCGCCATAGTTGATGTTCGTGAGCCGCATGCGGAACAGGCCCACCTGCACGGTGTCGCCCACCTGGGCGCTGTCCGCGGCCAGCTGTTCCATCACGGGCGTGGGGGCCCGCCGGCAGTTGGCCAGGCATTGGGCTTCAGGAATGGGTTCTTCTTCAGCAGGCGTGGTCGGCGGTGTGTCCTCTCCCGCCTCTCCGACCGTGAACCGCCAGATGGGACCGTCGTGGTAGGTGGCTCCCGTTGTGGTGCTGGGGTCCATCATCCAGCGAACACGCCAGAAGTAGGTGCCATCGGCGTTAGGTGTGAAGGTGACCGTCTCTTCCTTATACAGAGCGGCCTCCACACAACCGGTGCCGCATCCGGGATTGGTCAACTGCAACCCGGCGCCGAGTTCCGCGTTGGCGGAATGCACGATGTCGTTGAAGGCTACATCACGCGCCACCTGCAACACCCAGCGTTCGTGGACCGTGGCCTGGGTCTGCGTCGGCGGCCCGGTTTCGGGGATGATGTAGATGGGGAAGGGCGGGAGCACACCGAAAGGCGTGTCACTGGTTTTGAAGCTCAGTTCAATGGGCGAGTAGCCGCTGGTGCCCTCTTCGCTGTTGCGGGGCAATTGGGCGTTGTTCTCCGGTTCCATGGGCCTTGGGCGGCCCATGCCACGCACGAAGGTGCCTTGCACCTGACCTTCGATCGGGTCGGTCTGCTCGTAGGTGTCGATCCGCACCTGTGCCACCGCGCTATACGTGCCTCCCCGCTTGAACCGGCCTTCGCCCAGCGCATCGTTGCGGTACATGTTGATGTGGTGCGCCTGCTCCTCGGTGAAGTAGGGGGCCTGACCAAGGCCAAGGGTGAGCAGATGCTGTTGTGACTCATAGGGACCGCTATTCCACAGGATGTCCGCATCGCCGGGCATGCGTTCTGTGATGCTGTGCTGTGTGCCGTCCTTGTACAGGGTCAGTGTGCTGTGGAAGCGGCCCGTTTCAGCAGGGTGGGCGTGAGGTTCGAACCGCACCATCACGGGCACCAGGTCCCATGGGATGGTATCCATCATATAGGGATACGCAAGGTTGAACGTGGTGCCGGAGAGGATGCTCCATTTGAACGTGCACGGCTCCGAGAAGCCTTCTTGCTGGAACGGGTGCTGTTCGGTAAGATCAACGGCCTGAACGTACCAGGCGTAGCTCCGTCCAGGGACCAGGTTGGGCATTCCGGGACCATACAGCAGCGTGGGGGTGGGCGATGCTCCTTCCCACACCGGGTCGTTGGATGTCTGGAGCGCGGAGAGCGGGTCGATCACCGAGGGGTCCTCGGGCAGCATCACCAGCTTGAACCGGTATTCCACGAGCGCTCCGATCGGCGGCCCGGAGGGAAGCATCCATGAGAAGAGGAGGTTCTGGGGGATCGTGCCGTTCACGGTCTGCCCGCAGGGGGGCGAAAGCAATTGCGGCGGTGGCGGATAGGTGATCGTGAACGGCCGCGAGCAACCGCTGGGTGCACTTAGGCTCAGCGCCTCATGCGTGCTGTTGTCGAATGCCTGCAGGCACACCTCGTACTCGCCTTCTGGAAGCAGGCCCAGCCGGATATCTTCTTCGGTGATGCCTTGGTACTGTAGTTGACCGCTGGCGTTGGACAGGAAAGGGGCCAGTTGGGCACCGATGAACTCCAATGAGCTGTTGGCAGGCGAGAAAAGGCCACCGCCGATCCACGACTGGCCGCTTTCAATGCCTACGGAAATGGAGCCGTCCACCGTCGTGATCGTCCCGGCCAGGTAGAAGTTCCTGTCCTGGTTCGAGGAGTTCGTCACGCGCACAGAGAGCTGGTCCGTGTTCTCGAAGTAGGCCACGTAGCTCGCAGTGTAGGGAGGGTGTATCGTGGTCGTCAGCGACAAGGGGGCCGGCTGCGCATTCACCACGAACGCGAGGACCAGAAGGAGGCCGATGATGCCCGTGCGCTGGAAGGTGCTGCTGCTCATGCTCATGGCGTATCAGGACTTGGGTTGGAAGGTGAACACGTAGCCGGCCAGGATGCGGACCTCCGTGAATTCGCGCGAAGCCACGAACGTGGTGCTGTTGTAAATGGCGTTGGTCGAGAATTGGAAACGGTGCATGGGCGAGAGGCGGTAGTGCAAGGCGGCTCCCGCGTTCACCGTATTGCCTGCGGTGCGGCCATCCTGCAGTGCTGCATTCCACGCCCCATTGATGGAGGCCGTCACCTTCTGTTTGGCCATGGTGCGGGCCAAGCCGAAGGAGGGGCCTACCAACACATGCGAGCTTGTGGCCGTGCTGTTGTGGCTGAAGTTCATCCCGGCGCTCACACTGAAGTTGTCGGCATGGCGCAAACGGCTGAAGAAGAGATTTCCATAGAACACCCGGCTCTCGGCCGAAGCGTATGTGTTGTATGGGTTGAGGTCCTGCAGTTGCTGTATCCCACCGGTCAGCATCACGGTGATGGTGCGGTGCATGTTGGTGCGGATGAAGCGTTGGGCCAGGGTGAGGCTGCGGTTCACCTGCGCCACGCGGAAGGTGTCGCTCAGCACACGCAGACCGGCTTCCTGCTCGATCCCGTAGTTGGAGAAGGCGAGATCGGTGCCATAGCTGCGCGAGGGGTTCCACGAGAGGTTCGCCGAACCGATGCGGCGCACGCTGGTGGCCATCTTGCGACCGCTGAGGTTGTCCTGCTGGTGGCCGTAGCTGCCGCCGAGGCGCACCTTGTTCTTCCACAGGCGCACGCTCGGCGCCACGGTGATCGCACGCAGATCGGCCGCTTGGTAGTACGCGCCCAGCGAACGGTAGTCGGGGTCCACCTGTTTCACCTCACCGCGCAGGCTGAAGATCCTGTAGGCGTAGGTGAGCGATGTGTTGCCCGCGAAGAGCAGTTTGGCCCCGAAGCGCGGGTTGAAGATGCCGCGCACCGCAGTGGGCACGTCGGTGCCGGTCATCGCCGGTGCGCGCAGATCCTCGTTCATGGCGCTGGCTCCGACGTCGAATTGCCATGTGATCCGCTTGCCGAGCATCAGGCGACTGCTCGCGCCCAACGCCACGTTCTGCTTGGGCGCGTTCGCCAGCCCGCCACCTGTCACCGTGGGGATCGAAGTGGTGTCGTCCTCCGCGCGGAAGAACATCAGGTCGAAGTAGTTCCTGCGACTGCCCACACCGATCTTCACGCCATAGCCCGTTCGCTCATAAGCGGGTCGCGGTGCGATGGCTGCCAGCGTATCCTGCGCCACGGGCTTGTTGAAGCGGCCATAGAACGCGGCGAAGCGGAAGCCCTTCGGCTCGAGTTCGACCCCGCCACCAAGGAATTGCACGCCCGCCATGGTGTAAGGGTTGAAGCGGATGCTGCGGTAGCCCAGATGGAATTTCGCCCACTTGTAATAGGGGCTCATGCCATAGCGGTTGAAGGGCTGCGTCCACGAGCGTTGCTGCGAGCCCACGTTGGCGCTCACGGGGATCTGCCAGCCATAGATGCTCAGCGTGAGCGATCCGGTGGCGCTCCACCACCAAGGCTGGTTGCGCGGGGGGCCATCGCCGCTGTAGAAGTACGGCCCGCCGAGCAGCGAGAGGCTTCCGTTGAGGCGCACGGGCTTCTTGTCCTTGCCGATGGCGCCGAGGTCCTGCGCGCAGGTGTTGGCACACCACAGCAGGGCCAGCAGGGCGAGGCAACGGTACATGGAGCGCACGAAAGGCATGGCGGTGATGGCTTGCATCCGCACCAAAGCAACCGGGCCGCGCGGGCCGGGACAATACCACGTGAGTAGTAGTAGGGCTTACCGCCCAGGATACACCTTCCTCACCGCTTCCATCCGCGAGCTCACCTGCAGCTTCTCGTAGATGTTGCGCACATGGACCCGCACCGTTTCCGTACTGATCCCGGCTTTTGCGGCGATCTCCTTGTACATGAGCCCATTGGCCAGTTGGTCCAGCACGCTTTTCTCACGTTCGGTGAGCAGGTGGTCCTGGATCTCGCGATGTGCCTGCTGTTGGAAGCTGGCCACCACCAGCCGTGCAATGGGTGGCGACATGGGCGATCCTCCATTGTGGATGTCGCGCACCGCGGCGATGATCTCTTCGGGTTCGGCGTTCTTGATCAGGTAGCCGGTGGCACCCGCGCACAAAGCCTGGTGGATATATGCTGGGCTTTCGAACACCGTGCTCATGAGGTATTGCGTTGAAGGTCGCCGGGGTTTGGCGGCACGCACGCAATCGATCCCGTTCATCCCCGGAAGGCCGATATCCATGAGGGCCACATCAGGTGCGCTGCGCTCCAGGTCGAGCAGATAGGAGTCGGCATCGGGGTAGCTGCCCACGACCTGAAACTGCTCCGAACGCATCAGCAAGTTGCGCAGCAGTTGCCTGATCTCGCTGTCGTCCTCAACGATGGCGATACGGATGGGCTTGGCCGACATGCCTGCCAAGATAGCCCAAAGCCGTCACACCAATGGCCCTTCGAGCTTCACGTGACATCCTTGTCTTGTCGCGCTTTCGATGGTCAGGGAGCCACCGATCGCATCGGCTCGTGCTTGCATGTTCCGCAGGCCGTTCCCTTTGCGCTCAGAGGCCGCAGGGTCGAACCCGTTGCCATCATCGGTCACCACGAGCTTCACGCGGTGTGCCCCGGCTTCGAGGTGCACGGTGATATGCTTCGCCTCGGCATACTTCAAGGCGTTGTTGATCGCTTCCTTCATGACCATCACGACGTGGTGTTTCACCCCCGGCGCCACGGGAAGTGCGGGGTCGATGTGCTCGAAGCGAAGCTCGCTCGCTGTGCCACTGCCGCCAAGGAGCCTCTGCGCCACGGATCGTGCGTGGCTCACCAGCTCCTGGGTGGTATCGTGCGCCGGGTCCACGGTCCATACGATATCGCTGAGCGCGGCGCTTACCTCGCGGCTGTGTCCGATGATGCGATCAAGTGTTGCTCGCAGATCATCGGAGTGCTCTTGTGCGCACCGCTTGGCTTCGTTCCCAAGCAGCGTGATCTTGGTGAGGCCGCTGCCGATATCATCGTGGATGTCTCGTGCGATGCGTGTGCGCACCTGTTCGTTCTCGCGCTGCTTCTCGGCTTCCACCAGCTGTGCTTGCGCACGGATGATCTCCTCGTTCTTCTGCCGCATGCGTGCGGCGTTGCGTCGCGTGGTCAAGAGGAGTATCAACATGAGCAATGCGATGATGGAGGCGCTGGCCGCAGCGATGAAGAAATTGCGTTTGCGCTGCTGCTCATCGGCAAGAGCATCGGCAGCTATCCGTTGCTCCTCTTCGTGTTCGGCTTTCAAACGCACTTCGGTGATCTCGCTCACCTTGGCCAGGTCCAGGTCGCGGATCAACGCATTGCGGCCTGCGAGAAGCAGCTTCAATGCTTTCAAGGGTTCATCGTTGCGAGCTGCGATCAAGGCCTGGATGTCGTGGACCCGCCCAAGGGCTTCATCACTTTCCAGCTCCGTGGCGAGCTTCTCCGCGATCGCAAGCTCTTTTTCCGCTTCGGCATAGCGTTTCAGGCCGTGCAGCGCGCGACCTTGCTGGGCGTGTGCGGCCATGATCAGCTGGGTATTGCCGGATGCGTCCACCAGTGGTATCGCTTTGGTGAGGCAGGTCGCCGCCGAGTCGAACGCCTCGATCTGCATGAAAGCATCGGCCAAGCTCAAGAGCGATGAGCCTCGGTTCATGTCGTTGCCCGTTCGACCATAGATGGCGATCGCTTCACGAAAGTTGACGATAGCGGGGTTGAATTCATCCCGGTCGCACTGTACCGAGGCCAATCCGGAGAGCGCATTGGCCAGGTCATCGCCGGGCGGCAGGGTCCGAAGAATGTCCACGGCGCGCTGGATGGAGGTCAGCGCATGTGCCACTTCGTTCATCTCTCGATATTGATAGGACTGGTAGCTGTGCGCGGCACCGATGTGTTCCGGGTTGCCGATGCGCTCCGCCACGCGCTGGAATTCCTGGAATGCACGCAAGGCCGAGGGATACTCCCCGGCGTAATAGTGCGCGATGCCCTCCAGTTTGGAGGCCTGTAGTTCGCGCTGGTCGTGCCGTGCGTCGTTCTTCCCGGACCCCATGCTGGCGATCAGCCGCCGTAGCTTGGGCACCTCGGCGATCACCGTTGCGTGTTGACCGGCACGGACCCAGTGTTTCATGCTGTCGAGCATGTTGTCGACAAGGACGGTATCGGCCAAGGTGTTTTGCGGACGGGAGACCTCGTTCGGTCGTGCCGATGCCACGCAGATCTGAGCTGCGACGAGGAAGGAGAGCAGAGCCTTCATGTCAGGTGCGAAGGTCGATAGGGGGGTGCGCTGTGGGGAATACCACATTGGTAGTAGGCTGCACGTCCAGCCCACCATGGACATGGATCGCGCAGCCGCGGCCTGGTGCACTGGTAACCAAGACCTCCGCACCCAATGCGTTGGCACGAGCATGCATGTTGCGCAGGCCATTGCCGCCTCCCCGCGTCGTGGTGTCGAAGCCGCGCCCGTCATCCTTCACCAGCAGGTCGAAGCCGCTATTGTCCGTGGTGAAGGAGATCGTGAGACGCGAGGCTCCGGCATGCTTCAACACATTGTTCACCGCTTCTTTCAGCAGCAGGAGCATGCCACGTTTCCGTTCAGGGTCCAGTGTGCGTGGGTTGCCGTGGTGTTGGAACACGAGTTCCGCGTTCAAGGCTGTTCCTTCAAGAAGCCGAGTGACCATTTCCCTGGCATGTGTCATGACCAAGGCGAGGTCATCGGAGCGAGGGTCCACCGTATTCACCACATCGTGCAAGGCGTGTGACACCTCGCGGGAAAGGTCGCCGATACGGGTCAAGGTGCCGAAGGCGGATCCGGGATCCTGATCGAACAGTCGGCGCGCCTCATGACTGAGCAATCCGATCTTCGTGATGTCCCCGCCTATGTCATCGTGGATGTCGCGGGCGATGCGTGTGCGTACGGCTTCGGCTTCGCGCTGTTTTTCGATCTCCACCACCCTGTCCTGTGCGGCTTGGATGGCCTTGTTCGCTTTTGCCGTGTAGCGCGATCGGTTCCAGAAACCGAAGGCGATGAGCCCGAGTACCAACAAGGTGGCTATGAGGAGTTGATTACGGGACCGGTGGGTGGCCAGCTCGGATGAGTGGCGCAGTCGTTCACTCTCGCGATGGAGGCTATCGGCGAGCAGTTGTTTCTCATTCGCGTAGGCGAAGTCGTTCCGAATGGCAGCACGTTGGTTCTCCTGCCGCATGATGCTGTCGTTGAGTTGCACGTACCGTTCATGCCAGTGGAGGGCATCGGCCTTGCGGCCAACGGTGCTCAGCACATTGTACAGCAGTTGTGCGGCATCCCGCCGCTGTGCGAGATCCTCATAGTCATCGGCGATGGGTATGGCGGCCTGCGCTTTCACCAGCGCTTCCGAGGGGCGACCCATGGCGAGCAGGACATGCCCGGCGCCGATCAAGGCCATTGCCTGTTGAAATGGCCGTTCATCGGTGGTGGCGATCGCTTCTGCTTCGGTATAGCGGAGCAAGGCTTCGTCGTTCTGCCCACGCGTCCGCAATAGGTCGCCCATGTGGCACAACGTGTTGGCGATGCCTCCCGTTGCGCCCACCGCGCGGTATTCGGTAAGGGCCCCTTGGTAGCTGATCATGGCGGCATCGTTGTCGCTCAACTCTTGCTGACAACTGCCGATCTCCACTAATGCAGCGCCCATCTGTGCGCGATCATCCAGTTTTTGGGCGAGTGCGAATGCCTCGCGGTGGTACTCCAGGGCTTGGGTATGATCACCCTGCACCGAATGCACGGCACCGAGGTTGTGCAGGGCGGTGACGATGCCTCGCTCATCCTGCTGAGTGCGCAGCAGGGTTATCCCGCGCATGAAGTGGTCGAGCGCACGGGCATGGTCGCCGCGCAGCAGGTGGATGCGCCCGATCGCATTGATGTCGTTGGCCATGCCCATTGTGTCCTTCCTTTCCTGGTGCATGTGATGAGCGCGCTCGTAGAGATCTACGGCTTCCTGGTGCTCGCCGAGGTAGGAACGGATATGTGCCATGTTACCGATGGCGTCGGCCACGCACTCCGGAATGTTGTTCCGCTCGTGCATCGGGAGAACCGTATCGTAGATGGCAAGGGCCTTCCGTAGATCGCCTTGAACGAAAGCGGCCATGGCCTGCAGGTCGTAGGCCAGGGCGTCGAAGAGCGGTTGCTTTACGAGTCTGGCTTCGCGCTGCATCTCCCGCGCCAGCACGACCGCACTGTCGGGATCGCTGTACATGTAGCCTTCCCACACCAGGTCATAACAAGCCATCAGCCGCACGCTATCCCCGAGCGCGGTGTTCTTCCACGTTGAGCGAAGCGCGGCCGGGTCCTGTGCGAGCGCGATGCTTGCAAGGACGCATGCGACGAGCGGAAGTAACGTGCGGAGCATGAAAGATCCCCTGAGTGGTTCGCGCTGAAGGTCGGGAAAAAATGGCCACAATGCCTGGTGGCGTATTCGGAGGGGTCGAACGATGTTGCCGTGACCAGCTGACCGAGGTGTGCTACTTCTGCCTCCCTGTTCAGTGAAACACCCATTTAGGGGTACCCACAATGAGCGAGGGGCGGTTGGCAGGAGCTGGGGCAATGTTCCTGCTCCTGCCAATTGCTCCTGCTCTTATACCATTTTGAAATACGAATTAGTCCAATCGAATGATGGCTTTCTCTTGAACACAGCGGAGTTCAGCCATCTGCTTTGGACTAAATATCAAGTGCGTTTGGTATTACCTTGCCCCCTTCACCCACCCACCGATGCCCGCGCATGAAGAGAAGTACTGCCCACGCTGCGGCGGCCCCTTCATCTGCATGGTGGGCAACATCGCCGAATGCCAGTGCAGCACGGTGAAGCTCGATGGTCCCCAACGCCAGCACATCGCAGAACGCTACGACGATTGCCTCTGCGCGAAGTGCATGGTGGAGGAAGGGCGTGAGAAGGCCATGGGGGATCTTCGTGACGATCCGTGAAGTGACGCTGCCCCGGTGATCCCCCTACCTGAACACGAACCCTCCCGGGATCCTGCCCGCAAGGAACCCCTCCATCACGCTTCCATCCGCAGCATACCGGAACACCACGCCGCGCTGGGTGTAGTCGATGGCATCGGCCACGTACACGGTGCCGTTGTGGGGATCCACGCCGAGGCCGTAGAAGTTGCGATCGTTGGCGGGGATGAAGGGTGTTGAAGGCAGCGCATCATCGGTGACCGCCATGCGGTACACGTGGTCGTTCAGGAAGTACAGCATGGTGTGGTCGCCGTTGGTGGTGAGCCGCCACGGGCGGGCCGCCGAGCTGCCGAACGCGAACATGGCCTCCACTTGCAACGTGGCCGGATCGATGCGGTACAGCGCGGGCTGTGTGCCGCCACCGCCGTTGCATGCCACCCACAACCTGCCCCGTGCATCCTCCACGATGCTGTTGCCGCCACGGCTCACCGCGATGCTGTCCACGAGCTGGTCGGTGGCGGTGTCGATCACGTACACGTAGTTGCGCAGGGTGTTCGTGACGAAGGCTTTGCCGTGGGCCAGCGCCAATTCCTCCGTAGCGCCCCGGCAGGCGATATGCCCCGTGATGGTGTGGCTGTTGAGGTCCACGATGCTGATGGCGTTGGCATAGAGGTCGGTGACATACGCCTTTGCATTGCTCACCGGCAGCAAGTAGCGCGGCGAGTTGAAGCCGGTGATGGTGGCCGTGGCGATGAAGGTGTTCGGATCCACCGCCACCACCTTGTTCGAGTTGTTCACCACGAGGTAGGCGCGGCCATTGTGCAACGTCATGGATTGCAGCACATCGCCCACACCGACGCCGTTGGCGGGTTGGTACAGGTCTTCGGTGCTGTTGCCGGAGGCGATGTCGTAGTAACCCACGGAGGCGTTGCCCCATTGGAAGTTGCCCTCGTTCACGATGTACACGCCGCCATCGCCAATGGTGATCGGACGGTCGATCGATGGTTCGGGCTTGTCCTTGCGGCAGGCGGTAAGCGTGAGCAACAGCATGCCGGGTGCGAGAAGGAGAGTGCGTATGGTAAGGTGGGTGCTCATGGCGCCGGTGCTGTGCGTCGCGGCCGATCGAAGTGGAAGCGGATGCCCGCCTGATAATTGCGCAGCGGCATCGGGCGGCTCAGCATGATCTCGTAACGCGTGTTGAGGATGTTGTTGGCCTGTACGAACACATCGGCCTGCCAGCGCGCCTTGCGCAACACGCGGACCGATGCCGATGCGTTCAGCAGCCAGTAGGGTTCGAGGAATTCGCGGTTGTCGGTGCTGGTGTAGCGGTAGCCGGTGTAGGTGGCGGATAGCTGCACGGATCCGCGTGTGCGCGATACGCCCAGGCGTGCATTGCCGCTGTACATGGGCACGTAGATCAACTGCTTGTCCACGCTGTCATCGTAGCGGCTCTTCGCCACCTGGTTGGTGCTTACCACGTGGTTGGTCAACACGCCGAGCTTCACCGTGCTGGCACCGACCTTCCACGCGATCTCGTTGTCGGTCTCCACGCCTCGGCTCCACACCTGCATGATGTTGCGCGGACTCCAGTAGCCCGGCCCCGGCAACCAGATGATCCAGTTGTCCATGATGCGGTTGAACCATGTGATCTCGCTGCGCACCGCAACGGTCTTGATCGTGCGCTGCAACGCGATGCCGAGGTCGCCGCTGTAGCCGCTTTCCGACAGGAGATCAGGGTTGCCGCCGGGGTTCCAGTACAGGTCGTTCAATGTGGGGATGCGGTACAGCCGTGCCGCCTGCATCTTCAATGTGGCCCACGTGCGCAGGCGGTATTCCGCGCCGAGCGATCCGGTGAAGGGCACCACTCG
>JAHBUM010000077.1 GCA_019638075.1 Flavobacteriales bacterium | reverse complement strand
AAAGCGCGTCGATGGCGGCCTTGCGTGCCATGATGCAAAGGAACCATGCCGTGTGGCCCGGCGCAATGAGGGGTGCGTGGTCTTTCAACGATCGGATGGTCAACTGGGGAATACGGGGTGATGGTGGTGTGAGCAGTAGAAGGAGCGGACCCTGATCTTGCGACCCGATGCCGATCCTTCCGCTTCAACCCTGACCTTTGCACCCCACCATGCGCATGCACAGCCCGATGAACTTGGACCAGTTGCCCGAGCAACAATGGGCCACCGTGGCCGATGTGACCGTACCCGCCGACAGTGCGGACCGCGAGCTGGTCCTGCGGCTGGTGGAGCTCGGTTTCGTGCCCGGCGAGCGCGTGTGCATCGTTGCCGAAGGCTTGGGTAAGCGCGATCCGCTGGCGGTGCGCGTGGGGCATACCACCTTCGCGTTGCGGCGTCATGAGGCATCGTTCATCCTTGTAACGCCGATCAGCGCATGACGAACGGCGCACTGCCACAGCGCATCGCCCTGCTCGGCAACCCGAACTGCGGCAAGACCGCGCTCTTCAACCTGCTTACCGGCAGCCGCCAGAAAGTGGCCAACTACGCGGGCGTGACGGTGGAGCGCAAGGAAGGTATATCCCACACCGCCAGTGGCCGCCGCGTGAAGGTGCTGGACCTGCCCGGCGCATACAGCCTGAACGCATTGAGCAACGACGAGGCCGTGACGCGCGATGTGATCACCGGCCATCGCGATACGTTGCCCGACCTGCTCGTGTGCGTGACGGACGCGACCAACCTGCGGCTTCACCTGCGCATGGTGCTCGAAGCCCGCGCGCTCGGCCTGCCCATGGTGGTGCTGCTGAACAAGAGCGATCGTGCCCGGAAACTGGGGATCCGGATCGACACGGCCGCGCTGGAACGGGAGCTCGGCCTGCCGGTGATCAGCACCGTGAGCCTGCAGGCCCACGGCGCGAAGGAGTTGTTGGCGCAATTGGACAAGCCCCTCGCCCAACGCCGCAGCTCCACGTGGAAGGCCGCGACCATCGATGATGTGCGCGCCACCCAGCACGAGGTGCATCGCATCTTCAGCGCGGCGGTGAGCGAGCCTGCGGTGGATGCCGACCCGAGCGGACGCATCGACCGTGTGATGATGCACCCCGTGTGGGGCCTGCTGATCCTCGGCGTGGTGCTCTTCGCCACCTTCATGGCGGTGTTCTCGCTCGGCGGCTGGCTCACGGGCTTCATCGAGGATGTGTTCAGCTGGCTCGCCGGGCTGGTGGAGGGCAGCATGGACGAGGGCCTGCTACGAGGCTTGGTGGTGGAGGGCATCATCGGCGGCGTGGGTGGTGTGCTCGTGTTCCTTCCGCAGATCCTCATCCTCTTCCTGTTCATCCTCGCGCTGGAGGACAGCGGCTATCTGCCACGTGCGGCGTTCCTGCTGGACAAGCCCATGAGCAAGGCCGGGCTCTCGGGCCGCTCGTTCATCCCGCTGCTTTCCAGTTTCGCGTGTGCCATACCGGGCATCATGGCCACGCGCACCATCACCAACTGGCGCGACCGGCTTACGACGATCATGATCGCACCGCTGATGGCCTGCTCGGCGCGCATTCCGGTGTACACGCTCATCATCGCCGCGCTCTTCCCCGGCGATCCGCTGTCCGCCACATTGCTGATGATCGGCCTGTACCTGCTCGGCATCGTGAGCGCCATGGCCGTGGCGTGGGTGATGAAACGCAGCGACCGCTCGCACTCGCCGCTGCTGATGGAACTGCCCAGCTACCAATGGCCCGATCCGCGCAGCCTCGCCATCGGCCTGTGGGAACGCGCGATGATCTTCCTGCGCCGCGTGGGCACCATCATCCTCGCGCTCACCATCATCATGTGGGCGCTGTACACCATACCCTCGCCGCGCAAGCATGATGGCGATGGCACGCCCATCGCCCGCAGCCTCGCCGGTGAACTGGGCCATGGGTTGCAGTACATCTTCGCCCCCATCGGGTTCAACGAGCACATCTCCATCGCGCTGGTGCCGGGCATGGCGGCGCGCGAAGTGGTGGTGAGCTCGCTCGGCATGGTGTACGCCATGGAGGGCGATGAGGATGAAGTGGGCAGCCAGCTCGAAGCGCGCATCAGCACCGAGTGGCCGCTGGGCACGAAACTGTCGCTGCTGCTGTGGATCGTGTTCGCGCCGCAATGCCTCAGCACCTTCGTAACCGTGAAGCGCGAGACGAACTCGTGGAAGTACATGTGGCTGATGGGCGGATACCTCTTCGCACTGGCGTACCTTGCAAGTCTGGTGACCTACCAGCTCACCACGTTGATCACCGCCTGATGCAGACGCTGCTCACCATCCTGATCGTGTCCGGTGCCGTGGCCTATGTGGCGTGGCAGTGGATGCCGGTGGCGTGGCGTGAAGCGGTGCGCAGTGTGTTCCTTCGGCGGAAAGCGGCCACACCGCTTGCGATGAAGTCCACCACCTGTGGGGCATGCAGCACGTGCGGTGCCTGCGCGGGCGGCCGGTGACCGGTCACTTCCCTCGATCGCGCTGTGCCATGTGAAACCTCCACAGTGGTCTTCCGAAGGAGGATCAGCCTCCGGCGGACAAGCCTGCGGCTATAAGAGCCTGTTTAGGATCTCTTGGAGATGGATCCGGAGTCTATTTTTTGACCAGACGCAGCCCCAAAAGAACCGCGTAGCGGTGCCTACGGGGTTCTTTTGGGGCGAAGTATGGGCGAAAAAGAGGCCCGGAGACGCATTTGAAGAGATCCTAAACAGGCTCTAAGGCTTGGATCGGTCAGTACCGTTGCTTGGAACGAGGAGAGGCCGTCCTCGCGGGCGGCCTCTCCTTTCAAAGTCGTGTGCGATCAGTTACCGCAGCCCATGGTGCCGAAACCGCTCACCACGCTGTAGTCACCATCGCCGTCGGCGTCATCATCGAAGAAACCGACGCCTTCGATCGCGTAGTAGTTGCCGCTGAACCCGATGGATCCACCGTTCACGTTGAGCGTACCGTCGCGAGAGATGTAGATCCCACCCTCGTTCTGGAAGCTCACCACGAAGGAGAAGCCGAAGTCATCGAGGTCATCGTTGTTCAGATCCTCCACCCAGTTCAGCACCTCGTAGCTGGTGTTCTCCAACTGCTGGGCGTAGACCAGGTAATAGGCGAACCCGTGGAAGTAATCGAAGATGTCATCCTCGCCTTCCGAGAAGTCCCCGTTCATCAGCGCCTCGAAGTCGCCCGCGATGCCGATCACACCGGCCACATCGCCGACCCCCGTATCGAACAGGCCCTCGCCCAAGGCATCATCGCCCATGCTGAAGCACACGGCCAGGCCGATGTCCAGCGTGGCATTACCGGCCACCACCGTTCCGCCACCGGCGCCAAGGCCGGCCGAAGGTTCGGTGAGGATCATCAGGCCCGCGCTCTCGGACCACGTCCACTGGCCGCCGTTGCTGCTGGCGAAGTTGATGCCGCCGGAGGGCGGATCCACGAAGTTGAAGCTGCGGCTGCCATCGATGTTCTGCTTGAACACGATGACCTTGTCCATGCGGCGGTTGTAGATGCCTACGCCCGGCAGTTGGGCAGCCTTGTCCAGCAGGCGTTGTTGCAGCCCCGCATCGGTGATGCGGTTCTGACCGGCCGGCGTCGCAGGCAGGCTCTCCTTGGAGCACCCGGCCAGCAGGCCCGCGCCCAGTACGAGCGCAGCGCCCCATGCGGCCATCGACGTTTTACAGTTCATGCGTTGTGTGTTCATATCAGTAAAGGAAAAACCTTCACCCCCTGCTTAGAACGCCCAACCTAGACGGAGCTGGCCGATCACGTTGGGGCCGATGTTGAACTTCGACTGGTTGTTCACGTTCGACTCCGAATCCTGCATGCCCTGAACGTTATCCCAGCTCACCTTGTTCTTCATGTCGCTCGTCATGCCCACGCCGAAGCCGATCTCCGTACCCAGGTACAGCTTCTCGGCCATGTAGTAGTCGAAACCGGCCACCGCGTTGATGCCGAGGTCCAGCGAGCCACCCTTGGTGATCTTCGCACCCACGCCTTGGTTCGCGACTTGGCTCTCCTCGCGCTTGGAGGTCATGCCGAAGCCGATGTTCAGCACACCGCCGATGTAGGGCGACAGGCGGTCCGTGCCGGCGAAGTGCTTCTCGATACCCGGTTGCAGGTTGATGGTGGTGGTGCTGTTCTTGTCCTTCAGTTCCACCAGTTGTGCCTGGCTATCCTCATCCTGGGTCACCTTGGATGTGCTGCCGTAGCCAAGGAATACGCCGACACGGAACGCAGTGGTCTCGGACCCGAAGGAACGGAGCTTGATGCCACCGATGCTCACCGGCGTGCCACCGAGGGGGGCGAAGTTCACTTCAAGGGTCTTTTCACCTGCTGCAGGTTTGTATTGGGCGCTGGCCGTACCAGCAACACCGGCCGACAGAGCGGCAACGAAGAGTACTCGTTTCATTTGTGTTGGTTTGAATGTTGTGCGAAAGTCGTCAGCTTTAACGGGCACACGGATGCGGATGTTCCACTGTTTTCAACAGTATGGTGGGGGATAATGCCGAAAATACGGTGCGTGCCGTAGGCGCATACGTTGCCTCGCCGAGCGCCGCTTGGGCGCTGTTCGTTGAAGGAGGCTGTAGTCGGGCAGGGAGCCATGCCGCTCACAGGTTCTCCGGCAGGTACTTGGGCTCCAAGCGATCGTATGCCTGCGGGAAGTAGCGCCGGATGATCCCCACATGGTAATTGTAGGGCTTGTGCTGGTAGAAGGAAGGCGCTTTGCGGTATAGCTCACGGTTCACGAACACCCCGTCAGCGCCACGTGGCTCGACCCGCATGATGGAGTCGTTGGTGAGGATGGTGCTGTCGCGCAGGATAAGGGGATACGCGAAGGGCTCCAGTTCCACGGCGGCCTGCATCTGCTTGTAGTTGAGCGTGGCCCGGTAGGGCGGCATACGCACCTCGCCAACGGCCGATGCGATCCGCTTCTCGATGGAGCCGCCCATGTATGACGCGAGCCCGACCAGCCGTTTGGCGAAAAGCTGCGCCATCGCCCCGCGCGCTGCGGCCCCGACACTGAAGTTCTCCCGGTCGAAGAGCATGGACTGTAGCAGTTCGGTGGCGCCGAAGCCACCCTCATCCACCCGCAACGGCATGCGCGTAACGGGATCCTCCGGGTTAAGGATGCTGAAGCTGCCCAGCCCCACTTTCCGATAGCGCCGGTCGTACTCCTCGTTGAACGCCTTGTTGCCCACCATGGGATGCGCGAATGCGTAGGTCTTGAACCGGACCGTACCACCCAACTTCCGGGCAGGCAGGTTCTCAAGGTAGGCGCGCAACAGAAGCGCCAGCGCACCGCCCTGGCTGTGGCCGGTGATGATCACATCGCGCACACCCTGCGCCACCTGGCTGCGCACCTGAGCGACCGCATCGTCCGCGATGAACGAAAGGGCCAGTGCGTAACCGGCGTGTACCGATGCGGCCGTGTCATCGGCGAAATGATAGGGAAAGGCCACGTCCTGCACATGGATCTTCCCGGCGGCGGGGATCATCGACGCGTACATGTTCGCCATCCAGCTCAACGCGTTCGCCGTGGAGCCACGGATCTCGATGATAGCCACTTCACCGTGGCGGAAGACCTGGAACTGGTTGTCCAGGCCACGCGTGGGTGATACGTAAGCGCGCTCGTAGCCCTCAGGGATGATCGCCGCATCGTCGCCATACAGGTCGCTGAACGTGTGAGTGGTGCATAGGGCGCTAAGATCCCGTGCCTCGGCCGGATCCATGCCGGGCCGCAACTGGGCATGGGACACAAGACCCCAAGCGAACAGCACGGACAGGAGCATTACACGCATGGCGGATGGCTGGTATTCCATGGAACGCATCCTGCAAAGTAAATAGTGCCCTGCCCACCCCGCCATGCGAACAGCGGTCGCGGCAGGCGCGGGAGCCGTACGGGCCACTGAATGCCACCGAGCGCTACTGCTTCCTGCCCGCGTCGCCGCTCGGTGGCCCAACAGCGAACGCATGAAAGGGACAGCGCTTACGAAGGCATGTCGTGCGGGCTGGCGCAACGCAGAAGGGGGAGCGCTATTTCGGAACAAGTCGGTACGCATCGCCATCGGACCGATCATCCAACAGGTGATCGATGGCCGGAGAATGCAAAGCGCATGCAAAGCCGCGACCATGCGCCACGGTAGGTTCTGTGATGCACCGGTGGGCAGAGGGTGGCGATACCCTACGAACGATGGCAACAGCCGCACGTGCAAACCCCGACGGCGGACCGCCGCGATCAGTGCTTCACGATCCGCTGTGTGCGCACCGCATCCTCCGCGCGCAGCACCAGCGTGTACACGCCGTTGGCCATATCCGCAAGGTCCATGCGCACATCGCCCATCACCCGGTGGCGCGCCACCACGGCACCGTCGACGCGCAGGATGGTGAGTTCGCCGGGCGCGGTGCATCGGAAGTGTACCGCGTCGGTCACCGGGTTCGGCCATGCGTGGAGCGGCTCCATGCGATCCACCGCCGCGAGGCCCATGGTGGGATCCAGGTCCAGCCGGTAGCCGAACATGGCCGCATCCACTCCGGTGCCGGTGATGTACCGCCCGTTGGGCGAGATGTCGCTGGCCGTGTACAACTGCCGGCTTCCCAGCTCCACGCCCAGCATGCTGGCCGCATACACGTTCAGGTCCTGCAACCCGCCCGCTTCGGTCCAGATGAAGGCCTTGCGCGGGCTGCCGAAGAACGGGCCATCGAACCAGCCCACCACGGTGGAGCCGTCGGCGCTCATGGCAGAGACGTGGCCCCGGCCCATGTCGGGCAGCGCGCCGAGGTTCACGAAGCCCCCGGCCTCGCTCCAGATCCAAGGCTGGTCGTCGTTGGCGTAGTCCCCGTAGCCGCCGATCACGCTGCCGTCAGCAGAGATGGCGCTGCACTCGCCCGCTTGGTTGAATTCATCCTCCCCGCTGCCGTCCGGGTCGATCAGGATGTAGGTGTTCGGGAAGTAGCCTCCGCTGGGATCCTTGCGCCACACCGCCGACTTCCACGGGCCATTGAAGTCCTGCCAGCCCACCACGATGCTGCCATCGGCGCTCACGGCGTTGGCCCGTGTGCTGGCATCGGGGAACAATGAGCCGAGGTCCATCAGGCCCTCCTGCTCGTTCCACGCCACGGCATGCGCGGTGAAGCCGCCCGTCCACGCCAAGCCCACCACGGTCTGCCCGTCCCCTGAGATGTTCCAACCGCTGCTCACGTTGCCGTCCATCACGCTGCCCAATCCGCCGTGCGTGGTCCACGCTCCCGTGGTGCGGTCGTAGGTGGCCATCTCCGATCCGAGGGTGCCGGC
Organism: Flavobacteriales bacterium; assembly: GCA_019638075.1. GTDB lineage: Bacteria > Bacteroidota > Bacteroidia > Flavobacteriales_F > PHOS-HE28 > PHOS-HE28. The sequence goes on along the minus strand of JAHBUM010000077.1, from coordinate 5,885 downwards.
GGCGCCACCGCTGAGCCGCTGGCCGTCCGCCGAGAACCGGGCCTGCCCACCCGCATTGTCGTACGGCGACATGCCGCCGATGTCCTCGGTGGAGGACAGGTCGGGGTTCCATAGCATGTAGGTGGGTGCCGTGGACAGGTAGCCGGCCACCAGACCGTCGTTGTTCACGGCACTGGCCCAGTACCCCTGCGGCAGAACATCCAGCTGGGCGCTGGCCGTGCCGGCCAGGGCAAGAGCGATGATCGTGGAGAGCGTAGTGCTGTGCTTCATGGTGATCTTGGAATTATTGATGTTGTTGCAGGCCGGATGGACGACTGCCCGCAGCAGGTCGGCCATGGTCCCAAAAATAGCCGCTATCGCAGGCGCCATGGCATAACGACCAACATTCGGAACGTCCCATTGGAAACCTGTCCGGTACGGAACAGTGGGCGGTGCCGAGCACGGCCGCAGGCTGTGGGCAGGTGAGGGAACGTGGACTGCAAGCCGGTCTGAAGGAAGTGGTGGAACACTGCTTCGAGGAGACGAACGAAGAGAAGATCAAAAGTCGGTCCGCAAGATCCTGAACGAGATCCGAGTGACGCCCGAAGCGTTCGTGGCAGCGCTGAAGGGGTAGCTACGGCTACGAGACGCAGGGTCCGCTACCCGCCTCCGCATGGCTTCGGCGTGCAATGCGCGAGACCACTGCGGAGGCGGGAGGACAAACCGCGGTAGTCTATGTTCTTGTCCGGTCACACTTACCTCGGCAGCGAAAGCACGTGATCCAAGGCATCGTCCGCCTTCACCTCGATATCTGGCTTCACCCCCACCTGGTCCAAACGCTGCAGGTCCGCGTTGTAGTAATCGGCGATGGGAAGGAACAGATGGTACTTGCCGGTGACCTGGAACAAGGTCGCGCTCAGCATGGCACCCGCCGTGTTCTCTCCGACGATGGTCGCCCTGCCCGAACGTTTCAGGGCATCCACGATGGGTTCGCAGGTGCTGGCGGTCTTGGTGCTGGTGAGGATGTACACCTTCCCCTTGAACGCATCGTTGCGTGGGTACAACACCAAGTGCCTTCCCTCCGAGGTCTTCAGCGCATCGATGAACGCCTCGGTCGTTCGCTCGCGGGCGATCGGCAGGTCCATGAACGCTGCTGGCTCCGGTGGCCTGTTCGCCCTGCTTGCCCATTTGTTCGTTACGAAATACCCGGCGTCCACCGTGTCGTTGGCAATGCATTCACCGAACGGCAGCGCGCTGTCCAAGCCACCACCACCGTTCTTCCGCAGGTCCACGATGAGCGTGCGGAACCCGCCGTTCAACACGATGGCGCAAATGCTGTCCATCTCCTGTTTCGAGCCACCGAAGCTCTGCACGTCCATGTATGCCGTGGCCTCATCGATCGCTTTGATGGACACGTGCCGTTCGCTCGGATCGGCCGCAAGCAAAGGCGTTTTCTCCATGAGAAGCAGGTTCAAATGACTGAACGGAAGCTCTTGCGCGAACACGCTGAACCCGAAGAAGAACTCCACATCATCCTCCACGCGCTTCGCGATCCGTGTGGTCTTCTTATCGAACGTGCGCCACTCCTTGGTCTTGAGCAACGCCTGGTCGTAGATGTTCCCTTCGATCGTCGAACGCATCGCCGCGTAGAGCGCGGAATAGTCGGTCTTCTGGAACAATCCGGACTTTGCGATGGTGATCGAGCCGGTCCGTTCGCCCTTCTTGAACAGCCCACCGCTGATCACCCCGGAACGCATCACGGCCTTGATGTCCGACTTGCCGAGCATGGGCATCGCCAGGGTGGCGAACACGCTGTCCGTTCCATTCACATGTCGGATAACACCATCGGATAACGTCAACAGCTTGCCCTTCTTCGGCAGCTTCTTCATCATCCGGGCCAGCTTGCTCTTCACGCTGCCGAAAACCCTTCGGTCCGCGTTCTTTGGCGACTTGCCCGTGAAGTGCGTAGCATCCGGCCAAGCGAGATCCAGGTACGTATCGACCGGTCCGAAATCGGTCCCGAACGTGAGCTGGCACTGCCACCGTTCGTTCGCCGGGACGTCGCTCTGCGGAAGTGCGAACAAGGGAATAAGGAGGAAGTGGATCGAAGGAATGGACCTGAGCATGCGCATGTAGGTCCGTTGTCGAACCGTGTGCCAAAGTAGAACAGCCGCCCTCACGCCGTGATCCGGGCCACAGGGTCGTCCGCTCATCGCTTCGCAGCGCGTAGCACCAGCTTCGCAGAGCCTCGCGGTGACAGCCTCGCGACAGCGGACATTCCGCTGTACAGCGGAACCGGCGGAGGGTTGGGATGGATCCTGCGGGGGCTTAGGGTTCCATCAACAGTGCCATCTGGACCGGCACCTCCTTGCCGACCGGGACAGGCTCGGCGAAATGCTGAAGGGTTTCCAACCTTCCCAACCTCCGCGCAAGCTCGACAAGCGACAACCTCCGTAGCACATCAATGGTGATGGGCCGCTTGGAATCGACGAAGATCAGGGACTGAAGGAACTCCTGAGCAGGCGCCGACCCCAACAGTTCGGTCAAGAACTCAGCCTCTTCCTTGGTCTTGCATGGGATCGAATAGCACGTGTCATCCACCATGACCGGGCGCCCCTCACAAGGCGGAACGGCAACGAACGAGACCCGCTTGTAGAGCCCCGAGATCGCGACTTTCCACGGGGCGAACGAATACGGGCCGATACCGAAGACGCAGAATCGCGGCCGAGCCTTGTAGATGGAGCTCTTTCTCTCATCCAACACGGATGCGTGCCTGAGCAGATACTCCCATGTCCTCGGTGCGCGATGCTGGATCTCCGAGGTGTCATCACCCGTATGGCGCTGGGTCACCAAGACCGCCTTTCGGATATGGACCCGGCCGTTTCCCAAGTCGGAGGACTTCAACAACGGGAAGACAAAGTCCTCTTCAATGCTGACCTGCTCACCAAGGCCATTGATCAGTTGCTCTCCATGTCTGGTGAACTCCATCACCTTCGCCGCGTCGTGCTTCACGCCGGAGCGCCACACGTAGGAAGAGCAGCCGCCGTCAAGGTCCCGGTTGCGCTCGTAAGCGTCGATGTCCGAGACCAAGTCGCCACCAACGAACCCGAACCGGGTCGATGCCGACCGGGGGCTGAGGTCCGCGTACATCGTCGCGACGCGCTCACGGCCCCTTCGTCCGGAAATGAAGAAGAGGCATGCATCCACGGCCACTCCAAAATCGGCCATGGCGTCAATGCGGAAGAGCCGCGCACCCTCACGGGAATTGTCGGTCTTCCACAGATGCCGAAGCACCTTGCGGGCGGTCATCGTCTTGCAGAGCATGGCCATTGCGCCTTCCTCGGGAAGCGCCTCGATCAACCGCAGGAGCATCCACTCTGCGATATCGAAGTTCGACTTGCCGGTACGCGCATCGAATCCGCGCAGACCTTGGAAATTCGTTTTGACGGGCAGGTTGGTGCTTCCGAGCTGGCCCAGCTCCGAGTTCGTCACCCATGGCGGATTGCCTACGACCAACACTTTCTGCTTGCCAAGCCCTTTGATGTTGGCTGACCAGTCTTCCCCGAAGAAGTCCCGATGGAAGATCCCGACTCCTTGTGCGCCGAGCTTGCTACGCGCTTGATCCACATAAGTCTCATTGACCTCATAGCCTTGGTATGTGACCCCGCCACCCCACTCCTCTCCACTGGCGGTCAAGAAGGTGCCAACACCGCACGTTGGCTCCACAACGCACTCCGGCGCTCCATACAGTTCAGAAACGAGCGCGACCACCCGCTTCGCCAATGCGATCGGCGTTTGCCAGTCCCCGAACTCCTTCTTGGTGCTCATTCTACCGATCGTGTCATGCTACCAGTCGATGCTGTCCGGGTCCGCGATCAGCTTCTTCGAGAACTCCTCGTGCTTCTTCCGTTCCTTCTGTAGGAACTTGTCGTAGGCCTTCAGAAAGCCCTTGTAGAAGTCTCGCTTGGTCTGCCTTTCCACGACCTGAAGCTCCCGGACCTTCTGGATGACCCCATAGCCTTGCGCTTCGATGGACAGGCAGTCCCAACCGATCCGCTCGATCGGGATCAGGGACGACTCCTTCAAGATCCACGGATCACCGTCCCGCATCTCGTAGTCCACGAAAATGAAGCTGAGGTCGTTCCTCTGCTCGTACACCCATTCGTGCATCCGCTTTATGGAGATGATGTTCGGGGAGTAGTTCTGCTTCTTGACATTGTTGCTCTTCACGTTCACGGCATGCGTCTCGGAGAGCATGAAGTCGCCCGCTGCCTTTCGCGTCGTTGTGTCGGCCTTGTACTTCACGGCCATCAAGACCTCTATCCGTTGGTATACGTCCATGTCCTTGGTCGCTCGATCGGTGCTTCTCCATCAGCAGTCCAACTGATCCGGATCGCAAGCTACGATGCCGCTTGGCCTGAACGCGGCCAAGTGACGCCCGAAGCGTTCGTGGCCGCGCTGAAGGGGTGGCCACGGCTCGGGCCGCAGGGTCCGCTACGCGAGACCACTGCGGAGGTGGGAGGACACCCTGCGGTGGTCTAGATCGCTGGCAATATCGGCCACGTGTATTCCATGGTGGCCATCGGCCTGCTCGACAGGCAACTGGCCACGCTCGCCCGTGAGTTCAAAGAGAACGGTGGTTTTGGAGAGCGCTTGTACAAGCTCCGAAAGCAGGCCCGGGACAAGGGCCAAGGGGCTCCTGAGCAGTAGCCTCCGGGTGGACAGGGTGGACACGGTGGTGCGCACGGCACCGTGTCCACCCTGTCCACCCGAGCGAGCCTGCCTACCGGCAAGCAGGCCCGCCTGCGGTGGGCAGGCCGGGCCAAGCGTTAGGGGCCGGGGCAAGGCCGAGCGCGGGCAGACCACTGCGGAAGTTGAGTGCAAGTGTGCCGCAGGGTTGTCCGCTCATCGCTTCGCAGCGCGTAGCAGGGCCTCGCGGGGACAGCCTTGCGACAGCGGACAGGCCGGCGGAGGTTGGGGTAGCCAAAGGCTACCACGCTCCTGTTGTTGTTGCGCGTAGCCACAGGCTACGCGCAGATGCGCACCCTGCGATGGGACAGGCTACGGCCAGATGGGGGCCTTGACGGCGTCGTAGATGTGGAAGAGGCGGTGCCAGCTGGGGTTGCTGAGGCTGTCGAGTTCGAGGATGAGGACGGTGGTCATTTGTTGGGCGTGCCCCCTCGCAAAAGCCTCGGGGTCGCGTGCTTCGCTTTAGTTGCCTCGGTTCAGCGGGCATGGCTGCGGCTCCGGTGGCTTCCTCCGGTCGCCTCCTCGCTCGCGCCATGCCTGCGCTTCACCTTCGGCAAGCTGCCGCTTCGCCCGCTCACGCGGGATCCGGCCAGCTTCAACAACCGCGTTCCCCAAGGGGATCAAAATGAAGGGAGGGGTTCCGTCCGCCCAGAGGATCCTCTCCATGTCGTACGTGGTTCAGTACGTTACCGCCACACCCACGCCGAAGCCCATGTCACTATCGTAGTGCGCCCTTATCGCCCACGTCTTGTCCAGCACATAGCGCAGGCCGGCCATGTACTCGTAGTCGCTGTTGCCCATGAGGTCGAGGCGCATCCGTGGCGTCAGCGGGATGTCCTCGCGCATCAGCTGCGCGCGCAACCGGCCATCGGTGTCGATCCGCGCATCGAGCACCACGAGCATGGGGAGCGTGTACTGGAAGCCGATGTGCGCCACGCTCCGGCTGTTCTTGGTGTTGCGCTGCCGGAAGAGGTTGTCCTCCGGGCCATCGTCATGCCCTTCGCGCGTGCGCCAGTCGATGCCGATGTTCGGGAACCACCACTGCATTTTGCCGAAGTAGCGCCCGAGGTGTGCCTCGACCTCCTGACCGTGCATTTTGGTGTAACCCAGCCGCCACTCCGCTTGCAGGTTCCAGCGCTTGTTCATGAGCATGGCTT
>JAHBUM010000076.1 GCA_019638075.1 Flavobacteriales bacterium | reverse complement strand
CGGGAATTTGATGTTGACCGACGGATGGATCACCACGCCCCTGCCCACGCTGGCGCCGAAGAGCCTGAGCAGGGCTGGCTTGGGAGAGCGGAACGGGAAGGCCGGGTTCTGGAAGATCAGCGCGTTCACGAAGAACCAAAGCGTGCGCTTCACCACGCCCGCGCCCGGATCGAAGGTCTTCGTGTTGTCGAAGCGGCTCAGGTCTACCTGTGGGCGTGTGGTCATGGCCTGAACATGCGATGGCTGCGCTCCACGGGAGCGGGATCGTTCAAATATCGGGAACCCATGGCGTACGCGCCGCCGATCAGTTCATCATACGCCGCCTGATCCATATCCACGGCCTGTTGCAGCACGGCGCTGAACCGGGCCGGATCCTCCAGCGGAAGATCCCAGCCGGCTCTCGCGGCAGGCAGTTCCTTCCATGGCGTGCGGTCGCTGATGATGAGCGGCCTGCCCACCGTAAGGGCTTCCAGCATGGCATGGCCGAAGTTCTCCCCCACGCTGGGCATGTAGAGGAAATGCGCATCGCGGATCGCTGCGGCCACCTGCTCATTGGGCAATTGCCCGTGCCACTCCACCACCACACCCGCAGGCAGTCCGGCGATCGCCCGCTGGCATCGCTCGTAGTAGTCCTGATCGTAGATGGTCCCGTACAGACTGAAATGCACATGGCCCTTCACCTGCTGCAGACGCTCGATGGCGAACAGGGTGTTCTTTTCCTCTGCGACGCGTGCCAGGCTGATGAGCCGCAGCTCACCGGACCGTTTCTGCACCGGATCAGGCTGCTGACCGGGCGCTTTCCGGGCGAGGTTCTGCACTTCGTGAACCGGGGCATGCGGGCCGATCCATCGCTTGATGTCCGCGACCTCTTCAGCGTTCGTCGCCTGGAACTCCACGCCTTTGAAGCAACCGAGCGCCTTCATCGCGGCGAGGAACAGGCGCTTCTTGAGCCCACTCTGCCGCATGGGACCCTTCGCGAGCATCCCACGCACGGCCACGATACGCCGCACACGTCCGCCACGCAGGATCCACAGGGGCACGATGGTGGACCAGATCGAGTATAGGCCATTGATGTACACCACATCCCACGCGCCGCCTCGGATCAGCTTCCGCCACACGGCGATGGACCGGCCACCCGGCGAAGCGTGGTAGACCTGCTCTCCCGCATCGGCGGTGATCCACCGATCGGTGGGTACACCGGTCTCGTTCGTGGTGGCCGTGTAATCGCGGTCGCCGGTCACGATGTGGAACTGCACCGCCGGAGCCAGATGCTCCACGAGGTTCACCATGCTGCGCACCGGACCACCCGCCTTGAAGTAGGGCTTGTACCAGTCGATGAAGGCGAGCACTTGTGACTTGCTCACCGCTTCAACAGGTGTTGTTCGGCCATAGCAGCCCACAGTTCCGGTGTCCAAGACGCGCCCAGCTCCGCCGATCGATCGCCCATGCGGAGCAGATCCGCATCGCTCGTGCCGATGACCTTCAGCAGGCTCCGTTGCAGGTCGGCCTTGTCGCCCGCCTTGTGCAGATCACCGTTGGCCGGAACTTGGAGGAACCGCTCACCCGCACCCACCGCATCGCTCAGCAGCAGCGGCAGCCCCATACAGGCGTGCTCCTGCACCACCACGCCCCACGGCTCGTACAGACTGGGCAGCACCGAAACTCCGGCCTCTGCCAATACCTGTGGAACATCATTCGCCTGCACGAAGCCGCGATGCACGATGCGCGGATGCCTTCCTGATGGGCTGTTCCTTACCTGATCGTATTGTTCACCCGTCCCGACAAGATGCAGTTCCCAATCGCCCGCACGCCCCTGATCGCACAGCTCGGCGAAGGCATCGCACAACAGTTGCTGGCCCTTCGTGGGGATGTAGCGGGCCACATGGATGAAGCGATGCGGATAACGCTCCGCCCGCGACCGGCGCGCTTCGCGGAAGGCTGAAATGAAAGGCATGACATCCGCCGCGTACAGGCCGGTGAGGATGTGCCCCACATCCGATCCGAGCCTGCGCGCATAGGCCACCTGCCGCGAGCCCGTGGCCCAGATGTGGCTATACGTGCGCGGCATCCAGAAGCGGGCCAGCAGGGTGGAGAGCCATTGCCGGGCATCACCCCGCCACGCCGTGTCCAGGTTCATGCTCGTGGGAATGCCCTTGCCGCGCATGGCCCGGCACACCCGCAGGTAGCCCTTGTCCACCCAGCCGCTGGCGATTACGAGGTCGGGGTCCACGCGCTGCGCGAACTCCAGCAGGGCCGCATCGGTGAAGGTGCTGCGGTCGTGCAGGGTGATGCCGGGGTGAGCACCGAAGTCGAACGGAGCCTCGGCGTTGGTGGGCCAGCGCACCAGCTCGATGCACGCCCCGGTGCGTGCCACGAGCGCATCCAGGCAGGCCAGCACGTATGGCGCGATCTCGGTGTAGAGCACCAGCACCCGGGGTTCGCGTTGCACCGTATCCACGTGAGAAGGCAGGAGGCCAAATGTACCAGCTATGGGTGAGGGAAGTCGGCGGAATACAACAGGCAGTCAGCAGAATGCAGTTGGCAGTCGGCAGTTGGCAGCATGTTCGGTCGTGACATGCTGCCAACTCCTGTTGCGGACCGCCTGCTGCGAACTATCCCCTCCTACCGGATGCGAACTTCGGCCACATCACGCACGCGCCGCCCACGCGCGAACTTCCTGCGGTAGTAGCTCACCCAAAGTGTGATCAACGGCGCACCCACCAGCGTGGGCCACAGCCAGCGCAGCCAGGCCGGATGGATGAAGGTGAGGTTCACCACGCTGAAGGCCGATACCGTGGCGATGTAGCCGCCAAGGAAGCCGGTCATATGCGCGAAAAGCCACTCATGCTTCTCGTGGCTGCGCTTATAGAACCGTTGGATGTTGCGCCATACCATGAAACTTCCGACAAGGCCGAACGCAAGGAAGATGATGGTTCCGCCGCCCCGGTTGCCCAGCAGGATATTGACGAAGCCCCAGATGAACAGCCCCCCGTTCACCACCCCGGCCGTACCCTGAAGCACGATGTCCATGGTGCCGGGCTTCTGCCCCGCATGCAACCTTTTGTGGTACAACGAACGGTAGCCCGAAGCCACCATGTGGAAGCTGAACACCGCCAGCATGGCAAGGAACATGTTGTTCCTCCAGACACCGACGATGATGGCCGTGACCGCGACCACGGCCATGGCGTAGAAGAAGACCCTGCCCCAGAGGCGGTGGGCATCCCCGCCCTTGCGCACGGCCATGGCGATGGGTGCAACGAACAAGGCGGTGAAGCCTGCGGCGATGTGCAGGATGCGGAATGTGCTGATGATCTGCTCTTCCATCTCGTCTATCCCCCCGGTTCAACGCAACAGGCTTCGATCCTTCAGTTATCAACGACCTGTGATGTACATCCGCTGGCGAAGCATGTGGCCATCAGTTCTGATCAGGCCAAGCACGTAGATGCCCTCCGACAACCCGCCGGTGGACACCGCTCCATCCCTGCACACGCCCTTGAGAACCAACCTTCCATCCAGTCCTATCAGTTCATAGCGCACGACACCGCTCCACGCGTCTCCCAGCACGATGGAAGACCCGCGTGACCACGGCCTCGTACCATCCTGCGGAGACACCAATTCCTCAACCGGCAATGGGTCGAGGTAGGGGGCGGATGGAACATCAGCCGTCCTGCCCGACGAATCGGTCTTCACCACGTAGCATGACCGCATACCGGGACCGGTCCCCTCCATCCAGCCGACGAGCACGTAGCCGCCATCCGAGGTGCGTTCGATCGCAGCCCCCATCGCAGGATCACCGTTGCCGTAGTTATCCCCTTCAAGGAACCATCCTTCTGCATCGGTGCGGGTGAAGATCATGTCCGGCCACCCTTGATTCAGGCTGTTGGAGCCGGTGATCACATACCCATCGGCATGGGATCCCGCGATCGCTGTACCACGTGAATCCGCATCATTGCCGATATGGTTCACCCAGACCGGACTTCCCGCCTCATCCATGCCGAGCAATGTGATCCACGTGACATCGTTCGTAGGCCGACGGCCGGTGCCGATGAGCACTACTCCGTTTCCTCCGCGCGTTGCACCATTGAAGGTCTGCGCAGTATCCGTCCCCGCAATGATGGTCCATTGTTCCACGCCATCCGCATTGAATGCCACCACATAGCCCGCAGTGTCTTCGACCGCACGAACGATGCTTCCCGCCACGACGTATCCTCCATCACCCATGGCAACCAGCGCATTCCCGCCGCTGGCACGCTGGTCCGAAGGAGTGACAGACCATAGCACCCTGCCATCATGGTCGGTCTTCACAAGGTAGAGCTGACCAGTCGGCGATCCTGCACCGTAGGATGTGCCAACAAGGAGAATGGCATCATCCGTAACCTCCATTCCCTTGCAGATGTCCCAATCGGGAGTTCCGATGTACTGCTGCCACACAGGTTCCCCGTCGAGGTCAGTCCTTACCAACATCAGATCATATCCGCCATGCTGACCGTCCGATGCGGTTGCCGCCACGATGAAACCATCATCCAGTTCCCTGCACGAGACCCCTTGTTCCACCCCCGGCCCTCCATAGGTCCTCGACCAGATCACGTCCCCGGCACCATCGAGCCTGAGCAGATAGACATCGGAGGCTCCATGGCCGAAGCTCCCGGCCGTACCCGCCACGATATAGCCACCATCACTGGTCTGCCTCACGCTGTTCGCGGATTCCACACCAAGGCCCCCGTAGGTCCGGCGCCAGACATCCTGTGCATGCAGCGCGCACCCTTTCCAGCAGAGAGCGGCCAAGCCGACGAGCATGAGCGGGCGCACGTGATCCATGGCCCAAATGTAACGGTAGCACGGAAGCACGTTAGCCGATCGCACCTGCACCACCTGCTTCGGAAATGCAGGATGGCAAAGCCCTTGAAAGGCTGGAATGATCCCTGCACACCGATCGAGGAGCGCTTCTACTTTTGCTGAAGATGCCTGCTGAAGCACAAGGGCGGGTCACGCTCCTCCGTGACCGCTCGTTCCCTGCCCTCCTGCTCCTGATCGCAGGCTATGTGATCTGGCGCGCCCAGTGGATGGACGTTCCTTTCTATTGGGATGAAGCATGGGTATACGCGCCCGCTGTTCGTGCGATGCTCGCGAACGGGCCCAGCCTGCTGCCCGATGCCATTGATGTCTCCCTTTCAAGAGGCCACCCTCTCCTGTTCCATTTCCTTGCGGCGGTCTGGGCCACGGTATTCGGCGGATCGGCGACGAGCCTGCATGTTTTCGCGCTCGTCGTTTCAGTTGCCCTGCTCGTGTCGGTGTACCTGATCGGCCGGTCGTGGAGTGATGGCCTCACGGCGCTGGCCATGACCGCCCTGCTCCTCGGCCATGAAGGGTTCCTTGCACAAAGCGGGCTGCTCCTGCCCGAATTGATGCTCGCGTTGTGGACCGTCCTCGCGTGGCATTGCTTCCTGCGCAGGCGATGGCTGGCCTATTTCCTCTTCGGTTCGTGCGCACTGCTTACGAAGGAGGCGGGCATCGTCCTCATCCTCGCCCTTGCAGCGTGGCAGGTCCTACTGGTCGCATGTGGTGAAGGCGACGAGCGCAAGGCACACCTCCGTGTGCTGCTCATCTCACTCACCCCGCTCATTCCCTTCGCCGCTCATTTCACGATCCAATATATCCTGTTCGGGTGGGTCTTCTTTCCCGAGCATGTGGCCTTGCTCACGCCGGGTCTCAGGGATGTGGCGTACAAGTCGCGATTGATCTTCCTTGCTGTCTTCGAGGATCAGGGCAGGATCGTCTTCACCTTCGCTTTCAGTTTCCTCCCACTGATGTTCTGGAAAGCGGGCAGACCGCTTCAGCGCATCGCAGCAGCCGTGCTGTACATCGCCGCGATCAAGTCGCTATGGGGCAGATGGCCTATCCCCTTCATCCCGGAGCCACTTTCCAGCCTGCTCATCATGGCGGCACTGTTCTTCGTCTTCCATTTCCTGTACAGACGTTCAGATCCCACCTCCCCTTCCGCCCCGGCCGTTGCATACCTGTTCGTGATCGCGTTCTGGTCCTTCTGTGCGTTGAACTTCTATACCAATCGCTATCTGCTCACACTGCATCCCATCATCATCATCGGCGCAGGCTGCCTGCTCTGGCACAGCATGCAAGGGCTTCCGCGTTGGACGCTCTCTGCGGTCATGTGGTCATGCGTCATTGCACAGGCATGGTTCATCGCGGCCTATGATGACGTCGGCGATGCGCATTTGAGCTATCTCGACGCGATCGCCGTGGAACGCGAAATGATCGCCCACCTTGAACAACAAGGCCTGCACAATGCCCCGATCCTCACCGACTTCACCAGCATGATCTATTTGACGGATATGGGAGCAGGCTATCTGGGACAGGGCCGCCCGTTCACACAGGTGACCACCGACCCGGATGCCAAAGCCACGTATGCCGTGGTTTCAAACACGTCCCGGACTGAGATCCCCTCGGATGGCTTCACCACCACGCATAGGGTGTCGCTCGGGAAGGCATGGATCGAACTGCGTATACGAACTGCGGGCGGCCCGGAGCGATAGCATCCCGGTACAAAGCCCCTCCCCCACAGCCCTACCTTCGCCCTCATGTCGCCCGCCGCATTGCGCAACTTCATCATCTTTCTTGTCATTCTGGTCCTCATCGACCTGTACGCCTACAAGGGTGTGAATACCGCGCTTTCCCATCATTCGGTGGTGCTGCGGCGGATCGTGCGGTTCGTGTACTGGATCATCTCCATCGGCATCATGGGCGTGCTGGTGTGGACCCTCGCGAGCATGCAGGGCGCGCACGTGCGCCGCGACCACAGCTACGTGTTCTCGCTGGTGGCGTTGTTCCTGCTGTTCTTCCTGCCCAAGCTCATCATCGTTCTCTTCCACGGCTTGGACGACCTCCTTCACCTTGGGCGCTGGATCTGGTCCAAGCTGCTGCCGGGCCAGCCCGATGGCTCCGGTGAGGTACTTGGCCGGGCCAATTTCCTGAGCCAGTTGGGGCTGATCGTGGCCACCGTGCCTTTCGCGGGAGTCCTCTATGGAGTAACGAAGGGCAGGCGGAAGTTCAACGTGGCGCGCATCAACATCCAAAGCCTGGACCTTCCTGAAGCGTTCAACGGACTGCGCATCGTGCAGATCAGCGACATGCATCTGGGAAGCTATGGCGACGATCTCTCCATCGTGCGGAACGGCGTGGACCTGATCAACGCCGAAACGCCGGACCTCGTTCTCTTCACAGGAGACATGGTGAACGACTATGCCGATGAGGCCGAGCGCTTCACCGAAGTGCTTGCCGGTGTGAAGGCGCGGATCGGCAAGTACAGCATACTCGGCAACCACGACTACAGCGATTACGTGACGTGGGGCGATGCCGCAGCCAAGCGCGCGAACCTCGACAAGCTGATGCGGATCCACCGCGACATGGGCTTCAAGCTGCTGCTGGATGAACACGTTACCCTGAAGCGCGGCGATGCGCGCATCGGGCTGCTCGGCGTGCAGAACTGGGGGCGCCGTTTCCAGCAGTACGGCGATCTATCCAAGGCCATGTACGGCTCGGAGCAACTGCCGTACCGCATCCTCATGAGCCACGACCCCACGCATTGGGAGGAACAGGTGCTCGGTACCGGCATCGACCTTACATTGAGCGGCCACACGCACGGCGCGCAGTTCGGCGTGAAGCTGAACGGCGTGGTGTACAGTCCGGCACAATGGGTGTACAAGCATTGGGCGGGGCTGTACACGGAAGGCAGGCAGCAGCTCTACGTGAACCGTGGCTTCGGCTTCATCGGCTTCCCCGGGCGCGTGGGCATGCCACCGGAGATCACGGTGTTCGAGCTGCACCGCGCCTGAGCATTTCAGCGTACGCGGTTGAGCAGGATCACCGCCGGATCACGCACCACCACCCGCCAGTCAGGAGCATCGGCCAGGCTGTCCGTCAAATGGCGGTAGGTCGCCGTGTCCAGCGGATAGGAGCCTTCCTGCGGAAGCAGCAGGATCATGTCCGCATCGCGGATGATGGGGAACTGATACAGCCTTTCGCGCAGCGCCAGATGCGGCACGGCCGGTGATTGTGCGCTGATGGACAGTTCCGCAGGGATCGTACCGATCACCCGCCGCGCAAGATCGACGTCATGATCGCGCTGGTAGTGGGCCGCCTTGTAGAAACGGATCCGGGAACGGTCGTGATAGGCCACGGTATTGTCCATGGTACGCACAGTGCAGCAGGCCGTCGCGATGGTGGCGAGCCAAAGCGGCCATGATCGCGGGCTGTCCTTCATCCACCGCGACAATGCCAGCGGAACGGCGACGGCGATCAACGGTGCGAACTCGATGTTGTACTGACCGAACACGGCCCATTTCGACGGCTCATCATGCCACATCTTCTGCGCCACCAGCGGAAGCGCCATGAGCCCCCAAGCCGGACGCGCGATGAGCGCCCAGCCGCCTGCCAGCAGCATGATACCCCAGAACTCCAGTTTGATGGCGGTCCCGTCGGGCACCCCGGCCGGTGCCGTGAACAGGGCAGCAAAAAGATCTATCAGCGTGGTATGTGCCTGCCCTTCGGCGGGAGAGAGCAGTCCGGCGATCAAGGAATAGTCGAAGTGCGCGTACCGGCCATCGTGGGTAAGCGCGGGCATGATGACCATGATGACCACGAACGACCATGCCAGACCAGCCACGCCCAGCACCCTTGCGCACCGCCGCATGCCTGCGGACAGCCACCGGCTGAAGGAGAACACCAGCGCCACCACACCGGTCCATAGCCCCATGTTCTCCTTCGCGATGAGCATGAACACGAAGAGCGCCACGGCCAAGCCGCCCCGCCCGCGGACCAGCGCAACAAGGAACCAAGGCAGCGCCATGGCGGCCACCACGTTCGAGTGATAGTCGTAGGCCGAGGCCCCGAACGTGCCGAAGAACAGGAGAAGGAGCATGGCTCCGCACAACGCATGGCGGCGATCCTGACCAAGCGTGAGCAGCAGCGCGCGCACACCGATGGCACCGACAATGATGAACGCCCACTGGACAAGCAGCAGCGACCACGAGCCGAAGAGCAGCAGCAGCGGTGAGAACAGTGGAAGGTACAGGTCGAAGTGGTCGGCCAGCATGAGCGACGGCACCTCTTGGAACATCCGGCCGTCGGGGATCCGGCCATGCAGGTACTGCCACGCCGTGTTGGTGTACAGCCCGAGGTCCAGCGCATAGGTGCGGAACAGGTAGTGGTTCGGGAAAGAGACCAATGCGTGCAGCAATGCCCCAGCCCCGATCGCCATACCGAACGCGCGCCTGCTGCTCATCTCGATCGGCATGGGATGGCTCACTACGGGAACACCGTGGCGGCCTCCTGCACACTGCGGCCCAGCCGATCCAGATCGAGGTCCGTGCGCACACCTCGCTCCTCCAGATCGGCCACGAACAGTTCCATGGCGAGGTTGCCCACGAGGTCGTCATCGGCCATGGGGCAGCCGCCGTAGCCTTTCAACGCGCCATCGAACCGGCGGCAACCGGCCTCCCACGCCGCATCCACCTTGGGCTTCCAGTTGTCGAGGCGGGCGTGCAGGTGCGCACCGAACTCCACTTCGGGAAGTGCGGGTATCAAGGTGCTGAACATGCTGTGGATATCGCCGGGGCTGGCCACACCCACGGTGTCGGAAAGCGCGATGACCCGCACACCAAGTTCCTTCACCAACCGCTCGGTCCACTGTAGGGCTACCTGTGGGCCCCACGGATCACCGTAGGGATTGCCGAAGGCCATGCTGATGTACACCACCAGTCCCTTCCCCCCCGCCTGTGCGATCTCCGCGATGCGGGCGATGCGGCCCCAGCTGCCTTCGATGCTCGTGTTGGTGTTGCGTTGTTGGAAGGTCTCGCTGATGCTGAACGGGTAGCCGAGGTAGGTCACGCGCTCCTGCTTCACGGCCTCTTCCGCGCCGCGCTCGTTGGCGACGATCACCAACAGCCTGCTGCGTATGCCGTCCATATCGATGCGCGACAACACCTCGGCGGTATCGGCCATCTGGGGTATGGCCTTGGGGCTCACGAAACTGCCGATGTCTATCGTATCGAAACCCACGCGCAGCAGGCCATTGAGGTAGCGCACCTTCACATCGGTGGGGATGAACGTATGGATGCCTTGCATCGCATCGCGCGGGCATTCGATCAGTTTAAGGGAGTTGGTCATCGGCTATCGTTCATTGGAGCCATTGAGATCTTCGCGATTCCGGGTCAGGCCCGGAATGACAAATTCCGGTAGCGCACGTATGCTTGATTGATCCGCTTCAACAACGCCGGTCCTTCATACACAAGGCCCGTGTACACCTGCACCAGATCGGCACCGGCCTCCAGCTTCTCCATCGCCGCTTCGGCGCTGTCGATCCCGCCCACGCCGATGATGACCACCGGTCTCGGCAGGCGTTCGCGCAGGTACTTCACCACGTCGGTGCTCCGCTTCCGCACAGGCGCTCCGCTCACCCCGCCAGCTCCCATCGCATCCACCTCGGCCTTCGGTGTGCGCAATCCATCGCGCGAGATCGTGGTGTTCGTGGCGATCACACCCGCGATGCCGCTCTCCTTCACCACCGCCACGATGTCGTCCAACTGCTCATTGGTCAGGTCGGGGGCGATCTTCAGGAGGATGGGGCGCGGCCGCATCTTCTGATCTTCTGATCCTCTGACCCTCTGATCGGCCATCGCCTTCAGCTTCGACAAGATCGCCAGCAGCGGCCCCTTCTCCTGCAACTCCCGCAACCCCGGCGTGTTCGGGCTGCTCACGTTCACCACGAAGTAGTCCACCACATCGTGCAGCGCCTCGAAGCACTTCACGTAGTCGTCGATCGCCTGTTCGTTGGGCGTTGCCTTGTTCTTGCCGATGTTGCCGCCCACGATGATGCCGGGGCTGCGGCGCTTCAGGCGTTCCACGGCGGCATGCACCCCGCCGTTGTTGAAGCCCATGCGGTTGATCAGCGCGCGGTCGGGCTTCAGGCGGAACAGGCGCGGGCGCTCGTTGCCGGGCTGGGCCACGGGCGTGAGCGTGCCCACCTCCACGAAGCCGAAGCCGATGCGGCCCAGCGCATCCACATGCTTCGCGTCCTTGTCCATGCCCGCAGCCAGCCCCACGGGACCGGGGAAGCGCAGGCCCATCACCTCCACGGCAGCGTCCTTCGGGGGCCGCGCGCCACCGCTCAGCAAGGTGGCGCCGGGCAGTTCCAGCAGGTTGAAGGTGAGGTGGTGCGCCTTCTCGGGCGAAAGGCGGAAGAGGAGCGGTCGGAGAAGGGCGTACATACTTCGGTCGTGCTTCGCCGCCGTAGCCCTGCGAAGGTGGTGGCAACCAGATGGCGATGCGGCGCGAAGGTACCCGGTGCGCTCACTTCAACAGCAGCACATCCACGCCCTTGAACTGCTTGAACGCCGTGTCGATGGTGACCAACCGATAGCCGCCGCACAATGCGAAGGCCACGAGGTAGGCAACGCTCACCGGCCGCATGCCCCCACCTGCTTGCACGACAATTTTGCCGCGTGTACATTTGGGCATGGCTACACGGCCCACCCGCTCGTTGCGGCAATCACTCCCAATGCAAAGGGATAAACGAAGATCTTCGTCAATCCAACGTTCGGAGCCATGGCCTCTCCCGCCAGCAATATGAACGCGCACCGCACGAGCCCCACCACAGGCTCGGCCGCGCTCACACGGCCCTCCGACGCACAAGGCCCAGCGCCGCGCTCGGCACACGGCTCAGAACAAGGGGTTGCCGCCATGCTGGCCCCAGCTCGAAAGCTCACGCGAAACCGCACGGCGTCAACCCTCGAACGTTATGCCCAATGCTAAAAAATGACATACAGTAAGACAAATGATTCAAAATTTAAAGTGCGGAGTCAGCACTATAATCTCTGACGACAACAAAATGAAAACACTTTACAAAACTTTCCTGACTGTATTCAGACCACCTCTGTTAGCAATAATTTTAACCGCGAACTTCGGACTCTGCTCCAATGCACAAAGCCTCCAATGGGCTAAAGCAATGGGGACAATGGAAAATGAGTATGGCTTGTCCATTGCAACTGACAACGCGGGCAATATTTACTCCACCGGTTATTTTAGTGGAACAGCCGACTTTGACCCCGGTACAGGAACATTCGATTTAATTTCAGTCGGCAGTACCGATGTTTTCGTTTCCAAATTAGACGCATCCGGCAATTTCCTTTGGGCTAAAGCAATAGGAGGATCGGGTGGTGATGGGGGGAATTCCATTACAACAGACGCAGCGGGAAATGTTTATATCACCGGTTATTTTAACGCAACAGCCGACTTTGACCCGGGTACGGAAACGTTCAATTTAACTTCGGAAGATGACAATGATATTTTCATTTCCAAATTAGATGCTTTCGGCAATTTTCTGTGGGCCAGAGCAATGGGAGGATTAAGTGGTGATGGGGGAAATTCCATTGCAACAGATGGTGCGGGAAATGTTTATACTACCGGTTATTTTAAAAACACAGTAGACTTTGATCCGGGCGAGGGAATATTCAATTTAATTTCAGCAGGTGGCAATGATATTTTCATTTCCAAATTAGATGCTTCCGGTAATTTTCTTTGGGCAGGAGCTATAGGGGGAGCGAGTAATGATATGGGAAATTCTATTACAACTGACAGTGCTGGCAATGTTTACACTACCGGTTATTTTAGGGGAGCAATTGATTTTGACATTCAAGCTGGAACATTCATTTTACCTTCGTCAGGAGGCAGTCAGGATATTTTTGTTTGCAAACTGGGTAGCTTTACAACGGGAATATACGAGCCGTCCACCATCGCTCCGCAGTTGACAATTTATCCGAATCCGTTTTCCGCTTTGACAACCTTGCAGACACTTACTCCATTAAATAATGCAACACTCATTGTGGTGGACATTTTCGGGCAGACAGTTGCGCAAATTAATAACATTAACGACCGTTCAATCACTTTCAATAGAGACAATCTTCCCAGCGGAATGTATTTTATTCGGTTGACACAAAACGAACAAGTAATCGCGACAAATAAAATAATCATCACTAACTGACAAATGATAACAGCACTGGGCATAACACGGGTTTTGCGTCAGGCGGGCTGACGTGCAAACTTAGAGCTTTGTGCTTCTAATGAACTTTAGTAATAAATTGAAAGTTTGTGCTTCTAATCCCGCCCGAACGCAAAGCCCGAAACCGTTGGTGGCAAGTGTAGGACAACCCATCGCTGAACAGAAAACATCGTATTGAAATGAAGAAAATATACAACTCAAAAATTGGACCTGAATTAGTAATTCCACTTATTCTTGTTTTCGGAATAGTCTTGTTTCTGACTGTAATCGAAAAACCAAATTGGATAGG
>JAHBUM010000075.1 GCA_019638075.1 Flavobacteriales bacterium | reverse complement strand
GCTTTCGGCCAGCAGGACCCGCGCCATGGATGCGTAGGCTCCGGTGAGTTCCCACAACGTGCTTTCCGAGCCGCCCACCACGAGCGACAATCCGTAGTGATCGGCGCTGCGGTGGATGCTGTGCAGGCCCATGGCACGCAGCGTGCGCAAGGTGCGTTCGATGCCATGTTCCTTGAGCGCACGCACTGCTGGCACGTTGAGCGAACGGGCCAGCGCGAGCGATGCGGGTACCGCGCCATCGTACCGCTCATCGAAGTTGCGCGGCGCGAAGCCTTCGTAGTGCGTGGGCAGATCGGCCACCAATTGATCCGGCATCAGTTCGCCGCTTTGCAGCATGTCCGCATAGAGAAAGGGCTTGAGCAAACTGCCTGTGCTGCGTTGTGCCCGCACGATGTCCACGTCACCGGCATGTGCCCGGTCCGCAGCGGGGAGGTTGCCAAGGTAGGCGAGCGCATCGCCGGTCCGCGTATCCAGCACCAGCACGGCCGCGTTATGTACCTCGTTCGCGCGAAGCGTGTACGCATGGCGTTCGGCGATGGCATTCACACGGCGTTGCACTTCGGCATCAATGGTGCTATGGATGCGTTCGCCGCGATGGCCCTGTGCCTCCATGGTGGTGAGCAAGTGCGGTGCGATGCGCGGCAGGGGCAGCGGCCGCTCGGGCAGCGGTTCGCTCATGGCGAGTGCGCAGGCGAGGCTGTCGAGCGTGCCGGTATCGCGCAGGTAGGCGAGGAGCCTGTCGCGTTTCTGCTGAAGTGCTTCGCGCTGCCTACC
The DNA here is from genome assembly GCA_019638075.1 of Flavobacteriales bacterium. Classification (GTDB taxonomy): domain Bacteria; phylum Bacteroidota; class Bacteroidia; order Flavobacteriales_F; family PHOS-HE28; genus PHOS-HE28. Next base: position 12,718 of record JAHBUM010000075.1, on the reverse strand, counting down.
GGGATGGATGCGCGCCGGTGCGTTCGGCAGCACGGCGAGCGTGGCGCTTTCGGCCCAGCCGAGCTGGTGTGGCGCCCTTCCGAACCACCGCCATGATGCCCCTTCCAGCCCCACCACGTTGCCGCCGAACGGTGCATTGGCGGCATACAGCGCGAGGATCGCATCTTTCGAGTAGCGCGCTTCGAGGCGCAGGGCGATCATCATTTCCACCAGCTTGTTCCACCACGTGCGCGGCCTGTCGCCACGGGCCATGCGCGCCACCTGCATGGTGATGGTGCTTCCGCCGCTCACCACGCGCCCGGCCTTGCGGTTCTGCTGCGCTGCACGGATCAGCGAAGGGAGGTGTATGCCGAAGTGCGAGCGGAAATGCCGGTCCTCGAAGGCGATCAAACAGTGCTCGAACCGCAGCGGGATGGAATCGCCCGGCGGCATGCGCCATTGGCCATCACGCGCCACGGATGCCGCGAGCGTGCCGCCTTCGCGGTCGAGCAGCACCGTGCTTCGCGGCGCGGTAAAGAGCGGATCCATCGGCCCCCAGCGCGCCCAGATGAAGAGGAGCAGAGCGATGCCCGATGTGAGCAGGAGCGGTCTTCGTAGGCGGGGCATGTGTGCCGAGGATCATGCGATCCCGGGTCAAGCCCGGAATGACAGCGTGTGATGCTGATCGGATCGAGCGGCAAAGCCGCTCGATCCGATCAGCCTTTGAATTGTCATTCCGGGCTTGACCCGGAATCGCGCAAATGCCATCATCGTTGCGCGCTCCCCACACCGCCCGCAGGCACCACGTCCACCCACCGGCCTACGCTGCGCGCATGCACGGTATGGTCGTACATGGCTTCGCACGAGGCGCCGGGCAGGTAGTAGCGGCCCGTGTACGCGGCGTTCAGCATGAGCTTGAACGTGACCGTATTCCCGCGCCACAGGTCGAAGTAGGTCATCACCCGGTCGTCGCGCACATCCTGATAGGTGAAGTACGAGGCCTGCACCGCGCTTTCGCTGCCCTCCATGCGGTTGTTGCGGATCTCCCAGCCCGATGGGAACACCTGTGTGAGCGCCAGTTGCTGGTAGCCGTCCACCACGCCGGGATGCGTGAGCTTCACCACGGCCATGAAGTCCGTGCCCTGCTCGATGCGTGACGGGTCGATCGCCGCGCCTTTCATGTCGGTGTATGTCACGCTCATGTTCAGGCCACGCGACGCGGCCTTCTCCTCACCGGCCAGCGGTGTTCCCGTACGCACGTAGCGCAGGTAGATGCCCGACTTGCCAGTGTTGGTGATCGCTGCGGTCGCCTTGCCATCGGGTGTGGGCAGGTCCAGCCGGCTGATCGCCTTCTCGGTGAACTTGTCGGTGGCCTTGCCGTCGATCACGAGCTTGTAGGTGATGCCCTTCTGCAACTTGTCCTGCTGGGTGAAATGCGCGGTAGCCATCAGCCCGAACGCGGTGGTCTGCGTGCTGTACCAGCCGTCGCTGCTCAGGTTCTTCGCGATGCGCTGGATCACACCAGCGGCCTTCGCCGTCTCGCCCATGTGCATCAGGGCTTCGGCGATCATCGCCTCGTCGCGCAGGTCGCTGCCGTAGGTGAAGCCTTGTTCGTTGTACGCTGCGATCGCGGCGGGTATGCCTTCCACAAGGCGTTTTGCGGCATCCTGCTGCCCCACATGCGCATACGCGGCGGCGAGCATCCAGCGGCCCATGGTGGAAAGGTCGCGCTGCTCGCGCAGGCGGTTCATCGCGGCCAGTTCGGGGTGTTTCGCGAGTGCGAGCGTGTACAGGCGGTAGGCCTGTGTGAGCTGTGTGGCCTGCCGCGACCAACCCGTGCGGATGGTGCCCTGCCACTCGCGCGCGGCCTTGCGCTGGTACGACAGCCAGTTGGTCAAGGTGTTGCCCGTGGGCTTGAAGCCTTCGCGCTGTGCCTCCACCATGAAGTGGCCGGCGTAGATCGAGGTCCAGTCATCGTAGTAGTCGCCACCGCCGGGCCAGTAGTTGAAGCTGCCATCATTGCGCTGGAACTGGCCCATCTTCCGCAGGGCGGCTTCCACGTTGCCGCGCATGCTCTGTTCCGTACGTGCGGGAAGGTCCATCACCTTGGCGATGAAGAGCTGCGGGAAGGCTTTCGAGGTGGTCTGCTCCAAGCAGCCGTGCGGGTAGTCGATCAGGTATTGCAGGCGACGGCCGAAGTCGACAGGAGGGATGGTGCTCACTTCCACGTAGGCGCTGTTCGTTCCGGTCACACCAATGGGCTTGGCGCTCTCCTGCCAGCTCTTGCCGGGTTCGAGGTAGGCTTCCACCACGTCGGTGCCCGGCATGTTCGGTTGGCGCACCTGCAGTTCGATCGCTTCCGACGCACTTTCACCTGCTCCGCTCACGCTCACCTTCACCTTGGCCACGCCGACAGCCTCCTTCACCCGCACACTGAAGCGCACGATCTGATCACCGGTGCTGGTGAAGCGGATCGTCTTCTCAGCAGGGCCTTCGGGTATGAGGAAGCTGTTCGGTTCGAGCTTCACCTTCACCTCCTTCACCTTCGGGTCCATCGCGAACACGGTCACCGGCAGGTCCGCGCGTTCACCGGGGGCGAGCACGCGCGGCAACGTGGCCAGTACCATCAGCGGCTTCTTCACGGGCACGGTCTTCTCGGCATTGCCGTAAGCTTTGTCGCCATCGGTGGCCACCACCATCACCCGTACCGACCCCACGTAGTTGTCGATCGTGAAGCTGTGTTTCGCCTTCTTCCCGCGTTCCAGTTTGAACGGCCCTACATACTTCACCACCGGCTTGAAGCGGTTGGCCTTCGCGTTGTCAGCAGGCCCGGCATCATCGCTGCCACCGAGCGCCAGCACCCGCGCGATCTGCCTGCCGAACGCACCGATCACCTGATCGTACACGTCCCATGTGCGCACGCCGAGCGCCTCGCGGGCATAGAAGTGCTTCCACGGATCGGGTGTTTTGAAACGCGTGAGGTCGAGCAATCCTTCATCCACGATGGCGAGCGTGTAGGTCATGGCGTCGCCGTCCTGTTCGCTCACTTCCACATCGAAGGGCACATCGGTCTTGATCTCCTTCGCCATGGTGATCACCGGCTGCAGGTGGGTCTGCGCATCCTCCACCATGATCGGGATCACGCCATAGAGGCGGATCGGCAGGTCGTTCAAGGTCTTCGCGTGCGGCTGCACCACGGTGACGTGCGCGTAGATGTTGGGCGCCATCGCCTCGGTCACGATGAAGGTGTGGCGTGTCTCCTTGTCCTTCAGCTGCACCCACACGGCATCGAGCGTGCGGCTGCCTGTTTCGAGGCTCACCAGTGCGCGGCCGCTGCCACTGCTGGGGATGATGAGCGTGGCCTGATCGCCCACGTTGTAGCTGCTCTTGTCGCTGTTGAAGCTGAGCATCGCGGCCTGATCGGGTTCGTCGCGGCGCGAACGGCCTTCCCAGCCGGGCCAGTCCAGATAGAATTGAAGAGCGCTGCTGTGGCCGCTGTTCGGGTCGGTCACGCGCACGGTGAAGCGTCCCCATTCGGGCCTGTCCACACGGAACTTCACGGTGGCGCGCCCTTGTGCATCGGTCTTCAGGTCGAACTCCTCGCGCAGTTCCACGCTGGGCGAACTGATGTAGTTGGCGTTGCCGTCGAGGTCGCCATCCCACCACCAGTTGCGCTGCATCTTGTACACCTGCGCCTTCAGGGTATGCCCGCCAAGGGGCTTGCCATCGGCATCGAGCGCGGCCACGGGCAGTTGGTACGTGGTGTCCGTGACCAGTCCGCCCCATGCGTTGTAGGTCGTCGGAGCCTTGATGCCTGCATAGCTCGTGTAGGGGTAGTACGCGGTGGAGGTGCGGTCCATGCTGGCATCGCCACCGGCCTCGAACACGCGCGTGACGATGTTGGCGTTGACCACCGCAGGGGCGCTGCGCCCGGCCTGCAACTCCAACGGGAAGGTGGCCGCGCCCTGATCGTCGAGATCGCCCTCGAAGGCCACCTGCTCCTCTTCCGGAACGAAGGTGCGCAGGTCGTCGAACACGTAGCCATCGTAGCCTTTGAATTTGGCGGAACCACGCGTCATCGTCACGGTCACGCGGCTCTTCAGGCCCCGTGCGGGCGCGCCATGCAGCCAGTTCGATCGCAGGCCGATCTCGTGCCCGCCACCACCGGCGATGCGTTCGCCCACGTCGATGTGGATCTTCAGCCGGTTGGGCTTCACCGTTTCGATGCGGATGCTCTTGTTGAACGATGTTCCACCCACCACCACGCGCGCGTTCCAGAACCCGGTGGGCGAGAAGGTCTCGGTGGCGCAGCGGAAGGCATACACGCCATTCACCGAGGTGGTGCGCACGTGTTTCTGATCCAAGCGGCCCTGCGGATCGGTGAGTTCCAGCACCACGGGATGATCCTTCGGCAGTTTGTGTTGTGCATCCTGCAACACGAAGGCGAGGTAGAGCGAATCACCGGGGCGCCACACGCCGCGTTCGCCGTAGATGAAGCCTTTCAGCCCGCGCTCGATCGCCGCGCCCTGCACATCGGCTTCGCTCACCGAGAGCGCATAACCATCGCCGAGCGGCAGGTAACCGCGCTGTGTGCCTTTGGATGCGACCAGCAGGAAAGGCTTGTGCTTGCTCGCGGGTAATGTGGCGAGGCCCTCGCGATCGGTGACCACATTGCCGAGGCTCTTGCGTTGCAGGTCCAGCACGTCGAGCTTCACACCTGACAGAGGCTCGGTGGTGCGCAGGTCGCTCACCGCGAAGAACAGGGAACCGTCGTTGCCGCACTTGGCGATGAGGCCGAGGTCCGAGGCGAGGATGTTGCGTGCCACCGAGTTGTTGCGCATGAAGTAGGAAGGTGTGCAGGGATCCTCGCGCTCGCGGTAGTCATAGTCCTCGTAGTAATAGTCGTCGTAGTACCAATAGTCCTCGTAGTGGTCGTAGGCGGCTTGCTCCTCCTCCCAACTGCGCTCGGGTTCGGGGTCATCGGCGGACGCTTCATTGGCGCAGGGGTACACCGAGTGCTTGCGCGAGAACGACAGTTCGATCCGGTAGATGGCGCCCGGTTCCGCCTTGATGTGTTGCTCAAGGTCCAGATAGAAACGGTTCCAGCGGCCGAGGTCGGGGGCATCGGCGGTCCTCAGCGGGATGGTCTTCTTCGTGATCAGGCGGCCCACACGGGCCAGTTCGCGTTGGCCATCCAGCGCGTTCACCTGCAGGAACTGCGCTATGTTGCTCTCGTGGATCTTCACCACGCGCACGTCCACGGCCTTCAGGTTCACGGCATCGAAGGGCATCACCATGCCATCCGAAGAGGGCAGGATCGTACCCTTTCCGACCAGACGCACGGCGGGTTTCAGCTCCTCGAAGGAGAGGTCCACGGTGAGGTCGTGCCCGATCGGCCGGGCGTTCACATTGCGCACCGCAGCGGCCACGTAGGCTTGGCGATCGCCGCTCAGACGCTGCACCGGGTAAAGGATCAGCTTGTTGCCTTCCACGGAAACGCGCACATCCTCCGCGCCGGTGATGCCCACCAAGCCGCTCATGTCCTGATCGGCATCCAATGGATCGGAGAAGAGGAGCGTTGCCTTCTGTTCGCCTTCGCTGTCGGTGGTGGCGGAGATCAACGACAGTTCGCCGATGGAAGGCACCGTGAACGGAAGTGTGCCTTCATCATCGGAATTGATGCGGTCGCCATCCCACGCGATCTCCACGGTGCTGGCAACCTCTCCGCGCATCACGCTGTCCACCGTGAAGCGGTGGTACAGGCCGTTGGGCTCGTGCTCCCACGTGAGCGCGAGCTTGCGGCCTTGCTGGCTGGCCTTGAAACAGCCTTCGAGGTCCTGCCCAGTGGCATCGTCGCTGGTATGCACGGCCACGATCAGGCGCTGCCACGCGAGGTCGGTGGGGGAGAGCGACCGCATGTCGCTCACACGCGCATCGATGCCCTGCCGCACGGTGATCACTTGAAATTTGAACGTCTCCAAGCCGCTGGGTACCGCGATCAGGTCGCCCAGCTTGAAGCTCACGGTGTAGGTCTTCTCCTGCGCGAGCCGTTCGTCCGGCAGGAAGGCGAGCGTCTGCTGGTCGTGCCACTGCACCGTGCCCGCCACTTTGGGCGACAGGCTGAAGAGCTTCTGGATGGCGGCCTCGGAGGAGTCCTTCCATTGCTGGCCCTCGGCGATGCGCACGAGGATGGGTGCCCGCGCACTGATGTGCCCGGCGGTGAAGGCCGGTATGTAGGGTGTGAATGCGGTATCCGGCGCGAAGGAGGCATCCTGCGAGCGGCATCCGGCAAGTAGGACCAGAGCGGCGCACGCGGCATGTAGCCACGCGCGCATACGGCAGGGCGATAGGGGCATGGTGATCGTGAAAGTTCGGAAAGGTAGGTGGACATACCGGCAACGCACGGTGGGCCCGCGCTATTGCGATCACATCGGGTTCGCTTTGATCGGAAGGTAGGCTTAGGGCTGCTTCATCAGCTGATCGGCCTCATCCGCAGGGATGATGTAGCCGTTCATGTCGCCCACCACGAAGGCATCGGCGAAGCCCTTCTTGATGATGGCCGCCTTGGCGTCATCGGCCTCCTTGCGGCTCTTGAACTGGCCGTAGTAGTAGCGCACGGCATCGGGGCTGGTCACGGGCTTCACATCGCCCATCTCGATCAGCTTGCCCATGGTCTCCATGGGGATGTTGCCCACGAAAGTGCCCACCTGCACGCGGTAGCGCAATTTGCTCTTGTCGATGCTTCCGCTGGGTGCGTTGTTCATGGACTCCGGCCCCGTGAGCTTGGCACCGGCATCCTTCATGCTGATGCGCCTGCCATCGCGGAAGGCCACGAGGAAGGCGCCTTGGAAGCCGCGCAGCAGCATCTGCACCTTGTGCTCGGCGGCGGGGTTCACCTCCTTGAACGAGCCGGTGTAGTAGCGCGTGAGGCCGTCATCGCCCTTGAGGATCACAAGGTCGTCTATGCCCTCGAAGATGTTGCGCGACAAGGGGTATCGGAAGGCGCCGAGCTGCACGCGTACGATCACTTCGCCCGTGGGCTGTGGTGTGGAGGGGGCACCCTGCGTCATCTTCGCGCGTTCGGCCTCCACCTCGTCGGTCACGTCGATCAGGCGGCCGTTCTCCTCGGCCATCACACGGCCTTCCACCTTGATGCCTTTCAACTCCAGCTCGCGGCGCAGTGCTTCGGGGATGGACTCGAAGCTGCCCACCACATAGAAGGTGGTGTCGCCCTGTTCCACGGCGCGGATGTCGGGGATGCTCAGCAGCTTCTGGATCAGGTCCTCGCTGATGCTCTCCACCTGTTCGCCCACCTTCACCACGTACACGCGCTTCACCTTCATGGGCGGCGGTTTCATGGGGCCGAACGATTCCACGCGCGAGGCCACGATGTTCACGTTGCCCGAATCCTTATAGGCCAGCCATGCTTTCAGCAGCTCGGCATCGGTGAAGGCCACGCCACGGGCGTTCACCGGAGCGCCGGGCGGCGTGTTCAACTCATCGTCCATGTGATCGGGAACACCATCGCCGTCGCCATCCAGCGGGCAGCCGAAGGCATCCACTTTCACACCGTGCGGGGTGAAGGGGCACTTGTCGTGGATGTCCTGCACGCCGTCGCCGTCCTCGTCGCCCATCCATGCGAGCTGGTCCACCTCCTCGGTGTGCAGCGGCGTCATCTTCGCCTTCTTCTGCGGCGCTTTCATCGGAATGGTGTAGCCGATGGAGAAGGAGGAGAAGAGGAAGCGGTCGTTCCGGGCATCGCCCGCGCGGTCGCCCTTGCTCTCCGGCGTGATGCCGTCGATCAGGTCGGAGCGGGTGAGGTACATGGTGGCTCCCATGCGGAAGTCGAAGCCATGGCCGATGTCCATGCGCGCGCCTACGCCCACGGGGATGGCCCATGTGCGTTCGAGGTACTTGCCGAACCCGTCGATGTTGCTTTCGCGCACGTCGCTCTCGTAGGTGTAGTCGCGGTGGATCACCACGGCATCACCGGCATTGGCGGCCTGCTCGTCGATGTCGCGGATGGTGCCGTCGCTCCAGTAATGGTAGGGGCGGCCTTGTGAATCGCGCAGGTCGGTCTTGGAGAGGAACTCCACGGACTCGAAGCCCACGTTGATGTACGGTTCCACCACGCGCTTCGGGTTCAGCAGTTGGTGGAAGTTGTAGCGCAGCATCACACCGCCGGTGGTGATGCGCGAATCGAAGTTGAGGCTGCGCGAGAGGTTGCGCTCGCCCGCGCTCAGGCGTCCGTGCATCACATGGATGCCACCTTCGAGCCATGGCGTGATGGGGGTGGTGGCGCGCAGTTCATACCCCACGCGGGATACCAGCGGACTGAACCCCTTGTTCTGTTCGCCCACGTCGCCGTAGAAGGCGAGCATGCCGGGGCCGAGGCCGATGGTGGGCCTCAGGCGGATGGTGCCATCAGCCGCTGCGGCCGCAGGTGGTGGCAGTGGCGCAGCCGTGCTGTCTGACTGTGCGGAAAGGGAAGGGGAAAGAAATAGCGATAGGACGAAGCCTGCGAGCGAACGGACGTGGGAGAGGGAGAAGCTGCTGCTCACGCTCATTCGGTTTCGTTCAGTGCCGCATCACTGCACCCATTTCTGGTTGCTCAATACAAGCGCCTCTTGTACGGTGATCCGGTCCCCGTTGTTATAAGCGGTCACGAACGGACCGGGGAAATTGTGCCCGGCGGCATTGAAGGCCACACGTTGGTCCCGTGCCTCGGCGTAGGAGCCGAAACGGCCGGTGACGTACTTGATCCACCCTTGGTGGCGCTCGATGCTGAAGTCGCCGTTGTAGTGGTGGCGTGCTGCGAAATAGGTCCGGCCCACTTCGCGGTGCCCGGCCGCGATCTGCACCTTGTACACCACGCCCGTTTCGGGAGTGGGGATGGAGGTGGCCCGCTTGGGTTCGCTGGCGGGCTTCTTGGTCTTGGCAGCGAGGGCCTCGGCGTCGCGGGCTGCTTTCGCGGCAGCGGCTTCCTGTGCTGCTGCTTCCTTGGCTGCTTTCCGTGCAGTAGCCTCTTGTGCGGCTGCTTCCTTGGCAGCGGCTTCTTTCGCCGCTGCTTCTGTAGCCCGCAGTGCATCGTCCGCCGCCTTCTGGGCCGCCGGATCCACTCCTTTCGGCGCGGCCGGAGTCACTTCGCCAAGGTTGTGGGCCACGGCCTCCATCGCCTTGGGGCCGATGAAGAACTTCGAGGTGCCGATCACCGCCTTCTGCGTTTCGTCGTTCAGCAGGTAGCCGAACTCGCCGTCGATGCTGTACTCGCCTTCGGGCCGCTCGTTCGCTCGCAGCTTGTACACCACCTTGATCTCGTTCCCTGCGGGCAGGTTGAGCCACACGAACTTGGCGATGCGGTCCTGCGTGGTGAAGATGGCCTCATTGCTGGCCTTCTCCAGCGCGGTGAAGCCCTGCGGGATGGTCTCCTGCAATTTGCCGAAGCCGCGGATGTCGCCCTTCTTCACGATCACCTCCACCAGCATCTCCTGTTCGGTCACCGGGGTGATGGTGCGCGTGGCGGTGACGCCGCCGCCGCCTTGGGTGGGGGCGATGCCGCTGGCGTTGTCGATCACGGCCATCATGGTGGACCCGGCGGGTGCTGCTGCGGCGGCTGATGCGAGGTCCGCGCTGGAAGGCTCTTCCGTGTACGTGCCCTCCGCCACCTGTGCGGCGGCGCCCGTGCCCAGGTTGATGGTGCTGGTCGGGAGGTCGTATGTCTTGCGCTCGTTGTCCTCGATGTACGAAAAACGGCCCATGATGGCTTGGTTGCCGCTGAGCGAGGCGTCGGCGCTCAGGGTGTAGCTCACCTTGAAGGTGGGTGTGCTGGGCAGGGCCATCCAGATGAACTTGGCCTTTTGGTCGGCGAAGGTGAAGGAGGCTCCCTTGGTCTCGATGGCCGTGGCCGTCATGCCTTGCGGAAGATCCAGTTGCAGCTTCGCGAAGCCGCTGAGCGTGCCTTTTTCCACGGTCACGGTCACGCGCACCTCTGTACCCGGCTGCATCGTGGTTGGCGCGTTCTGCGTGATGCTGAGGTCGGCGAGGAGGAAGGGGTCGATGAGCAGAAGCCCAAGGAAATTGATCAGCAGTACCAGTTGGTTCATGGTCGATATGCGCTACGTATGCCCCTTCGGGGCCAAAAGTATCCGGGCACCGGTGGGAGGGACCGACCGCGAACTTAGCGATACGAACAGGAACTTGTTGAATGGAGGTGTGTAGAAATACAAATGCACCCACCGATGGCCCCGCCCTCCCCGATGCCACTATCGGTGTGGTCGGGGTTGAACACGAAACACGAGAGAAGCTTATTCTTGAGCTGGCTCACTGTGCGTCAGCCGATAAAGCCGTACCGTATCATCCTCGAATACCGGTGTCAGCAGGCCCGGCCAGGAAGTAGGAAGCGGCCCGGAAGGGATCACATAGCGCACATCATATCGCCCGGCCAGTGCCATGAACTCATCCAAGTGGCCCGTGGAGAGGTGGTGGAACATGGAATCGCGATCAGCGGCGCGTGAGGCGAGCTCCACATAGGGGTTCGAGAAGAAGCGGTCGGAGGCCACCGCTTTACGCCCGGCGGGCGAGATCAGGTACATGGCCACGTCGTTGCTGGCAAGGATCACGTCATCGGGTCGCGTGTGCTGCAACAGCCAGGCATGCGTGGCGGCGTATGGCCGCACCTTCCCCTGGGGTATGGACAGGAGCATGGCAGTCGCGATGGCCCCCAGCAGCGCGATGCCCCCTCCCAGCATCATCCAGCGCATGGCGTGTCCGGTCCGTACGAACTGTTGGGCGGCCGGGCGCGCAACGGCCCAGCGCAGGGTATGCGCCGTGCCCACGGCGAAGAGCACGCACAGCATCAGCTTGAAGTGGTAGTGGAAATGGTACGCGGGCACGAAGGAGGGGATGACGATGCGACCCGCAGCATTGGCAAGCGTGCTGCTTACGCCCGACCAGATGAAGAGCGCGAACGGGATGGCGGTGGCGAAGAGGATCAGCGGACCTGTGCGGTCGTTGCGCCGGAGTATGCAGGCCAGCCCTACCGATGCCAGCACAAGCGTCCATGGTGTCCGGGCCAGATGGTTCGGGAAGAAGAGTTCGATGTGCTGCCACGTGGTGGAGTGGTGGTTGCGGCTGTGCATGCCATAGGCCTCATACAGCGGATGCAGCAACAGCCATGCGCCGATGGCACCGATGCCGAAGATCAGCAAGGAGTTCATCAGCGTGGGCATGACGGGGCATCGCGCTCGCACGTTTCGTAGCAGATCCACGGCCATCACACTGCCGAAGAGGATGCAGAGCATCATGGCGGTGCTTGGGTGGCCCAGGAAGGTGATGCCGAGGAGAAGCCCCGCGAGCGCAGCGATATGGTGCCGGGTGCCGGGCTGTATGAGCCGGTGCGCGAAGTACAGGCCCAGTGGGAAGGCGGCGAAGAAGAAGGAGATGGAGAACGGGTCGGGATCCAAGCCCACATCGCACCATAGCGGCAGACGGCCGTTGGCGAGATAGAGGAAGCCCGCCAGCCCGCACAGGGCGGCCAAGCGGCCGAACATGCGCCAGAGCACGAATACGAAGATGCCCAAGGGCAGCAGGTTCATGTGGATGCCCGCCTTTGCGGCCACGTGCAGCACGGGCACGCCGAGGATCTTGCTGAGCCCGGCCAGCATCAACGGCATCAGTGGCGGGTACCAAGCGGTCTCACCGAGGTAGAGCGGATCCTTCCCGAAATGCCCGTCCAGTATGGCCTGCGCGGAACCCGCGTCGCGCAGCAGGTCCGGGTCGGTGGGCCATTCGCGCCCGCTGAGCACACGTACCCCGTACAGGTAGGCCGGTATGGTCAGCAGGACGGCAACGACGAGGGTGAGCGCGTTGCGTTGTCGTTCGGTCAGTGTCATGGCTGTTCTGGCGGACGCGATCCGATCAGAAGTTCGGCTTCAGCATGTACTTGCTGTAGAAGGCGTTGATAGCGGCCACGGCCTCTTCGGGCTTGTCCACCACGCTGATCAGCTCCATGTCGGGCATGTTGATGTAGGCGTACTGGCCGCCCATCGTATCGCGCACCCAATCCAGCAGGCCCTGCCAGTACTTGCGGCCCACGAGGATGATGGGGAAGCGGCCGATCTTCTGTGTCTGGATCAGGGTGAGCGCCTCGAAGAGCTCATCCAATGTGCCGAAGCCGCCGGGCAGCACGATGAAGCCTTGGCTGTACTTGATGAACATCACCTTGCGCACGAAGAAGTAATCGAAGTCGATGCTCTTCTCCTTGTCGATGTACGGGTTGGGCTGCTGCTCGAAGGGCAGTTCGATGTTGAGGCCCACGCTGGTGCCGCCGCCGCGTTGCGCGCCCTTGTTGCCGGCCTCCATGATGCCCGGCCCGCCGCCGGTGATCACGCCGTAGCCGTTGCCGGTGAGCTGGAAGGCGATCTCCTCGGCCAGTTTGTATTCGGGGGCGTCGGGCTTGGTGCGCGCGCTGCCGAAGATGCTCACGCACGGGCGGATCCGCTGCATGGCCTCGAAGCCTTCCACGAATTCGCTCATGATCTTGAAGATGGCCCAGCTGTCGTTGGCCTTCACCTCGCTCCAGCCCTTGCGCTTGAAGGCCTTCTTGATGCGGCGTTCGCTTTCCTGTTCAAGGTCGATCTTCTTGGTGGCCATGGTATGATGGTATTGGTGCCGGTGGGTGACCGGTGTTAGTTGAGTTCTGCCTTGAGGAAGGGGAAGGTGTGCCCGCGCCCCATGAGCA
>JAHBUM010000074.1 GCA_019638075.1 Flavobacteriales bacterium | reverse complement strand
TCCAGGGTTTGAAGGAATGGCATACTACTATTTAATCTGTAAGGATAGCATTGAGATGGAAATTCTTGCCGAAGCATTGGATTCATATCTTAAGCATAATACGATACCATTTCGGAACGAGGCCTATAAATTCATGATGAAATATTATCCTGAAGATGACAATTATGGTAGAATCGTGAATTCAGATGGTGAATCCAAAGTAATTATTCAACCAGGAGCGTATAGCTATCTTAGACGAAACGGAAATTATCTGATTCATATCCAAGGGGAACCAGATGTATCATTGAACACTGATCCGAAAAAGCTGTACGTAACAGATTATTTCGTGGAAAACTGGTATACAATAAGTGTTTTACTATTGAATAATGATTCAGGCAGACCATTTGATTCTAAATTTCACTGAGCCAACATCGCACAACATGCTCTTGCCGCAAGCCGCCATCGTCCCGGTGCCAACTCCCGTTGAAGCATGATAACTTGGTCCAGGAACAAGATCACGAAAGGCGGCCTGCGGCAAGCGCAGGCCCGTTAGCACTCATTTACCCTACCCCACCACCCACCGCACCCCAAGAAACCCACGCACACCCTGCACCGGCGCGTAGATGTACACCGTATCGAAGGTGTAGCCGTTGGGGTTGGAAACGGGATCGTCCGCCAGCCGGTCGAAGGGATCGAAGGGCCGCATGAGCGGGTTCTTCGGGATGAAGTTCAGGAGGTTCTTCGCGCCGCCATAGATCTCCCAGCGGTCGTTGATGGTGCGCTTCACTTGCAGGTTCAGCAGGGCATACGTGGGCGAGTATTCGGGGCGGAAATCATCGGGCAGCACGGGCAGGCGCATGGGGCCGTACACCTGCCCGGTCAGGTCCACCGTCCATGGTTGGGAGAATGTGTAGCTCGCGGTGAAGGTGCCCGACCAGCGGGGTGCGAAGTAGAGGTCCTCGCGCATGCCGCGCACCTCCTTGAACACGTCCATCCACGTGGCCCCGGCGTGCAGTTTCAGGGGCTGACCGATGCGGGCCTCGGCGTTGAGGCTTGCACCGCGCGATACCGCCCTGCCATCGAGGTTGTCGTAGATGATGAGGTCCGCGTCGGTACTGTAATCGGGCACGATCTGGTTGGAGAAGTGCGTGTAGAAGAGCGTGCCGTCCAGCCCGAAGAAGTGCTTTTCACGAGGCCACTTGCGCACCACGTTGAGCGAGCCGTTCAGCGAGCGTTCGGGCCGCAGCTCATGGGCGATCACCACCTTGCGCGCGCCGGTGAGGGCGGCATGGTCCTCGGTGAAGAGGTTGACCACGCGGAAGCCGGTGCCGAAGTTGGCGCGCACCGCCCAGCGTCCGCTCGGCGCCCATTTGTAGGCCACGCGTGGCGAATGCACGAGGCCGTGGTCCTTGTCGTTATCGAGCCGGTAGCCCAGCAGCAGCTTGTGGAACTCGTTCATGCTCCATTCGTCCTGCACGAACAGGCCGGGCAGCGGGCGTTGCTCGGGGCGGTCGCGCACGTGTTCGCCTGCATCGTCGAGCACGTTGGTGGCGGGCGTGTTGTCGTGGTAGCGGGTGTGGCGGTAGGCAAGGCCGGTGAGGAGGTCGTGCCGCTGGCCCAGCTTCCGGCTCCAGTAGAGCTGCCCGAAGTACACCTGCTGTTCGGCGTTGTAGGGCGTGGCGCCGTACCACGAGCGCTGCCGGTGGCCGTTGGCGCTCACCTGCAGCATCAACGTGCCGGGCACCGGCAACTGGTACTGGCCGATCGCCTCCCAGCGGTTGGTGCGGATCGTTTCGCCGTAGATGCTGTCGCTGCCCGCGAAGGCCGGGGTCCAGTTCATCTGCCCGCCCCAGCGGCCCTCGTTCACATAACGCGCGGCCACGCTCGCCACGCGACGGTCGGGACGGCGCAGGGCCAGCTTGTTGAAGACCGAGACGCGCTGCTGCAGGGTGACATCGGTGAAGCCGTCGTTGTTGCCGTCGCGCGGGCTGCTGTAGTTGAACACGTTGACGCCGAGCAGGTCGCTCACCTTCTTCCGGCCGAGGCGCACGCCGATGTCGGCATTGAGCTCGCCCCACGTGGTGCCTATCACCTCGGCCGAGGCCTGGGGTGCCAGCACGGGATCCTTGGTGATCACGTTGATGATGCCGCCCATGGCCTCGCTGCCGTAGAGCGCGCCGCCCGGCCCCTTCATCACCTCCACGCGCTCGATCATGCTGATGGGGATGCCGCTGAGCCCGTACACCGTGCTGAGCGCGCTGACGATGGGCATGCCGTCGATCAGGATCATGGTGTAGGGGCCTTCCATGCCGTTGATGTGGATGTCGCCCGTGTTGCACACGCTGCAGTTGAGCTGCGAGCGCACGCCGTTCACCATGCCCACCGCGTCGAACAGCACCGGGCTGGGGTTCTTGCGGAAAAGCGCGGGGGTGATGACCTCGATGGATACGGGGCTTTCGGAGCGGGAGACTTCCCGCATGGTGCCGGTGACCACCAGTTCGTCGAGGTCGGCGGTGGAGCGCTCCATGGCGATGTCGCCCAACACGAGGTCTTCGCCCTCCTTCACGGTGATGGGGCGTTCCGCGCGGGCGAAGCCGATGGCGGAGAGCACAAGAGTATGTGGACCGGCGGCCACGTTATCCAACCGGAAACGGCCATCGGCATCACTGGCCGCGCCGCGCGTGGTGCCCTTCAGGGCCACGCTCGCATACGCCACGGGCTTACCACCGGAAAGCACACGGCCGGTGACGGTGGAAACGCCACCCGCACGGGGCTGGGCAAAGCCGACCACAGGCAGAAGGCCGGTCATAAGAATAAGGGGCAAGAGATATTTCACAGCACAAATGAAGTGAACTTATTTTAGACATATCTAATTTTTATTTTGATAATGACATTAACCATACATTCGCCTCCCATACAGACCATGCTTACCCGAAGCGAAGAAGACCACCTGAAAGCCGTCCACGCCCTGCTCCAGACGATCGGCGCCGACGGAAAAGCGGCGAAAGCGGCAGGCACGAAGGACATCGCGGAGCGCCTGCGCACCAAGGCCAGCAGCGTGACCGACATGCTGAAGAAGCTGGCCGCGAAGGGCTACCTGAAGCACGAGCCCTACTATGGCGTGAAGCTGACGGCGAAGGGCGAGACGCTGGCGCTACAGCTCGTCCGCAGGCACCGGCTATGGGAGACCTTCCTCGTGGAGCGCCTCGGCTTCGGCTGGGACGAAGTGCATGAGGTGGCCGAGCAGATGGAGCACGTGGCAAGCGACAAGCTCACCGACCGGCTCGATGATTACCTCGGCAACCCCGGCTTCGATCCGCATGGCGATCCCATCCCGGACCGCAAGGGAAAGATCCGCACGAAAAGGACCCAGCGCCTCAGCTTGTGCAAAGGCGGCGAGGCCGTGCGCATCGCTGCGGTCAGCGACACCACCGATGGCCTGTTGCGTCTGCTGGACTCGAAAGGGCTGCGCATCGGCACACAACTCACCGTGCTCGAGGTCCACGCCTTCGATGGCAGCATGGACATCAAGCCGAAGAACGGCGCGGCCTTCAGCCTGAGCAAGGATGTGAGCCATCACCTGCAAGTGGAACGGGGATGAGGGGGGCAGTTGTCGGTTGTCAGTTCTTAGTTGTCAGTTCGGTTCTTACTCGGTCGGCATGAACGAAACGTATTCGGATCCAGTATGGTGCAAGGGGGCGAGGGTGCAAGAGCGCGGCGCGGCCTTCTCCCTCGCACCTTATCACCCCGACACAGAAGGGGAACCACGGGACGGGCGCTTAGTTGTCAGATGACTGCTCGATAGCCGTGACCACCCTCCGCCCCTGACATCTGACACCCGACAACTGACAACTACCCCATGGACACCATCCTCGACTTGCTCTCCGGCATCGACCCCATCGTGGCCGCCTTCCTCGCCACCACCTTCACGTGGCTGGTCACTGCGGCGGGCGCGTCGCTGGTGTTCTTCTTCGGCAACGCCTCGCGCAAATGGCTCGATGGCATGCTGGGCTTCACGGGCGGGGTGATGGTAGCGGCCAGCTTCTGGAGCCTGCTGGCACCGAGCATCGCCATGAGCGAGCGCATGGGCAACATCCCGTGGCTGGCACCCGCCATCGGCTTCGCGCTCGGCGCGCTCTTCCTCTTCGCGCTGGACAAATTGCTGCCGCACCTGCACATCAACTTCGACCCCAAACGGAAGGAGGGCGTGGAAACGGACTGGCACCGCAGCACCCTGCTCGTGCTGGCGATCACGCTGCACAACATCCCCGAAGGGCTGGCGGTGGGCGTGTTGTTCGGCGGCGTAGCGGCCGGCATGCCCGAGGCGACCATTGGTGGAGCGGTGGCATTGGCCATCGGCATCGGCCTACAGAACTTCCCAGAAGGCTTCGCGGTGAGCATGCCGCTCCGCAGGCAGGGCCTCAGCAAATTCCGCAGCTTCTGGTACGGGCAGCTCAGCGCCATCGTGGAGCCGGTGGCGGGTGTGATCGGTGCCGTGGCCGTGATCCACATGCAGAGCTTCCTTCCCTACGCATTGGCCTTCGCCGCCGGTGCCATGATCTACGTGGTGGTGGAAGAGGTGATCCCCGAAACGCAGCAGGACAAGTACACCGACATCGCGACGCTGGGCTTCATCGGCGGGTTCATCGTGATGATGGTGCTGGATGTGGCGTTGGGTTGAACACTGGGCTCGCCACGCCCCAGCGTGGCCGCAGCCAGTGTGCAGCCCGGCGCCTTTACCGCCTCTTCCGGTACCCCGCCGATGAGAACTCCCACTCCTCCGGCCTCATCACCAGCCCGGCTTTCACAGGGTTCTTCCGGATGTACTCCGTCACCGCGCGGAAATGTGCCTCGTCCCGGACGTAGCGGTCCCAGTACTCCCTGTGCCACACGCGGTCCGGTCCATTGCCCTTCAGTCCGGCGGGCAGGCCCATCCCCCCGCTCCTTCATCCACGCGCTGATCCGCCGGCCCGTGTACGACTTCCACGAAGCGATGATCTTGCTCATGCTCCATCCCTTGATCGGCTCGAACAGCACATGCACGTGGTTGGGCATCACGCACCACTCGAAGAGCGTGTAGCGTTCCCCTTGGAACACAAGGAAGGTGTCCTGCACCAGCTTGGCAAGTTCCGGCTCCTTCAACAAGCAACTGCCGTATCCGGCATCCATGTACGCATTGATGCGCCTCTCCTTCTCTGCATCGCGCAGTTGGGGCGGCAAGGCCTTCAGCGCGGCGTCCAGTTCCTCCACCACCTTGCGTGGCAGGCTGTCGGCAAGGTGATAGGTGACGTGTTGGATAAGCCCATCGCCGTTCACGTGCGGCATGTAGCCACGGTCAGTCCAGACCTTCCATGAGGAAGGGGAAGAAGCACCGGGGTATCTGCTGAATTGGGGACCAATGCAAGCGTGATGGCCGAGCTGGGGGTGGGACACAGCACAAGGGTACTGGTGGGGCTGGAATGGGCCGGGCTGGGGCCCGGCGTACCTATTGGTTGGAAGCATCATCGGCGTGGTTGAAGGTTGAAAGTAGTCATCCCACTACATCCGCCCCACCTCCCCCTCCTTAGCTTCGCGCTCCCATGTCCGGCACCATTGAAGTAAAGAACCGCAAGGCGGGGTTCGAGTACCACCTGCTCGATACCTACGAGTGCGGCATGGTGCTGATGGGCTCGGAGATCAAGAGCATCCGGAACAACGGTGCCACCATCGGCGAGGCGTTCTGCCAGTTCGTTGGCGACGACCTCGTGGTGCGCGGCATGCAGATCAACCCGTGGGGCACGAACCCACACTACGTGCATGAGCCGAAGCGCGACCGCAAATTGCTGTTGCACCACAAGGAGCTGGACAAGCTGCGCCGCAAGCTGCGCGATACGGGCATGACCATCGTGCCGGTGCGCCTGTACATCGGCGCCAACGGCTATGCGAAGCTGGAGATCGCGCTGGCAAAGGGCAAGAAGACCTTCGACAAGCGCGAGAGCCTGAAGGCGAAGGACGTGAAGCGGGATCTGGACCGGATGGGCTGACGGGTTCCGAACGCAGACATCACCACCACAAATGAAGAAAGGCCGCAGTTACGCGGCCTCTCTCACATGGGATCCGGAAGCGATCAGAGCTTGAAGCTGAGGCCGATGCCCAGCGTCTCCTTGAACTGCGTGGCGGGCCCGAGGTAGGGGACGCCCTCGGCGTTCGTCTTCGGCAGGTTGGTGTCGTGGTCGTAGATCAGCATCGTGTTCAGGGTGGCTGCGAACCACTCGTTCACCTTGAAGGTCCAGAGCGTTTCCCACGTCACGTCGATGTTCTGCGGGTTGCGCAGGTAGTTGCTGAAGAAGTCGCCACGGGTGAGGAAGGTGATGTTCTTCGCCAGTTCCTTCTTGTACTGGAACCGCAGGTAGCCACCAAGCTCCATCTCGGTGGTGTTGCCGTTCTTCACGCCATAGACACGGTCATCGGGACCCACGCCCTCGAACAGCTTCGCGTCATTCACCATCACCAACCGGGCCGTGAGCGGCGAGAGGAACACCGTGAAGTTGTCGCTGGGGCGATAGTCAAGACCCACGCCGAGCAGTGCGTAACCCGGCGCAAGGAAATTGGAGATGCGCGTTCCTTCCTCGTTGAAGCCCTCGGTGAACTGGGTGCGGAACTGGAACACACCGGCGAGGTACAGGTTCTTCTTCAGCTCGTAGCCGTACTTGCTGTTCAATTCGATGCGGTCATC
The DNA here is from genome assembly GCA_019638075.1 of Flavobacteriales bacterium. Taxonomy (GTDB): domain Bacteria; phylum Bacteroidota; class Bacteroidia; order Flavobacteriales_F; family PHOS-HE28; genus PHOS-HE28. The sequence goes on along the minus strand of JAHBUM010000074.1, from coordinate 6,960 downwards.
GGTCTTCTGCGGGTCCGCGTTGGCGATCTGCTGCCCACCGAACGCGAGCACCAGGCTGTTGTCCCATGCCTTGCGTCCCTTCTTCCAGTTGGCCGTGCCGTTGAACATGGCGATGCCGCTCACGGTATTGAAACCACCGGCCGCCCAGTTCGTCAGGTTCACCTGCGTCATGTTGATGTTGATGATCCCGCTCTTCCTCCAGCCATCGGGGACCGTATCGGGCGGCACAGCGGTCTGCATGGAGGAATGCGCGGCATCGCGGGCACCTTTGTCCACATCGTTCTGCGCCATCGCCGGAAGTGCGGTGGCAAGGGAGATCAAAAGGGGGAGAGAACGTTTCATCGGGTTTCTCAATTGTTCTTGTTCGTTATGGTCATGCTTGGTTTCGGACCGTTGATACCGGCGGCCTGCAAGGCTACGATGCCCTTTTCAAGGATCCCGAAGTATACGGCCCAATGATCCTTCGGATCGCACCACGGCCGCACGGCGAGCTCGATGCCCTCCAGGTTCAGCTTGTTCACGGTGACGCTCGGGGCGGGGTCCTGCAGCACCAGCGGATCGTTGTGCATCACCCCCTCCAGCACGCTGCGCACCTTGTCCAGGGATTCACCGTAGGCCACGCCCATGGTCAGGTCCACGCGCATCCGCCCGTCGGCGCTGTAGTTCACGATGTTGCCGTTGGCCATGGCGCCATTGGGGATGATCGCCGTCTTGTTCTCGGGCGTGAGCAGGATGGTGGTGAAGATCTGGATCTCCTTCACCGTGCCGAGGATGCCCTGTGCTTCGATCAGGTCGCCCACCTTGTACGGCCTGAACAGCAGGATGAGCGTGCCACCCGCGAAATTGGCGAGCGTGCCCTGAAGCGCGAGGCCCACCGCCAGACCAGCGGCCCCCACGATGGCCACGAAGCTGGTGGTGGCCACACCCATCATCTGGATGGCCGTGAGGAAGAGCAGGACGCGCAGCGAAATGGTCACCAAGCTGTGCAGGAAACGCTTCAGCGTGGGTTCCACACCACGGCGGTCCAGCACCTTGTTGAGGAGGTTGGCGAGCATGCGGATCAGCATGGAGCCGATCCAAAGGACGATCAGCGCCATGAGCACCTTGGGCGCGTATTCCATGATCAGGGCCATGCCCTTTTCGCTCCAGGCTCCCAGTTGTCCAACGGGTTCAGTGATGGTTTCCATGTGGTGTGTTCTTGTATGAAGGGCGGATCAGGCGAAAGGTGCCTTCTGCGTAGTGCTTGAATGTTCAGGCTCGTTGCGCCGCACATGTCCATCGGCGCGGACATCATCGAGCACTTCGATGCGTTCGGTGACCAGGCGGTTGCTCGGTATCATCACCACGCGGTCGTGCTGGCGCAGGGTCATGCTCACGCTGTCGATGCGTTCGATCACGCCTTCATCATTCCCCACGCGCACCCGCATGCCGGGCTTGAAACGCTCGTTCCCGTAGTAGCTGCCGAGGATGTTGCTGAGGACGTCGCGCGCAGCGAAACCGTACGCCACACCGAAGGCCAGCAGCAGCCCGGCCAGGATGATCTGGATGTTGGTGGTGATCAGGGAGGTGTCCACCCCGGCCACGTTGAGCGCCGTGATGGAAGCGAAGACGATGGTGATCGCCGCGAGGATGCGGCCGACGATCCGGCCGACCGAGAGCTCCACCACGTTGCTGAGCTGGCTTACCAACCGGCTCACCTTGTCGGCGCCCCAGATGCCCAGCACGAAGATGGCCAGTGCGGTGAACAGCGTGGGCATGAACGCGAAGGCCTTCTGAACCGCGAGGCTCACCAAGTGCATGCCCATGACATCCGCTGCGGAGAGCACCGTCACCAGCGCCATGAGCCACCAGGCCACGCTGGCCAGCAGCCGTGCCGGTGTGAAGCCTCCGAACCGGGCGATGACCTTGTCAACGCCCGAGCGCCGGGCCAATGGATCCACGGTCCGTTCGCCGATGCGTTGCGTGACCCAGCGCACCAGCCGGGCCAGCAGGAACCCGGCCACCAGCACCACGATCCCGGTGAACACCGCAGGCAGCCTGTCTATGAAGGCCGCCGCATAACTGTTGAACGCTTGAGGCAGTCGGTTCTGGAAGAAATCCATGTCCATGGGTCCGGGTCAATTAAGCATTAGGGTCTTCTGGTGTCTCCGATGGATCATTCCTGCGCGAAGATCCACTTCCTCCCACGATCCGGATGCGTTCGAAGAGCGCCGCGCTGGGGTCGGCCACGAAAAGCTGCAACATGCGCATGAGCATCATCACGAACTTAACGCTGCCCAGCACTTCGGCGCGCAGGTGGTCGGGCGGCAGGTCAGTGGACCGGATGATCTTGAACGGATCCTGGCTCATGGCTCCTCCGGGTATAACAGGTGGTACTTCGCCAGCGCGCGTTCGCGGGCGCGCATGGCCCGCATCTTCACCGCGCTCTCACCCACGCCGAGCACGTCCATCATGTCCTTCACGGACAGTTCATCCTGATACTTCATCAGCAGGATGCCCCGGTCCACCGGATCCAGCGCATCCAGCACGGGCGCCAACCGCTCCGCGCGCATGGAGAGCAGTTCGGCCTCGTAGCGCTCCTCGGCGCCATCCTCCAGCTTCAGGTCATCATCCAGCTCCGTGGTCCGGTGCTTCTGCTCCTTACGGAGATGGTCCAGGCAATAGTTGTAGGTGACGCTGTACAGCCAGGTGCCGAACCTGCTCCGGTGGTCGAACTTCGTGAGGTTGACGAAGGCCTTCAGGAAGATGTCATGCGTCAGGTCCTGGGAGAGTTCCTTGTTCCGTGTCATGCCCACGCATTTCTGATACACCTTGGCCGAATAGCGGTCATACAGAATGCCGAACCGGTCAGCGTCCATGTCGCGCTGTAGTTCCGTCACCAGATCCTCATCACTAAGCTGGCTGACCGGCCTGGCCTTCTTCCTGAACAACACCTGGGAGAGCGTATTCGGTCTTGGGACGTGGTTGATGGAAAAAGTCACTTCCGCCCTCCATGGGCGGCACCCGCGCCCGAAGGGGTGTTCGGGGCGTTGTGTGGACCGGATGTGATCGTTCTTCCCAAAGTAGGGTACCCAATAGCGGCAGAACGTGGCCACCTGGGAGAGGCGCTGGCGCACCGGATCCCAGCAGCCGAAGCGTCTGGGACCTTGAAAACCGGTGGGCAATGCCGGATTCGAACCAGCGACCCCTACCTTGTCGAGGTAGTGCTCTGAACCAGCTGAGCTAATTGCCCGGTTCCGTAAAGGGCTGCGAATGTAGCTACCGGATCCGGAACCGCGATGCTTATCGCGCTTTCGGGTCGGCATTCCGGCAGGGTGCTCCATCCATCACACCTGTTCCAAGAGCCATCGGACGCTTCGTTCCGGGGAATGTGCGCCTGTACTACCTACGGCAGCTCTTGCATGCCCCGCAGGCCACGCTCCAAAAAAGCCTTGTACTCCTCCTTGTTCGGTGTGTATCCCACCGGATCGGTCAACAACCTGCCATCGGGGCTCAACAGCACGTAGAGCGGCTGGCTGGCGCTCACGAAGTTCTCGGCCTGCAACGTCGCCCACTTGTTGCCGTGGGTGATGATCGGCTTCTTCGTTCCGTTGGCCGTCTCGTGGATGAACTGCTGTTCCTTGGGCAGCTCACGTTTGTCATCCACGTAGAGCGAGACGAGCACATACTCGTTCTCGATCACCTCCTTCACGCCCTGTTCGGGCCACACGTGCTCCTCCATCTTCCGGCAGTTCACACAGGCCCAGCCGGTGAAGTCGATCATCAGCGGCTTGTTCACCGTGCGCGCATGTGCGAGTGCTTCCGTCAGGTCATGGAAGGCTTCGGCCTTCTTCGGCAACACCCAGCTGTATCCGGCGGGAGGCGCAAGACCGCTCATCAACGCGACCGGCTTGAAGGTCTTCTGTTCGCCATCCACGCGCAATCCGGTGGCGAGGTAGATGGTCGTTGCGGTGAACACCGCGATGAAGGCCCAGCGCATGGCAGAGCGGCTCTTCACCGGACTGTCGTGCGGAAAACGGATCAGGCCAAAGAGGTACAGCACGATGCCGAGGGCGCAGATCACCCACACCACCATGAAAAGCTCGTAGGGTACGATGCCCCACTGCTTCACCAGATCGGCGTTGCTGAGGAACTTGAAGGCGAGCGCGATCTCCGCGAAACCCAGCACCACCTTCACACTATTCAACCACGAACCGCTGCGGGGCAGTGAGTTCAACCAGCTTGGGAACAAGGCGAAGAGCGCGAACGGAAGAGCCAGCGCCATGCCGAAGCCACCAAGGCCGGCGGTCAACTGCCACGCACCACCATCGGCGGTGAGCGCACCGGCGAGCAACGATCCGAGGATGGGGCCGGTGCAACTGAACGAGACCAGCGCCAAGGTGAGCGCCATGAAGAAGATGCCGATCATGCCGCCGAACTTGGAGGCTTTCTGGTCCATGCTGTTCACCCAGCTGCTGGGCAGCGTGATCTCGAAGTAGCCGAAGAAGCTGACCGCGAACACAAGGAAGATCACGAAGAAGAAGATGTTCAGCCACGGGTTGGTACTGATCTCGTTGAAGATCTCCGGGTTCACTGAACCGAGCAGGTGGAAGGGCAGGCTGAAGAGCAGATAGATCCCGAGGATGAAGCCCCCATACGTGAGCGCGTTCCGAAGTCCCGTCTTCTTATCCTCGCTGCCCTTGGTGAAGAAGCTCACCGTGAGCGGGATCATGGGGAACACGCATGGCGTGAGCAATGCGACCAGCCCGCCGATGAAGCCGAGGAAGAAGATGGACCACAGCGACTTCGTTTCCGCGATCGTGGCTTCGCCGCCTTTGATCACCGGAGCGTTCAGGTCCACGTTCGCCAGCTTCATTTCAGCGGAACCCGACCGTGTGGCCAGCCCTTGGAAGCGCGTATCGTTCGGGTCGAACGGCAACGGCCCCAGCTCGAAACTGCCGCTGTTGAGGCCGGGCACGATGAAGTAGACCGTTGCCGGTGGCAGGCACATCTCATCGTTGCAGGTCATGTACTCGAACGAACCGGTGACCGGTGTGTTCGGATCATCCACCATGATGCGCTGCGTGAAGACGGCCTGCTCCTTGAACTTCTTCACGTGCATGCCGAACATCTCGTCGATGCCTTCGATGATCTTCGGCCCGCCCTCGGTGGCGGCTCCAACGATGGCACGTCCGGCCACGGAGTCCACCTTGATGGAGGTGGGCCACGGCCCCATGTCACCGTAGTTGTTCATCGAGTACACGGCCCAGCCATGATCGATGGTGGTGGTCACATTGATATCCCACGCATCACCCTGTTCCACCGCAGTGACCGAGAGCTTCACGGGCTCTTCCGCGCCATCTGAGGCAGGCGGCTGTGCGTGCGCGAAGCCCCATGCGAACGAAAGCAGTAGAGAGAAGAACAACTTCATGCGAACGGACTATTTCCCGGCAACGACATCAACGGAGAACTTCACCACCTCCGGCGGCAAACAGGTCTTGTCGTTGCACACCATGAACTCCACTTCGCCCTGCACCTTGCCCCCGCCAATGGCGGTGGGCGCGAACTGTTGTACGAAGACAGGCATACCGGAATGGTAACGCACCTGCATGGCGAAGTTGGGATCGAACACCTCTTCGGGAACAGGCTCGCCCAATTCGCCCACCGGTATCCATCCCGCGTTCTTCTCGAAGCGGATGGAGGTCGGGATGGGGCCGAGATCACTATCCAAATGCGTGGCGTAGATGTGCCAGCCTTCGTCCACATGGGCGGTCAGTTCCACGGCGATGCGGCCATCGCCAGCGGGCTTGGCGGCAAAGGACCATTGGACCGGTCCGGCGGGAGGTGTGAAGATGGAGAGCGCGAGGGAGAGTAACAGGCTGTTCATGGCTTCCGAAGGTGGAAGCAAAAATAGGCCCACCCTCCCCCAGGAATACGAGCCGTTAACAAGATACTGGGACTCCTACGGGATGTCCACGCTCACCACGCGGCCCACGGGGATGGTCATGCCGTACTTCAGCACGATGTTGTCGGGGTCGTAGGTCCAGATGGTGGTCTCCACGGCTTTCAACCCTTCATCGTCCTGAAAAACGATGCGGCATTTGCCGTGTTCGGCATTGCCCAAGCGTGTGGCCTCCTCCATGTTGTGCAGGATGCCCCGGCGCTCGCTCTCGCTCAACATCAGCGGCTGGCGTGGGAAGCGCAACGATGGGATCCGCTCCTTCGGGATGATCTGTGCGTTGTTCTGCAGCATGGCGTGAGCTTATTGGATGCCCTGAAGTTAATGCCTGCGATGCCCGGCAGCCAAGGATCGTTGAAAAGATCCGTCAGCCGATCAGGTTCCCGACCGATCCATGCGAACGACCTTGGCGCTATCCGAAGTCGCCTTCACCCCTTCCGCCATTCGCAGGCCACACAGCCAGATGATGCGTTCGGCATCGGCGAGGACGTAGATCCGATCCTTGCGATCCCGTGGCACTTTCGCATCGATGAGGATGTCGCTGACGAGCTTGCTTCCGCCCAAGCCATCGGGCCGCATGCGATCACCGGCACGCCACGGCCGAAGCTCCACGGGAAAGGTGATGCGGTCCGCATCGAACCACGCCGTTGCCGGGCCTGCCGCCGGGTCAACATCATCCCATGTTGACGGCACCACGCGCAGAGGTGCTTCAGGTGGCAACTCCTGCCAACTGCTGAAGCGCCAGCTCCGGACGCCTTCCTGTTCCGGCCTGATGACCAGCTCAGCGCGATCCACGAACACCTTGGCACCCTGACCGGGGAAGCGGGCACCGGTGCGTTGCTGGCGGATGGCTTGCAGGATATCATCCAGCCGGTCGGGATGGAAGCCTTTACCGCGCAACAACCGATGCAGCACCAGCAGCGGTGTTGCCGCCATGATCCGCTGGAACGGGACCCTGAGCACACCGTCGGCATCGGGCACAAGTCCGTCCAACGCTTGTGTACCCGCCGCCCGCGCCAACG
>JAHBUM010000073.1 GCA_019638075.1 Flavobacteriales bacterium | reverse complement strand
TTCGGGGTGCTCGGCGATGAAGGAATTGATCTGTTCCTGCGGTTGCATGGTGTGAGAGAGCTTGGTTCCGGGGGCCAAACTAATCACGACATGGCTGGATCGTTACGCCAAGATGAAGCCGGTTCTCAACAGGCTTCCAGCACCACCGCATAGCCCTGACCCACCCCTATGCACATGGTACACAGGGCATAACGCTTGTTCCGGGCCTGCAATTCCAGGGCGGCGGTCTGGATCAGGCGGGCACCGCTCATCCCCAGCGGGTGGCCCAGCGCGATGGCCCCGCCGTTGGGGTTGATGCGCGGGTCGTTGTCGGCGATGCCGAGGCTGCGGGTGCAGCTGAGCACCTGCGCGGCGAAGGCTTCGTTCAGTTCCAGAATGTCCATCTGGTCCAGCGTGAGCCCGGCACGCTTCAGGGCCAATTCGCTCGCGCCCACCGGGCCGATGCCCATGATGCGCGGTTCAACACCCACCACACCGCTGCTCACGATGCGGGCGAGGGGTTTCAGGCCGTGGCGCTTCAAGGCATCATCGCCCGCCACCAGCACGGCGGCGGCACCGTCGTTGAGGCCGCTGGCGTTGCCTGCTGTCACCGTGCCGTTCTTGCGGAAGGCGGGTTTCAGCCCGGCCAGCCCCTCCAAGGTGGTCTTCGGCTTCACGAACTCATCGGCCCCGAACAGGACCGGATCGCCCTTGCGCTGTGGTATGGCGACCGGTGCGATCTCGTGGGCCAGCCGTCCGTTGGCCTGGGCAGCAGCGGCCTTCTGTTGGCTCCACAGGGCGAAGCGGTCTTGATCCTCGCGGCTTATGCTGTTCGTTTCCAGCAGGTTCTCGGCCGTTTCGCCCATGGCGTCCACGCCGTACCTCTCCTTCATCAGGGGGTTCACGAAGCGCCAGCCGAAGCTGCTGTCGAAGAGCTGGGCATCACGGCCGTAGGGGGTGCTGGCCTTGCTCATCACCCAAGGGCCGCGCGTCATGTGCTCCACGCCGCCTGCGATGAAGAGGTCGCCGCCCTCCGCCGTGATGGCGCGCCCGGCCTGCACAACAGCGCTCATGCCGCTGGCGCACAGGCGGTTCACGGTCTCGCCCGGCACGGTCACAGGCAGCCCGGCCAGCAGCCCGGCCATGCGGGCCACGTTGCGGTTGTCCTCGCCGGCTTGGTTGGCGCAGCCGAGGATCACATCGTCCACGGCGGCGGGGTCGAGGGAAGGGTGGCGGGCCATCAGTTCCCGGATCACGTGCGCCGCCAGATCATCGGCACGGACGGGGGAGAGGCTGCCGGTGAAACTGCCGATGGGCGTGCGGATGGCGTCTACGATGTAGGCTGCTTTCATGCTTTGAACGCCGAAGCCTCGGCGTAGGCGTTATTCGGGTTGTTCTTCGGGGAACCACGGTTTGCCGGTGCGGTACACGGTCCCTTTGAAGAGCGCGACGGTGTCGCCGTGCTGGTTCGTTACGCTGATGTGGTAGATGCCGATGCGGTTGCTCAGGCTCATCTCCTGCGCGGTGGCGGTGAGCACGTCGCCCTCCTTCACCGGCTTGGTGTGGCTGATGGATGTTTCCACGGATACGCTTTGGATCCCATGGCTGTTGGAAGCGAAGGCCAGACAACTGTCGGCCAGCGAATAGGTGATGCCGCCGTGCGCGATGGCGAAGCCGTTGAGCATCTCACCACGCACCGTGAGCCGCAGCACACAGGTGCCCGCAGCCACCTTCACCCGTTCGATCCCCAGCCACAGGCTGAAGGGGTCGTTCTCGTACATCCGGGCCACGACGCGCTCGGCGAGGGTCTGGGAGTGCGTGCTCATGTGTGGATCACCTCGGTGGGGGCTTCGCCTGATGCTGTCCGTTCCATCCCGGAGCAACGCCACGGTCATGCCGCGAAGATACTTGTGGGTGGTGGTGGGAGGTTCGGGAAAGCCCTTGGTGCGCCTTATGTACGTTAAACGGAGGGCCATATGCCCACGCGTTCAGAGAGGGCCAAAGGTCCGACACAACAACCGCTGCGTTATGTACCGGGCCTTCAGCCCGGCCAACACGCGGGTTCGCCCAAAACCCATGGCGTTGCCATGGGCTGGTATGTCACGGGCCTTTGGCCCTTTGAGAGATGGGTACACACCGTAGCTGATCGGCCGGTCCTTCTCACGCCCTCAACTGCCGCGGCTGCTGTTCGCTCACCTGTGCATGCAGCACGATGTTCTCCCGCTTCAGGCGTTTCACGGCGCTGCGAAGCTGCTTCAGTTCGGAACGCAGCTCTTGCGTGTTGGCATCGAAGAGCAGTTCCTGCCGCTCCGACCGGTCCGCCTTCGACCACTTCTTGATCGCCGCCACGAGCTCATCGCGCTCGCTGGTGAGCAGCGCGATCTCCTCCTGTGCCGCGCCGAACAGGCGTTCCAATTCGTTCAGGCGGTGGCGAAGCGGTGTGTCGGCGCTTTCCGGTGCTTGCAGCGAGGGAAGGAACAGGCGGTCGTCGAAGATGGCGGAGCGTTGTGCCATGGCTATCGGTTTGCGTCGCTGGTACGTGGACATGAGCGTTCGGGTTCCTGCCCTGATAGCTTTGCGGCATGCCCCAGCCCATCGAACTCGGCCTCGACACCTTCGGCGACATCACTATGGATGCGTCCGGCACCCTGCTCCATCATGCCGAAGTGCTGCGCAACATCGTGGCCGAAGCCGAGCTCGCCGACCGCATCGGGCTGGATTTCTTCGGCGTGGGCGAGCACCACCGCGACGATTTCGCCGTGAGCGCCCCCGAGGTGCTGCTGGCCGCCATCGCAGGCCGCACTACGCGCATCCGCTTGGGCAGCGCCGTCACGGTGCTCAGCAGCGACGACCCCGTGCGCGTGTTCCAGCGCTTCTCCACGCTCGATGCCGTGAGCAACGGCCGCGCCGAGGTGATCGTGGGGCGTGGCTCCTTCACCGAATCGTTCCCGCTCTTCGGCTTCAAGCTGGAGCAGTACGAGCAGCTCTTCGAGGAACGCATGGCCCTCTTCGTGGAACTGCTGAAGGAAGGCCCCACCACGTGGAGCGGCGAAACGCGCGCGGAGTTGAAGGACCAGCGCGTGTACCCGCCCACGCAAGGCGGACACCTGCGCACGTGGGTGGCCGTGGGCGGCACGCCGCAGAGCGTGGTGCGCGCGGCCCACTACGGCCTGCCGCTGATGCTGGCGGTGATCGGTGGCGATGCGCTGGCCTTCGCGCCCTTCGTGGACCTGTACAAGCGCGCACTGGCCGCTGGTGGAAAGGATATGCTGCCCGTGGGCGTGCATTCACCCGGCTACGTGGCCGATACCGACGAGCAGGCCCGCGAGGAGTTCTTCCCGCACTATGCCGCCATGCACAGCCGCATCGGTCGCGAACGGGGTTGGCCGCCGCTCACGCGCCAAGCCTTCGAGCAGATGACCGGTCCCACCGGTGCGCTCTGCGTGGGATCACCGGAAACGGTGGCCGCCAAGATCGTCCGCGCCGCGAAAGCACTGGGCCTGTCCCGCTTCGACCTGAAATACAGCGCGGGCACATTGCCGCACGAGAAGATGATGCGCAGCATCGAACTGTATGGAACGAAGGTGGCGCCGTTGGTGCGGGAGCAAGTGGGCTGAGGCCATCTTTGCACACAGAACGACCCTCCATGCGATCTTTGCCTTTGCTCCTTGTGTTGCTTGCTACTTCTGTTCAGGCACAGACCTACGAATGGGCCTTCACTCACACGGGTACCTCGTCACGGGGCATGGCCTTGGTCACCGATGCCGGTGGTAACGTGTATGTCTGCGGCAACATCAATGGCGTGGCCGATCTGGATCCCGGACCGGATACGGTGCTGAATTACAGTGCAGGCATCAACGGTGATCATTTCCTGATCAAGTACGGACCCACCGGTAACTACCTCTGGCACGTCGCCATCGGTGGTTCGGGCACCGAGATCCCGAAGGGACTCGCGCTCGACAACAGCGGCCACCTGCTCATGGTGGGGCGCTTCGATAGCTACTTCGATTGGGACCCGGGAGAGGGTGAGACCGCTTTCACGAGCACGGGCAGCACGGATGGTTTCTTGGCCAAGTACGATACCAGTGGGGCCTTCGTCTGGGCCAAACGCATCGGTGGTACAGGGCATGATGAGACTTACGGCGTGGCGGTGGATGAACAGGACAACATCTATGTGGCCGGGCAGATGAGCGGTCATGTCAACTTCGGTACCACGGAAGAGCCGGTGATGCTGATCCACGAAGGCGGATCATGGGATGCCTTCTGTGCCCGCTACCGGCCCGATGGGCAACTCGATTGGGTGCGCGGCATCCAGGGGACCGGCGGCCAGCGTGCGCTCAGCATCGCCTACCAGGCGGGTCATGTCTATGCGTACGGCGTGTGCTCGGGTGAAACCCACGCCAACAACGTGGCCAGCTATTCGGCCGGGAACAACAACCAGGCGTTCCTCTGCAAGCTGGACACCACGGGCCAGGTGAAGTGGTTATTGGGCCACGGCGGCACCGGGTCCGAGATCGGCGAGGCCATCCGCGCCGATGCCACGCACCTGTACATCATGGGTTCATTCACCACCACCACGGATGCCGACCCCGGTCCCGGCGTGATCGAACTATTGTCCTATGGCGTGGGCGGGAACCTCTACTTCGCCAAGCTCGACACCGCAGGAAACGCGCTGTGGGCGCACGGCGTGCAAGGCAACAACCACTTCGATGGGGTGTGCGATATCGCTTGCGACATGCTGGGCAATGTCTACGTCGCCGGCGCACACTCCGTGGAACAGGATTTCGATCCCGGCCCCGATGAGACCATTCTTCCGATGACGATCGCGAACGATCTCTTCCTGGCGAAGTACGCGACGGACGGCAGTTTCCGCTGGGCGCGTGGCATACCTACGCACGGGGTGTTCGATACCGCCAACGGACTGGCCACGGACGCCTTCGGCAATGTGTTCGTCACCGGTAGCTTCGGTGATACGGTCGTGTTCGACATTCATGTGCCCACCGACACCCTCACAGGTCCGGGCATGGCTTTTCTGCTCGCGAAGTATGGCACGGACATCACCACGGCGTTGCCGGAACCCCTGGTCCGTGGCGAACTGGTCGTGTACCCCAACCCGAGTCGCGATCGGCTGTTCCTGCGTGTACCCGAAGGCTGGGTGGCCGACCGCATGATCCTCACCGATGCCAGCGGTCGCATCGTGCAGCGCTGGACAGCCAGGGTGCCTACGGAGCTCGATACGCAGCGACTGGCACCCGGCAGCTACCGCGTCCATTTGTGGTCGGGCGTGGAGCGGCTATCGGTCGGGTTCGTCGTGATGCGCTAATTGGCCTCCCTCTCGGAGCGTGGCCCGTACTTTCGCGGCCCCCGCCTCAGAGGATCCCGGCGGACGAAGCATGGCACAGAAGCCCTCCATCCCCAAAGGCACCCGCGATTTCTCCCCGGTGGAGATGCTGCGTCGCAAGTACATCTTCAATACCATCGAACGGGTCTTCCAGAAGTACGGCTACCTGCCGCTGGAAACGCCCGCGATGGAGAACTTGGAAACGCTGACGGGGAAGTATGGAGAGGAAGGGGACCGGTTGATCTTCAAGGTCCTCAATAGCGGCGATTTCATGCAGGAGGTAAGGGACAAATGGGATGCGAAGTATGGTTCAGGGCCTGTTGAAGCAACCGCTGATGTGATTCGTGATATGCGGGCTCTGGCTCTTGATGTCAAAGCGTCTCAGGTAACGGAAAAAGCCCTGCGCTACGACCTCACCGTGCCCTTCGCGCGCTACGTGGTGCAGCACCAGAACGAGATCGCCTTCCCGTTCAAACGTTACCAGATCCAGCCGGTGTGGCGCGCCGATCGTCCGCAGAAGGGGAGGTACCGCGAGTTCTACCAGTGTGATGCGGATGTGATCGGCAGCAAAAGCCTGTTGAGCGAAGTGGAACTGGTGCAGTTGTTCGATGATGTGTTCACCGCACTGGACCTGCAGGTGGCCGTGAAGATCAACGATCGCAAGGTGCTCGCGGGCATCGCGGAGATCAGTGGCCAGCCGGAGAAAGTGGTGGACATCGTGACCGCGATCGACAAGCTGGACAAGATCGGCCAGGAGAAAGTGGAGGAGGAGATGCGCGCAAAAGGTGTCTCCAATGAGGCCATCACGCGTATCGCGCCGCTCTTCGCACTCAGAGGCACATGGGCCGAACAGCGTCCGCAGTTGGAGCAGTGGCTCGCATCGTCCGCCATCGCCCAGCAGGGCTTGAAGGACCTCGACTTCACCTTCGCCAATGCGGGCACCCTGCACAACGCCCGGCTGGAATTCGACCCCACGCTGGCCCGTGGCCTCGACTACTACACCGGCGCCATCTTCGAGGTGAAAGCCCTGGAAGGAAGCCTCGGTAGCAGCATCTGCGGAGGTGGCCGCTACGACGACCTCACCGGCATCTTCGGCCTCAAGAACATGAGCGGCGTGGGCATCAGTTTCGGTGCCGACCGCATCTACGACGTGCTGTTGGAGACCGGCAAGTTCCCTGCTGAACTGGGTGGTAGTACCAAGTTGCTCTTTGCCAACTTCGGCGAGACGGAAGCACTGCACTGCTTGAAACTGCTGCGGCAGGTACGCGAATCGGGCATCGCTGCTGAGCTCTATCCTGATACGGTGAAAATGGCCAAGCAATTCAAGTACGCAGACGACAAGGGCATCGCTTTTGTGGCCATCCTCGGCGAGAACGAACTGAAGCAGGGCATCATCACAGTGAAGGACATGAAGAGCGGCGAGCAGAGGGCGGTGAAGGAGGATGAATTGATCACTTTGCTTTCCTGATGAATTCCGTACGGGCGGATCATGATCCGCCCTCCCCGATCCCCATGCCCACGCATCATCCCATCACCACCATCGGCCTCAAGCTCGATGAACTCGAAGCCATCCTCGCCGGGCGCCGCCCCATCGCCCTCGCCAAGGATGCGCAGCAGGCCGTGAAGCGCAGCCACGCCTACCTGCGCGACCGCCTGAAGAAGAGCGACGCCCCCATCTACGGCGTGAACACCGGCTTCGGATCGCTGGCGGACAAGAGCATTCCGAAGAACAAGCTGGCTGAGCTGCAACGCAACCTGGTGATGAGCCATGCCTGCGGAAGCGGGGAACCCGTGCCGGCCGAGATCGTGCGCGCCATGCTGGTGCTGAAGGTGCAGAACATGGCCTTCGGGCATAGCGCGGTGGCGCCCGCCACGGTCGCGCGGTACATCGACATGTACAACAACGATGTGCTGCCCGTGGTGTACGAGCGCGGCTCGCTGGGCGCCAGCGGGGATCTGGCGCCCTTGGCGCATCTGGCCCTGCCGCTGCTGGGTCTGGGCGAAGTGATCGTGGATGGCAAACGCATGAAGAGCGCTGCGGCGCTGAAGAAGTTCGGCTGGGAGCCGCTGGAGCTGGGTCCGAAGGAAGGGCTGGCGCTGCTGAACGGTACGCAGTTCATGAACGCCTATGCGGCCTTGCTGGTGCTGAAAGCCACACGCCTCGCGCAACTGGCCGATGTGATCGGAGCGATCTCGCTGGATGCCTTCGACGGCCGCATCGAGCCCTTCCATGCCTCGGTGCATGCGGTGCGGCCGCATCCGGGGCAGGCCGTGGTGGCGGCGCATTTCCGCGAGCTGTTGAAGGGCAGTACGCTCATCGCCCGCGCAAAGACGCATGTGCAGGATCCCTACTCGTTCCGCTGCATCCCACAGGTACACGGTGCCTCGCGCGATGCCATCGCCTACGTGGAGCGCGTGGTGGAGCGCGAGTTGGAAGCCGTGACCGACAACCCCACCGTGTTCGACGACGAGGACCTGATCGTGAGCGCGGGCAACTTCCACGGACAGCCGTTGGCGCTGGCGCTGGACTTCCTCTCCATCGCACTGGCCGAAATAGGCAGCATCAGCGAGCGCCGCACCTACAAGCTTATCGGCGGGCAGCGCGGGCTTCCGGCATACCTCGTGGCCGAGCCGGGCATCAACAGCGGCTTCATGATCCCACAGTACACGGCCGCATCGCTGGTGAGCGCCAACAAGCAGCGGTGCATGCCCAACAGCGTGGACACCATCGACAGCAGCAACGGCCAGGAGGACCATGTGAGCATGGGCGCCGCCGCCGCGATCAAGACATGGCACGTGGCGTACGATGTGGAGCGCATCCTCGCGATCGAGCTGTTCAATGCCGCGCAGGCGCTGGACTTCCGGGGGGCGGACAAGACCTCGCCCCGCCTCGCCTCATTGCATGCTGCTCTCCGCGAGCGTGTGCCCTTCGTGAAGAACGATGTGGTGATGCACGGATTGATGGAGGAGGCGCTTGCCTTCGTGCGGGAACTTCCCGTAATGTGAGCTTCGCGCCATGGACCTGTACCTGATCCCCGGTCTTGGCGCGGACAAGCGGCTGTTCGCGAAGCTGGAGCTGGGCGGCCATGACCCGCACTGCTTGGAATGGCCGGAAATGCCCGAAGGCAGC
This sequence comes from Flavobacteriales bacterium, assembly GCA_019638075.1. GTDB lineage: Bacteria > Bacteroidota > Bacteroidia > Flavobacteriales_F > PHOS-HE28 > PHOS-HE28. Next base: position 5,269 of record JAHBUM010000073.1, on the reverse strand, counting down.
GGCCTCGCGGACTATGCCCGCGCGCTTGCCGCACAGGTCGATGCGAACGCCCCGCATGCGCTCATCGGTGTGAGCATGGGCGGCATGGTGGCGCAGGAACTCGCCGCCATCACCCATCCCCGGAAGGTCGTGATCGTGAGCAGTTGGAAAGGGCCGCAGGAGATGCCGACACCATTACGGATGCTGCGCGGCACACACCCGGAGCGCCTGCTCACGCCCGCCATGCTGCAACGGATGCTGCCCGTGGTGCGTTGGCAGATGGGTGTGGAGCGCGATGATACCGCGCTCTTCGATCAGCTGATCGCCGTGCATCCCATTGGTCAGTTGAAGGCCCAGATCAATGCCTGCCTTACGTGGGATGGTCCGGCCACACCGGTGAAGGATCTCGTACACATCCACGGCGATCACGACCGGCTGATGCCCATCGCGAACATCCACGGTGCATGGGTGATCGAAGGCGGATCGCACTTCATGGTATACAACAAGGCGAAGGCAGTGGGGGAGGAGTTGAGGAAAGCACTGCAGGGCGTGTGAGTTGAAGGTGTCGGGGTGCGAAAGTGCAAGTCGGGTCCATCGCTCTCGCACCCTCTCCCCCTGTCACCCTACTTCTGCAACTTGAACACGATCGGCAGCGCGTACCGTACATCCACTTCGCGCTTGTTGAATTTGCCGGGGATCCACTTCGCCATCTTGCGCACCACGCGCACTGCTTCGGCATCCATGGTGGGGCTGATGCCTTCCAGCACTTTCACATCGGCCACAGAGCCATCGGAGCGGATGATGAAGCCCACCGTGACGCGGCCTTCGCGCCGGGCGTCGATGTCGATGTCCGGGTAGCGTACTGCGCTGCGGAGGTAGGCGTACAGTGCCCGGGAGCCACCGGGGTATTCAGGCATGGATTCCAGTTCCCAGCCGTTCCGTACACCATTGGAGCCATCGGTGCCGCCATCATCGCCTCCTCCGCCTCCACCACGGGTATCAGGGCCGGGATCGGTGCCTGTTGCGCCTCCGTCCGGCGTTGGGTCGGTGCCGTGGCTGGTCGCGGCGGTGTCGACCGGTGCATGGGCCATGCTGTCCACGGCCACCAAGGCTCCTTCGCCGCGCTGTGGCTCGGGTGACTTGGGTTTCGGGGCCACGGCCGGAAGTTCCTTGGGTTTCGTTCCGGCATCCATCACCGGGTCGAACACCACATCGATCCCGACCTCCGGCGCGCTGAATACGGGTGGCGCGGAGCTTCGGAACAGCATGGGCAACAGCGCCACCGCACCCACGAAGCCAAGGCCCGTAACAAGAGCGATTAGCATGGTGCGGTGGTGCTCCTGACGTATGCGGTACGCGCCGTAGGCTTGGTTGCGCCCGGCGAAGACCAGTTCGTTGCGGTCGGCGGAAAGCACATCGCTCCAGCCCGTGCCGGAGAGCAGCACGGTGAGCGCAAGGAGGGCGAGGATGAAGGCTGCGGTGATCATGACAGATGGTTTGTTGATGCAACGGATGCTGTTCATGCCGTGGTACACGCAAGGCGCCGCATGGGTTCGATCAACGAGGAACGGTAGCGGAAAGGGAAAGAGCGAGAGGCAACGATCACCGTTCCCTGCCCGTCTTCTTCACAACGGACCCGTTGGTATCCCGGCTGCCGGAGCCGCTCTCCCTGCGTGCGAGGCCGGTAACTTCGTTCACTTCAGACATTGAGGTTGATAGGCAGGCTACTCTTCTTATCCATCGTCGTGCTCGTACACGGTACGGCGGCCGCGCAGTGTACGGCCGTGGCCACGCCTTCCACGCACACCATGTGCGGCGGCGGCCCGGTCCAGCTCAATGCCGTGGCATCCAACGGCACGGGACCATACCAGTTCGCGTGGTCGCCTGCCGCAGGGTTGAGCGATCCCACCATCAGCAACCCGGTCTGCACGGCAACGGCCTCCACCACCTACACCGTCACCATCACGGATCAAGCGGGAGCCACTTGCACTGCTCAGGTGGATGTGACGATCCTGCCGACGGCCTCGGCCGGGCTCGCCAGCGGGAATTCGCAGTTCACGGATTTCAATGGCGTGCCGACCTTTTACAAATGCCTCTCGAACGCTACCAGCCTGTTCAGTTTCGATCCTGCCGGGACCGCCATGCCGGGCAGTACGCACACCATCAATTGGGGCGATGGCTCTCCCGACTATACGTTCACAGGTACCACATGGCCGCAGCAGTCGCACACCTATGGTCAGGGTATCCACACGATCACGTACAGCATCACGCAGCCGAACGGGTGCAATGATGTGAGCACCTTCAGCGTGTTCCTGGGAACGAACCCCTCCGGCTCGCTGGATAATCCGGGCGGCACCGTGGGCTGCGGACCGCTCCAACTCACCTTCCCCATTTCAGCCGGCAACAATACACCCGGCACGCTCTACATCATCACGTTCAACGACGGCACTGCGCCGATCACATACACGCATCCGCCACCTCCCAATATCACGCATAGCTTCAGCACGGGTTCATGTGGAACCACGAGCACCGATGGCACCAACACCTATCAGCATAGCTTCTCGGCGAATCTGTTGATCGTGAATCCGTGCGGCACCAGCGGCAGTACCGTGCTGCCGATCTCCGTGAGCCTTATGCCCACGGCCGCTTTCAATATCTCACCGAACGACACGGCCTGCGTTGGCCTGCCCGTGACTTTCGGCAGCACGAGCGTAGGCAACGACATACAGGGTAATTCCTGCGTCACGGCGCCTGCGCTGCTCTGGTCCATTACACCTGCGACTGGATGGACAACGGGTGGGCAGTTGGGGAATGATAACGGGTTCGTAGGCGGGAACTACGATCCCAGTTCATGGAACACGGGCAGCCAGAACCTGAACGTCACGTTCGATCAGCCGGGCACCTATTCCGTTCGCCTGATCGCTGCGAACTCCTGCTCTTCCGACACACTGGTCCGTACCATCTGCATCGAAGGCCCGCCACAGCCCGCCTTCACGCTTTCGCCAAGCACAGGTTGTGCGCCGTTCACCGGCTCGGTGGTCAACACGAGCGCCAGCCCGAACAGCTGCCTCACCACATACGCGTGGAACGTGACCACTTCCGGTGGCGCGTGCGGCAGTGGCCCGGCATGGAACTATGCGGGCGGCACCAGCGCCAGTTCCACCGAGCCGCAGTTCCAGTTCACGCAGGCGGGCACCTACTCGATCCGCCTACAGGCCACCAACTCGTGCGGCACGTTCCAGCAGACCGAAGTGGTCACCGCCAACGCACCACCGCAAGTGGACGTGGCGGATCTCACCGGCATCTGCGCCACGCAGTGCGTCGATCCATCGGCCGTGGTGCAGGACTGTGGAAGCTCCATCACCACTTACGCATGGAGTTTCACCGGTGGCACACCCAACACGGCGAACACGTTGGATCCACCACAGATCTGCTACGCCAATGCCACCAGTTCGCAGATCTCGCTGACGGTGACCAACGCGTGCGGCTCTGCCACGGACGTGACCACATTGGCCGTTGGTGCCCTGCCCGCCGCCCCGCAGATCTCTACGAACAGCCCTGTGTGTGCGGGGCAGATCCTTTCGCTTTCGGCCACCGCCGTTCCGGGGCTCACCTACCAATGGACCGGTCCCAACGGCTTCACCAGCGATCAGCCCTCGTTCACCATCCCCGGTGTTTCGGCGGCGCATGCGGGCACGTACAGCGTGGTCGCGGTCAGTGGCGGTTGCGCCGGTCCCCCGTCCAGTACGAACGTGCAGGTGATACCGGCACCCGCGCTCACCGTGACACCGGCCAGCGATGCGATCTGCACCGGCGAGATGGCGAGCTTCACCGTGAGCGGAGCGGGCAACTACCGGTGGTACATCGGAACCACGCTGGTGGGCATGGGGCCTCTGTTCAACACCAGCCCGGCGATCAGCACCACATACACGGTCACCGGCGATCTGGGCGGCTGTCCGGGCAGTGCCACCGTGCCGGTCACGGTGTACCCGATCACCAACGTGAACGCGGGCGCCGACCGCACCGAATGCGATCAGGCGATCGGGGTGCCGCTCAACGCGTTCCCATCGCCGGGCACGTGGAGCGGTGCCAACGTCTCGCCCGGCGGCTTGTTCACGCCGGTGCCGGATCAGCTTGGGCCGGTGACGCTCACCTACACCCACGTGGATGGCAACGGCTGCACCAATTCGGATCAGATGGTGATCACCGTGCAGGACCTCGTGCTCATCGCCGATGCGGGCAACGACACGGTGTTCTGCCAAGGCACGGTGCCGGTCACATTGCCTGCTTCACCGCCCGGTGGAACATGGACCGGTGCGGTGACGAACGGACAATTCACGCCCGCCAGTGTCGGAACGTTCAGCGCCACGTACAGCTATGGCACCGGCACCTGTGCCACGAGCGATCAGGTGAGCATCGGGGTATTGGCGGCGCCCGTATTGAACCTTCCTGCGGACATCGAACGTTGCATCGACGCGGTGCCCGTGGCACTGGGTGGAACACCATCCGGTGGAACGTGGAGCGGAACGGGTGTCGGTGGCGCGCCTTATGTGTTCGATCCGGCGATCGCTGGTCAGGGCACGCATGTGTTGACGTACAGCTACACCGATGCCGCAGGATGCAACAGCACGGGCACCATCAACGCGGTGGTGAACCCTCTGCCGGTGGTGAACGCGGGCGGTGATGTGCAGTTATGCGATCAACCGATCCCCTTCCAGTTGAGCGCCACACCGCTCGGTGGCACATGGAGCGCCACTATTATGAACGTGACGCCGGGTGGCGAGATCACGCCGTCGGGTGTGGGTACTGATGAACTCACGTACACCTACGCCGATGGCGCGGGATGCAGCGGCTCGGATCAGATCACCGTCACCGTCGTTGCTATCACCGAGCCAGCTTTTGCGGGCAACGATACAGCGGTGTGCGTGAACAGCGGCGATCTGCAACTCGTTGGATCACCGGCGGGCGGCACGTGGAGCGGAACGGGCGTTACACCATCCGGTGTGCTGGGCACCACAACTGCCGGAACCTACACGCTCACCTATTCGTTCGGCTCGGCCACGTGCTTGATCCAAGATCAGATCACCGTGGTGGTGCATGCGCTGCCGGTGGTGGATGCCGGTGATGCGATCGCGGTGTGCCTCGACGGTGGTGTGCAAGTGCTCACCGCCACGCCACCGGGCGGCACGTGGAGCGGCAACGGCGTGGATGCTGCGGGCAGCTTCGATCCCTTGCTCGCGCTTCCCGATGACAACGTGGTGACGTACAGCTACACCGATCCTGTTACCGG
>JAHBUM010000072.1 GCA_019638075.1 Flavobacteriales bacterium | reverse complement strand
GCGCAAATGTTCTCCCCTGCGTTCTCATCATCCACCAAGCCGTTCGCGCGCCACCGCTTCGTCGTGTTGCATCTGCTTCTTCAACGCATCCAGCCCATCGAATCGCACATCGCCGCGCACACGTTCCACAAAGCGTACCGCGATGGCCTCGCCGTAAAGATCGCGATCCAGTCCGAAGATGTTGGCTTCCACGCTGCGCTGCGGCTCGGAGTGCTGCAAGGTGGGGCGCTCGCCGATGTAGAGCATGCCGCCGAAAAGGCCGTCGCGCAGTTCCACCTGCACCACGTACACACCATCGCCGGGGATCAGCTTGAAGGGGTCGATGCCGCCGATGTTGGCCGTGGGGTAGCCCAGCGTGCGGCCCAGCTGATCGCCCTTCACCACCACGCCGCTGATGGAGAACGTGTAGCCCAACTGCTCGTTGGCCGTGGTCACATCGCCATCCAGCAGCGCCTGCCTGATCTTGGTGCTGCTCACCTTCACGTGGTCCACCTCCTGCGCGGGGATCTCCTCCACGCTGAAGTCGTATGCCTCGCCGTATTGCCGCAGTACCTTCAGGTCGCCCTCGCGGTTGCGGCCGAAGCGGTGGTCGTAGCCGATCACCACGGCATGCACGCCGATGCCGCCTACGAGCACATCGCGCACATATTCCGCTGCATGCATGCGCGAGAACTCCCGGCTGAAGGGCACCACGAGCAAGTGGTCCAACCCGGCGGCCTCCAACTGCGCCACCTTCTCCTGTTGCGTGTTCAGCAGCTTCAGGTCGTTGTCGCTGGGGAAGAGCACCATGCGCGGGTGCGGGTGGAAGGTGAACAGCACGCTCTCGCCCCCCTCCTTGCGCGCCCGTACCGTGAGCCGCTCCAGGATCTTGCGGTGACCGCGATGCACGCCATCGAAGGTACCCGTGGTCAGCACCGGGCGGCGTACGTTCTTGAAGGCGGCGATGTCCGTATGGACCAGCATCGTGAACGGCAAATGTCGCTCGCAGGGCCGTTCGTCCTTTGTCGCCAACCCATTACCTTTCCATTATGACACGATCATTCCTCCTGCTTCTCACCGTGCGGTCATTCTGTGTCGTGGCCCAGCCTGCGCTTCCTTTCCCAAGCGACAATGCGGCTTGGGCCGTGGACATCGTTTCTTTTGGTAATCCGGCCCCACACCGGATCTATGCCACCATGGGCGACTCCACCTTCAATGGATGGACCTACACGAAGATCGGCTGGAAATCGATCACGGGGCAGCCATGGGAAGCCACAGACCTCAATTACCACGGGAGCATGCGGGACGAGAACGGCCGTTGGCTATACGTCCCTGCTGATAGCACGGATGAGTACCCCTTGTTCGACTTCAGCAGAGGTGTAGGACAGATCGTCACCATCGAAAACCCCTTCACCTTGTTCAACCATGGAGAACAGGAATACCGGGTCCAATCCATCACGAACGTGCAAACGGCCCAAGGCCAGCGGCGCATGTGGACGCTTGTCGGTGTGGATCCGAGCGGCTGGCAGATACAGGCGGTCGAAGGGATCGGCGCGTCGAGCGGATTGTTCGGCCATGCCCTTCTCGTTACCGATCTCGCATTCCGTTTAACCTGCATGCAGCAGAACGGAGAACTGACCTACCTGCATCCGAACATCACCTCCTGCCCTTTCCTGAGTACCGGCGTGACCGAAAGCACATCCGAGCCAGAACTGCTGATCGCTCCGAATCCGGCTTGCGATCGGCTTACCATCTCAGGAAAAGGAATGGACCCGGACAAGGCGCGAATCACCGTACTTGATGCTTTGGGGCGTAGCGTGGATGAAGTCGGCATCGTGCGTAGCACGGGCATGTGGAACATCGATGTATCCACACTACCGATCGGGCTGTACACCGTTTCCATAGCCACTCCCAGCCACGGCACGATGCACGGCCGCGTGGTGGTGGCACGTTGAACAGGCGGATGCTGCTTGGAGCTACGAGCTGTGGGACCGCCTGCGCCCGTGACTCGCAGCCCCCAAGTCCATGCCGCCTTCTCCACACTCTTTCAACATCCCTTCCACACCATTGGTCCATCGGGCGCCAAGTCCTACCTTCGCGGCCGCAAACAGGGGAGCCCTCCTTCCCGAACCGCATAACCAGCTCATGTCCAAGCACATCGGAAAGGTAGTACAGGTCATCGGACCTGTGGTCGACGTTCGCTTCGAGGCCGGTAACAACCTGCCCAACATCTACGACGCTCTGCACGTGACCCGTCCCGACGGTAGCGTGCTCGTGCTGGAGACCCAGCAGCTCACCGGTGAAGACACCGTGCGCGCCATCTCCATGGAAAGCACCGACGGCCTGAGCCGTGGCGCCGAAGTGGTGGCCCAGGGCAAAGCCATCAGCATGCCCGTGGGCGATGCCATCAAAGGCCGCCTCTTCAACGTGACCGGTACGCCGATCGACGGTATGAAGGAGGTGAACACTGGCAAGACCTACCCCATCCACCGCGATGCGCCGAAGTTCGACGAGCTGAGCACCAGCACCGAGATCCTCTTCACGGGGATCAAGGTGATCGACCTGATCGAGCCTTATGCCAAAGGCGGTAAGATCGGTCTGTTCGGTGGTGCCGGTGTGGGCAAGACCGTATTGATCCAGGAGCTGATCAACAACATCGCCAAGGGCCACAGCGGTTACAGCGTGTTCGCCGGTGTGGGTGAACGTACCCGCGAAGGGAACGACCTGCTCCGCGAGATGATCGAGAGCGGCATCATCAAGTATGGTGACGACTTCGTGCATAGCATGGAGAAAGGCGGCTGGGACCTGAGCAAGGTGGACTACACCAAGCTCGAGAGCAGTCAGGCCACCTTCGTGTTCGGGCAGATGAACGAGCCTCCCGGAGCTCGTGCCCGCGTAGCCCTGAGCGGCCTCACCTTGGCCGAGTACTTCCGCGATGGCGATGAGGAGAGCGGCGGCCGCGACATCCTCTTCTTCGTGGACAACATCTTCCGCTTCACGCAGGCGGGTTCCGAAGTATCCGCGCTGCTGGGCCGTATGCCGAGCGCCGTGGGTTACCAGCCCACCCTGGCCACCGAGATGGGTGCCATGCAGGAACGCATCACCTCCACCAAGCGTGGTTCCATCACCTCCGTGCAGGCGGTGTACGTACCTGCGGATGACTTGACCGATCCTGCTCCGGCCACCACGTTCGCCCACTTGGATGCGACCACCGTATTGAGCCGGAAGATCGCCGAGCTGGGTATCTACCCTTCCGTGGATCCGTTGGACAGCACCAGCCGCATCCTCACCCCCGCCGTGGTGGGCAACGAACACTACGATTGCGCCCAGCGTGTGAAGGCCCTGCTCCAGCGCTACAAGGAGTTGCAGGACATCATCGCCATCCTCGGTATGGACGAATTGAGCGAGGAGGACAAGATGAGCGTGTTGCGCGCCCGCAAAGTGCAGCGCTTCCTGAGCCAGCCGTTCTTCGTGGCCGAACAGTTCACCGGCCTGCCCGGCGTGATGGTGCCGATCGAAGAGACGATCAAGGGCTTCAACATGATCATGGACGGCCAGATGGACGAGTACCCCGAGAGCGCCTTCAACCTGAAGGGCAACATCGAGGACGTGATCGCCGCTGGTAAGAAAATGCTGGCGGAGGCGGCGAAGGCGTAGAGCATGTGCCCATGTGTTCATGTGCCCATGCGGCCATGAGCACATGGTCGCATGAACACATGAGCACATGAAAGTAGAGATCATCACCCCCGATAAGGAGCTCTTCAAGGGCGAGGCCAGCTATGTGGGCGTACCCGGCGTGGACGGCAGCATGGGTTTCCTGAACAACCATGCCCCCCTGATCACCGTGCTGAGGGCCGGTGAGGTGCAGGTGAAGACGGATTCCGGCGTGAAGGCATTCGCCGTGAAGGGCGGCGTGGTGGAGGTGAGCAACAACACCGTGATCGTACTGGCCGAATAAGGCCGAAGGCAACAGCACGTGTCCTGGCGGAGTAAAGCTCAGTCGAGGGGACGTGTTGAGAAGGGCATCCGCAAGGGTGCCTTTCGCTTTTGCGGGTGCTTGTTATCGGTTGTCTAGAGGGCATCTCAAAATCATCCTTCGGGCTGCGCAAGGGTCTTTCACGCCCATATTTCGTTGCTCGATCCTCACATAGCCACCGGCTATGCTCCGGTCTGGCGCCTCATCTGGTCGCGAAATCCTCCTCGCTCGCATCCAAAAACAATTTTGAGATGCCCTCTATTGTCAGGCTCCTTGATGGGGTCTGCCGTGGTGCGGGCTTCCACGTGTTCCTTCGGTCAGTAGTCCCACACAGCAAGCCTGCCCTGACAACTCAACCGGCTCTTTCGAGCCAGCCCACAAGCTTATTCAGGGCCCGTATTCCTCGCTGGGCTTGCGGCTGGTATGCCGCACTTGAAACACCACCACTTCCTCCCCGATCAACGCGAACACCACGCGGTAACGGAACTTGCGCAGCATGGCATGACGGTAGTTCTTCTTGCGTATGCTGTATGCCGCCGGGTTGCGCAGGATCTTCGTGTAGCACTCGTCCAGCTCCTTGTCGAAGCGGTCGGCGAGGGCCTGCCCGATCTGCTTGTAGTAGGCATAGATCTCGGCGGCCTCCACGATCGCCTCGGACTTGATGACGAGCGTATGGCTCATCCCTTGAACCCTTCGCGCATCATCCGCAGGGCCTCCTCCTGCGTGTACGACCGGCTTTCCCCGCTCAGGTGCCGGGCTTGGCGCCGATCCAGTTCCGCGATCTCCTCATCGGTATAATCAACCGCACCGACCTCTTCGGGGATCTCCGTTTCGATGGCCGTTCCAATGCGCTTCAAGGCCGCTTCGTCCCACACCAGCATGAGGCGCTCCATCAGGGTCAGCTTGATGCTCGCGATGTCCATGGTACTTCGTATTGGTCCGGTAAAGTTAGGACACCGCCCCCCGAACAGCCATCGCAGGCATTCCCTGACAACCGACACCTCCACCCCAACACATTTTTATCAACACACCCGAGCAACCACACCCGATCACCTCAACTTTGTTCGCTTCTACGCATCCCCAAACCCATCTACATGGACACACGACACATACTCCGATGTTTGACCCTGGCAGCCTGTGCCACACTATTGAGCCTCGGCGGCCGGGCCCAGATCGTCGCCTGGCAGTTCTCCGCTGCCAACGGCAATGAGGCCACCTACAACGCCACCACCAATGACGCGAACCTGAACACCTCGGTGCTCTCGCGCGGCGCGGGAGTGAACACGACCGGCGTCACATTAGTGCGGGGCTTCGTGGCGAGGGATTGGAACACCAGTACTCCCAACCAAGCTAACGCCATCGCCCAGAACGAGTATTTCCAGTGTACGGTAAGCGCCGCTGCCGGGTACCAGGTCTCGCTCTCCACCCTTGACGCCCGTTTGCGCCGGTCAGGTACCGGCCCCAATGCCTATATCTGGCGCTACAGCGTTGACGGCACGAACTTCACGGACATCGGATCCTCCGTATCCTTCACCAGCACTGCGGATGGCGTGGACCAGACGCAGATCTCCCTCTCCGGGATCAGTGCCTTGCAGAACGTGGCATCGGGAACGACCATCACACTGCGGCTCTATGCTTGGGGGGCTACCGATGCCGGGGGCACCTTCGCCTTTGCCCGCTATGGGACCGGCGTGACCACTCCCTGCCTCGCCATCGGCGGCTCGGTGACCTCCGCCGGCACACCCCTGCTCGCGGCCTCGAACATCACCGGCTTCGGCAACCAGTGCATCAACACCACCGGCGGGCCGAACACCACCACCATCACCGGCTCCAACCTGACCACCGATGACGTGACGGTGAGCAGCACGATGCCGCAGTACACCTTCGCCACGGATGCGGGCGGCCCGTACAGCAACCCGCTGAACATCGTGCAGGCCGGTGGCGCGCTCAACACCGTGGTCTACATCCACTTCACGCCCACGGCGGCCACTGCCTACAACGGCAATATCGTGGTGGGCGGCGGCGGCGCCAGCAACGTGAACAAGTCCGTTACGGGTGCCGGGGTGAACACCGCCCCGTCCGTGACGTCGGGTACGGCGTCCAACCTCACCTTCAACTCCGCTGATGTGGCAGGCACCATCACGGCCAGCGGATGCTCGGCGGTGACAGCCCACGGCATCGAGTACAGCACCACCAACGGCTTCGCCAACGGCAGCGGCACACAGGTGGCCGGCGGCACACCGATCTCTGGCGCCTACACCAGCAGCCTCAGCGGCCTTGCGCCCTGCACCACATACTACTTCAAGGCCTACGCCACCAACGATGGCGGCACCACCTACGGCACGCAGGGCAGCTTCACCACCAGCAGCATCGGCACGCCGGTGACCACCGCAGCCACCGCCGTGGGGGCTTCGGGCTTCACCGCCAACTGGGGCGCCGTGAGCGGTGCCACCAGCTACCGGCTGGATGTGGCTACGAGCAATTCCTTCAGCCTGCCCCCGACACTATTGGTGACCTGGACCTTCCCGAACAACCCGGATAACAACGTGGCCGATGGCGGCACCCCCGCCAACAGCGCCATGACCATCGCGGCAGTGAACGTTGGAGCGGTGACATACGCACCTGTCGCCTCCAGCACCACCAGCGCAGCAACAACGAACAGTGGCGACTGGAGCAGCGGGAATGGCACGAAGTATTGGATGGTGGAAATGAACACCACCGGATATTCCAGCCTCACCCTTTCCTCCAAGCAGCGCTCGTCCAATACGGGCCCGCGTGATTTCCATGTAGAATACCGGATCGGAACAGGTGGCGCATGGACGCCCGTGCCCTCGTCCACGATCACCGTAGCGAACAACTGGACCGGGGGCGTGCTGAACGATGTGGCCCTGCCTGCGGCCTGCGAGAATGAAAGCCAGGTATTCCTGCGCTGGATCATGACCTCGAACACGAGTCCGAACAATGCTGCGGTAGCTGCTGGTGGCACAAGCGCCATAGACGACGTGGTGGTGAACGGCTCGGTCAACACCATGTTGCCCGGCTACGACAACCTCACCGTGAGCGGCACCTCGCAGGTGGTGAGCGGCCTGGCTGCCGAGACCACCTACTACTACCGCGTACGCGCCGTGGGCGGCAACTGCACCACGGGCAACTCCAACACCACCAGCGTGACCACCACTGGCGCATGCACCGAGAACGTGACCGTGGAACTGCGCACCGATGCCAACAGCCAGGAAGCCTCGTGGGAGATCCTGGAGCAGAACGCCGACGTGGTGCTCTGCAGCGGCGGCAGCTACCCGCCCAACATCACCACGCCCATCACCGATAACTGCTGCCTGCCCGCAGGCTGCTACCGCCTGCGCGTGATGGACAGCGGCGGCGACGGCTTCGTGACCGGCGGCTACCAGCTGCGCGAGAGCGGCCCCAACGGACGCCGCATCATCGACAACTTCGGCAACTTCGGCAACGGCAACGCAAGCGCCATCAAGAACACCTACGAGAACGGGGCCTTCTGCCTGCCCGTGGGCGATGACAAGCTGATCTTCAGCAGCTGCGACAAGCTGGATTGGGTGGACTACAAGTTCATCGTGGTGGCCGATAACCCGGCCGTGAGCGCACAGTACGGCGTAAGCAACGCGAACAGCGGCTACGAGTTCTGGTTCTTCGACCCCAACGGCAGCTATAGCTTCCGCCGCTTCCGCAGCCATGCGACGAGCGACGGCTACGGCACCGGAGCATTGCGCGCTAACCACTTCAAGGTGAACGGCTGGACCAACAGCGTAGCCACCCCGCACATCCCGGCGAACGTGCTGCTGAACGTGCGTGTGCGCGGCCGCGTGGCGGGCAACAACCTGGCCTTCGGCCCTGCCTGCCTGTTCAAGATCGATACCGGCCTGGCAGCCTGCCCACGCGTGAAACTGCAGGATGATCCGGCCAACACGGCGGACTACAGCTGCGGGGTGTACCGCAACTTCGGCGGCGGCAGCAGCCCGGCCAACCGCATCTACGCCAACCCGCCGCAGCCCGTGCCCACGGTGGCCAGCAGCAGCGTACGCTATCAGTTCCGCTTCCGCATCGCGGGCGAGGGCATCTGCATTGTGCGCCCGCCCCAGACCAGCGCCCAGCTTGTCCTGAACTGGACCAGCGGAACCCCGCTGCAATGCACCAAGACCTACGAGGTGGATGTGCGCGTAAGCCTTGATGGTGGTGCCACCTGGTGCTTCGGCCCGGCGGGCAGCAGCCAGGCCGCAGCCTGCGCCGATACCGAGCCTTGGGGCAAGGTGTGCAACGTGACCATCAACCCCTGCGCGCAGCCGAACGGTGGCAGCAGCAGCATGGTGATCGATGCCAACAGCACATTGATGATGTACCCGAACCCGAACAACGGCGACCAGCTCTTCATCAACCTGAGCAGTGTTGAGGCAGGCGTGCGCACGGTGAGCGTGGACATCTACGACCTCACCGGCAAGAAGGTGACCGCCCGCACCATCGCGGTGACCGATGGCTTCGTGAAGACGAACCTCGACCTCGATGGCAACCTCGCCAACGGTATGTACCTGGTGAACCTGACCGCAGGCAGCAAAGCCTACACCGAGCGTCTGGTGATCCAGAAGTAAGCTGAACGAACAAGCCGAAAGCCCCCGTCCCGAAAGAGGCGGGGGCTTTTCGTTCGAAGTGTGAGGTGGCGCCACTTCAGACCTCCGTACTCACACCTCACACTTTCAGACATGCCCAGGCCTGCCACCAAGATCACACTCCCGTGACACCCTGCGGCCAGCCGCCGCAGCCCCCTCCAACGCTGGATCCCGCGCTGGATCCGGGTTTGCCACCATCGATCGTTCGCACACTTTTTCCCGATCATGAGGATACAGGAGCTTGCACGGATCGCTCATCCCGCTACATTTGATGCAACCGAGCATCAAGAACACACACCAAGCAACCACAGCACGCCACCTGCGTCTTCCCCATTACCCTTCCCTCTCCCAGCCCTGTTGCAGCATGACCCGGCCACGCGGCCAGCCATGCACGACCCCGCCAGGCCACCGGCCTTACCATCGTATCGCCTGCACGTACGCAGGCCGTTCTACATTCTTCAACCAAAACCTTGAACTCATGAATTGTCGAGACATTTCGACCCCCCAACGGCGAACGCGCTGGTGGGGGAACGCGGGTGTGTTGAGCGCCTTGCTCCTTGCCCAGGGCATGAATGCCCAAACCATCACGACCTACAGCCGAACGGTCCTCTCCAGCCAAAGCTTCGTGACCATGCCCTCGCCGGTCACGCGGACCGCGACCGGTACCCCTGCATCACCGGCCTTCACCGGATCTTCGGATGATGGCCGCCAGGCGGGCATCGCACTGCCTTGGACATTCACATTCGACGGTGTTGGATATACCGAAGTGGTGATGTGTACCAATGGGTGGGTCTCCTTCGGTGCCGACCAGGGGACGAATGACCTTACTCCCGGGAACGCCTTCACCACAACGACCGTCAACCGGGCGGTACGTGCCTGGCATGGCGACGGCAATGCCAACTTCGGCACTACCACACCGAATGGTGCAGGCACCATGCAGTGGGGTGCCGACGGCACTGGCGACCGTTTCGTTCTCCAGTGGAACAACAGTTCCGGAAGCGGTAGCGGAAGTTCAAGCACCGCCAACTCGATCAACTACCAAGTGGTGCTCGACGGGCCTTCCTCAGCCAACGCCGGACGCATCCAGATCATTTATGGTGCGACCACGGGAACGATCACCACGAGTCGAAGTATCGCCATTGAGGATGCCGTTGGCGGCACGGGCCGATACATCAACGCCCTCAACGGGTTGAGCAACAGCACTACGACCGCCGCTGCCTGGCCAGGGAACGGGAACGGTTATCAGTTCGACCCACCCGTCCCCTGCGCAGGTGAACCCGACCCCGGTGCCATCACCAGCCCTGTCGGCGTGTGTGTAGGCAGTACCGCCAGCCTTACGGCCACCGGCCTCACCGCCGCACCCGGCATCACCTACCAGTGGGAGGAATCGCCCGATGGCACTGACGATTGGGACGACGTGATCGGCGGCAGCGGCGCCACCACCGCCAGCTACACCACCACGGCCATCAACGGCACCCGCTATTTCCGCATCAAGACCACATGCACCAACACCTCGGATGAGAACTTCTCCAACGTGGTGACGGTGAACGCGATCTCTCCCTCCTACGCCACGTACGATGGCACGTTGTACGCACAGGGCTTCGAGAGCTGGAGCAACCTGTGCAACACCACGGATGTGCCCTCTGCGAACTGGAAGAACGATCCGGCCACCGGCAACAACAGCTGGCGCAGGAACGACCAGGGAACATCGGCAGCGTGGACCAGCACAAGCGGCGCCTACAGCCCGGTGTTCACCCAGGGCTCCTACTCGGCCCGGTTCCATTCGTTCAACGCTTCCAGCGGCACCAAGGGCAACCTTGACCTGTACATCGACATGACGGCAGGCAGCGGCAACGACGACCTGTTCTTCAGCTATATCAACACTTCGGGCGGCGACTCCCTCACGATCCTGCAAAGCACGGATGGCGGAGCCACCTTCACCCGCCTGGGCACGATCCTGACCACCGCCGGCGCATGGACGCTGGTGGAGCGCAAGGTGACCTCCACCTCGGCCACCACGGTGATCCGCCTGCGCGCCACCTCCGATTTCGGTGGCACCGATATCGGCGTGGACAATTTCCGCATCATGCCCCCCCCCACCTGCCTGGTGCCTACCGGCCTGACCCTGGTGCCCACCATGACCAGCCTCTCGGCATCGTGGACCGCCGAACCCAACGCCGATGGCTACGATTGGGAGGTGCGCGACGCGGGGAATAACGTGGTGGAGTCCAACTCCACCGCAGGGACCAGCTTCAGCACCAGCGTGGCGCTGACCCCGAACACCACCTATTCCGTCTACCTCCGCAGCGACTGCAGCGGCGATGGCACAAGCACCTGGGTGGGGCCGGTGAGCGTGTACACGGGCTATTGCGTTCCCACAAGGACCAATAGCGGTGACTACATCAGCTCCTTCAGCACCACGGACGGGATCACCAACATCTCCAACGCAGGCAGCGCCAATGCCGCCTACTCGGACCACACCAACATGTCGGTGACGGCATCGGCCAACACCACGTTCAACTACAGCGTTGCATACGTGGGTGGCAGCAACGGTGTGCGCGTGTGGGTGGATTGGGACAACAACCTGCAGTTCGATGCAGGCGAGCTGATGAGCACTGCCGCCAATGGTGCCTCCCCGCGCACGGGCAGCGTAACGGTACCCAATGGTACGCCTTCCGGTTCGTACCGCATGCGTGTGCGGGCAGCGTGGAACACAGTGCCCTCCAGCGCTTGCGGCAACGAGAGCTACGGCGAGGCCGAGGATTACACGCTTGTCGTAGCCCCCCCTCCCTCCTGCGAAGCACCCACCGGTGTCGGTGCCAGCAACATCACCACCGAGGGGGCCGATATCGCCTGGACCTGCACTTCCTGCACGGGCGAGTTCATTGTTGAATACGGTGCGCCCGGCTTCACGCCCGGCACCGATGGCAGCGCTGGCGATGGCACCATCTGGACCGGCTCTCCCGTTGCCGGCAGCCCGGTGACCCTCACTGGCCTTTCCTCGGCCACGGCCTACCAGGTCTATGTGCGCGAGGTGTGCCCCGGCGATGACTACAGCGCCAACAGCGCGGTGGTGAACTTCACCACGGCTTGCGACGCAGTGGACGTACCCTACAGCGAGAACTTCAACAGCGTGAGCGCTCCGGCGTTCCCGAACTGCTGGACGGTAGAGAACCTGAACGGCTCGAATACCTGGATCACGACGGCACTCCCCATGAGCTTCTCCAGTCCCGCTGCGCGTTATCCGTGGAACGGCTCCAACCCCGCGAACGACTGGATGTTCACCCCCGGCATCAACCTGGAGGGCGGCACCAGCTACACCCTTACCTACGACTATAGTGCCAGCGGCTACGATGAAGCCCTGGAGGTGTACTACGGTTCAGCGGCGAATGCTGCTGGAATGACCGAGTTGATCATTGACCATGGCTCGTTCGATGACGGTCCCTTCACGGTGTCGTACCAGATCACGCCCGCTTCTTCCGGCGTGTACTATTTCGGCTGGCATGCATATTCCGATGCCGACCAGTTCATGCTGGAAGTGGACAACATCAGCCTGATCGAGACGCCGAGCTGCCCCATCCCCACCGGCGTATCCGTTTCGGGCACCACGCATAACAGCACCAACGTGAACTTCACGTGCTCGGGCTGCACGGGTTCCATCATTGTGGAATACGGCGAAACGGGCTTCACCCCCGGCACCGACGAGAACCCCGGCGTGGGTGGCACGGTGATCACCGGCGCCACTTCGCCCCAGGCGATCAGCGGGCTCTCCGCATCCACCGCCTACCAGGTGTACGTGCGCCAGGACTGCTCCGCCAATGGCGACGGCTTCAGCGACAACACGGCCGTGGTAGCCTTCACCACGCAGGCCCCGCCGCCGGAATGCCCCGGCAGCCTGGGCGCCAACTCGGTGACCATCGGCAGCCTGCCGTACAGCACCACCGGCCAAAGCACCTGCGGATCGGGTAACAACGTGACCGCAGCCAACGTGATCGTAGCCTGCGGAAGCACCAGCTACTATGGCGCAGAGGATCGTACCTACACGTTCACCGCACCGGTGACCGGGGTGTACAACATCCTGCTGACCACGGGAACGGACCAGGATGCCGGCATCATGCTCTACCAAGGCTGCCCCTTCACTTCGGGTAGCACCTGCGTGGGCAATGCACAGAGCACCACGGGCCTCACCCGTACGCTGACCCCGACGCTGACCATGGGCGAGACCTACTACCTGGTGGTGGACAACTTCCCCAGCCCCGCCTGCATCACCACGTACAGCCTGGCCATCGACCCGCCTGCGGCATGCCCCGCACCCACGGGTGTGGCGGTATCGGGCACCACGTACAACAGCACGAACGTGAGCTTCACCTGCGCAGGTTGCACGGGCACGTACGAGATCGACTACGGCCCCAACCCGCACACCGCAGGCACGGGCACCATCGTATCGGGCATCACGGCATCGCCCTACCTGCTCAGCCCCCCGCTTACCCAAAGCACGGGCTACCAGATCTTCGTGCGCCAGGATTGCTCCGGCGATGACAACGGCTTCAGCAACTGGAGCAGCGCGGTGAACTTCAGCACCCCGGCACAGCCGCCTGTGAACGACCTCTGCGCGAACGCAACCCCCGTGGCGTGCAACAGCGTGACCGCTGGCACCACGGTGAACGCTTCGACCACCGGCGCGCCAGGCACCTGCAACACCGTTACGCTGAACACAGCGGGTGGTGTATGGTACACGGTGCAGGGCTGGGGTGGCCCCATGGTGGCCAGCGTCTGCGACGGCAGCTACGACACCAAGATGGGCGTGTTCACCGGCTCGTGCGGCAGCTTCACCTGCGTGACGGCCAACGACGATGATACCGGCACCGGCGGCGCAAGCGTTTGTGGCGGCGGCACACGAAGCAGCCTGCAATGGAACAGCGTGAACGGCACCACGTACTACATCTACGTGACCGGCTACCTGAGCAACACGGGCACCTTCAGCCTGACGGTGCGCTGCGGCGACAACAACCCCAGTTGCACGGCCAACGGCCTTAACCTGGAGTTCCAGACCGACGCCAACCCCGGCCAGGTGACCTGGGAGGTGCTGAACGCGGGCAACCTGGTGGTGCTGAGCGGTGCCAACCCGGTGCCTG
>JAHBUM010000071.1 GCA_019638075.1 Flavobacteriales bacterium | reverse complement strand
TGAACGGGCCAGCGTACTGGTCTCGCTGAAGTTGAGCTTGCAGCCCAGCGTGTGGAAGGCGACGGTGCGGGGGGAACTCATCAGGGGGCGGGAGCAAGAGCAGGGGCAATGCCACTTGCACCTGCTCCGAAGCGGCGGCAAAAGTACCGAAGGGTTGGCTAACGGGCTTCCACGGCCGCATCCCGCGTCATCGCGGCCAACGGCAGCTCCACCGTGAAATGATGCTGCCCCTCGCCGAAGTGGTACTGGACAGCACCACCGGCATCCGCAGCCACTTGTTCCACGATGCTCAGTCCGAGGCCGCTCCCCTTGATGTGCTCGCCGTGTACGCCACGGAAGAAGGGCGCGAATACCTGAGGGGGCAGGGCTTCGGCCCCGGTATTGCTGAAGCGCAGCACCAGCGTGGCGCCGCTGCGGTCGATGGCGATGCTGACGCGCTTGTCCGGTGCATAGGTGTGGGCGTTGCGCAACAGGTTCAGGAACATGGTGCGCAGCAGGATCTCGTTGGCGCTCACGATCAAGTCCTTCTCCGAACCGATGCCGGGGCCGATGTCCACGTTCGCAAGCAGGTCGGGGTGCAGCGCATGCACTTCGTCAAGGGCTGCGTACAGGGCTTCATCCACGCGCACACCGGACCGGTGCAGGGGGAGGTGCGCCTGCAGCCGTTGCAGCAGCAGCAGCGACTCCACCAGCGAGGCCTGCGCGGCGATGTCGTTCTGCAACGTGTGCAGCGTGGCCTTCAGCCCGTCGCTGCCGGCGGGCAATGCCAGCGCGCGCTCCACCTGTGCGTTCATGCGGGCCAGCGGGGTACGCAGTTCATGGCTGGCGTTGTTCACGAAGGCGCGTTGCAGGTCGAAGGCCCCCCGCAGCCTGTCCAGCATGTGGTTGTAGTTCACAGCCAGCCGGTGGATCTCGTCGTTGCCCTTCGGCTCGGGAACGCGCTGGTCCAGCCGGTCCACGTCGATGGTGGCGATGGCGCGGTCCAGCTGGCCGATGGGCTGGAAGGTGAAGCCGATGTACAGGTAGCTGGCGCCGAAGATGAAGAGCGCGCCGAGCGCCAGCGTGATCAACAAGGTGTTGCGCAGGTTGCGCAGTTCCTCCTGCCCGTGCTTGTCGAAGGCCGAGGCCAGCACCACCAGATCGGTACCGTCGGCGGTGTAGCGGATGCCCACCACCTCATCGCCGTCATCATCGCGCCAAGCCTTGTGCCCCGCGTCCCTGATGCCCTTCAGCACCTCGGCGGAGTATGGGATGGGCTCGTCGTCGAGGCTGGAGTAGATCAGGTGGTCGTCCGCATCGAACACCAGCACCTTCTCATCGTGGATGCGGTGGATGGTGTTCATGTCCATCACCCGCAGCAGGCGCTTGTCGGCCTCGCGCACCACGTCGAGGAGGGAGGCGGTACGCACACATTGCGCTTCGAGGCGCTCGTAGAACTCCTCCTGCCGCGAGGCGGAGTGCGATACGAAGATGTAGCCCAGCACGCCCAGCAGCAGCAGCAGGCTGAGCCCGGCGAACAACAGGGCCATGCGCAGCTTCGTGCTCATGGCTGTTCTGCGGAAAGGGTGTAGCCGAAGCCGTGCCGTGTGTGGATCAGTTTGCGCGCGTGGCCCTTGTCCACCTTGCTACGCAGGAAGCTGATGTACACCTCGATGGTGTTGTTCGATACCGAGTGGCTGTCGCTCCACACCTGTGCGGCCAGCTCATCCTTGCTGTACACCTTGCCCGGGCGCCGCGCCAGCAGCAGCAGCAGGTTGTATTCCTTGGGCGCAAGGTCGATGGCCCGCCCGGCGCGGGTCACGGCCCGTTTGTCGGTATCGATCTCCAAGTCGTCCACCGTGATGCGTGCGTCCAGTTCCCCGGTCCCTTCGCGGCGTTTCAGGAACACGCGCACCTTCGCCAGCACCTCTTGGAAGTGTACGGGCTTCACCAGATAGTCGTCGGCCCCAAGGTCGAAGGCGTTCATCTTGTCGTCGATGTCGCTGAAGGCCGTGATCACGATGATGGGCGATCTGCGGTCGGTGCGGCGGATCTCCTTGCAGACGGCATAGCCATCCCTGCCCGGCAGGCTCAGGTCCAGCAGCACGGCATCGAAGCGCCGCCCGGCCACGGCACGAAGCGCCATATCGCCATCGTACACCTGTGTGCAGGCATACCCCGCCACTTCCAACTGTTCGGCAAGGGAGCGCGACAGGCGGTGGTCGTCCTCCACCAGCAGGATGTGATACCGTTCCACGGCGGCTAAGTTCTGCGATCGTGGCGGTTGTCCGTTGTCAGTTCTCAGTTGTCAGACTGCTCGACGGACAGAAGGCCCATCCCCACCCTGACAACTGACAACCGCGAACCGACGATCACCCCCGCACCGGCACCTTCACCGCCGTGAACACCTTCTGCTTCACGCTGTAGCAGTGGCCCTTGCTGATGATATGCACCTTCATCCCCTCCACGCTGAAGGGCTCGCCTTCCTCCACGTCGGCGAGGTCGCTGTACGTGATGTCGTGGCCGTCGAAGATCATCACCTGACCGCTGCCGATCGTCTCCAAGTGCTCGCCGCCGGTGATCACCACGCCGGTATCCTCGCCCAAGCCGATGCCGATGCTGTTGGGGTTGCCCGCCACGGCCTGCGTCAACCGGCTGAAACGGCCGCGCTCCACGAAATGGCTGTCGATGATCACGTCCTGTATCAGGCCCGCGCCGGTGGTCATCTTCACGCCGCCCTTGATCAGGCCGCTGGCGCTGTGGCCTTGGTAGATCATGGTGCTGCTCATGCACATGGCGCCCGCGCTGGTGCCCGCGATCACGAAGCCTTCCTCCTCGTGGTAGCGGCGCTTCATCAGCTCAAGGAAGGCCGTGCCGCCGAAGATGGTGGTGAGGCGCAGCTGGTTGCCGCCGCTCATCATCACGCCGTCGGCGCGGGACAGCCTTTTGATCATGTCGGGCCGCACGTCCTTGCGGTCGCGGATGTCCAGCACGTCGATGTCCTGCACGCCCAGCCGCCCGAAGGCCTCGATATAGTTGGCGCCCACCTCCTCGGGGATGCTGCTGGCGCTGGTGATCACGGCGATGCGCCTGCCGGTGCCGCCGATCTCGTTCACCACGCGCTTCAGGATGCCCTCCTCGATGAAGTTGTTGTGGAAGACCTTGGTGTGGTGGCCGCCTTCGGGCTCCTTGCCTTTGTCCTCGTTGCCGCCGATGGCGATGAGTTTGCCTTTGGGTGTCATACAGCGTGTTTATCCCCCGCCCCGTGGCCTTGCGCGCATGCGCCATGGAAGGCCGATGGGCGCTAAAGTAGGGGAAGAGCGCAGGAAGGTGAAGGCGGGAGGAGGTTTTGATGAACAAGCGGGTGTCCCTATCTTCTGAGGACACTCCAAGCTGCCGGGGAGTGAGGTGAGCATTCAACTTGGCCCCGGCTCAGGGACCGTACTCCTCGCTGGGTTTGCGGCTCGTATGCCGCACTTGTCTCCGACGCGCCATAGCGCTTTGGCGACGGCGCGGAACACCACCACTTCCTCTCCGATCAACGCGAACACCACGTTGCAGTTTCCGGTAGTGAAGGACCGGCGGCATTGCCGCCTTATGTGAATACGTGGCGAACGTAGGTGGCGGGTGCGGGCCGTGCAAACGGGGGCATGGCGGCAGACCCATCCTTTCTCCTCGGGTGGACACGGTAGCCGCACCGTGCCCACCCTGCCACCCGTGCCGCCTTGCCTGTCCGCTGAAGCCATGCCACCGCATGTCGCCCAAGCTTCGGCGGTGGCGCATGGCGAAGTGCGCAGGATCGCCCTGCCCCCGCCGCCGTACCATTTTCCTTCCCTATCTTCCCCACGCCGGATGTCCTTACCATGCCTCCGGTGCCCGCTCGTTCCAACAAAACCATAACAGCCGGAGCCTCCCGGTGACCCACATGCGCATCCTCGAACTCAAGGCCATGCGTGGCCCCAACTACTGGTCGGTCAAGCGCCACAACCTCATCGTCATGCGCCTCGACATCGAGGACCTTGAGGAAAAGCCCACCGACAAGATCCCCGGTTTCTACGAGCGCATACAGGCGCTGCTGCCCAGCATGTACAGCCACCGGTGCAGCGAGGAGCACGAGGGCGGCTTCTGGGAACGGGTGAAGCGCGGCACGTGGATGGGCCATGTGATCGAGCACATCGCGCTGGAGATCCAGACGCTGGCGGGCATGGACACCGGCTTCGGCCGCACGCGCAGCACGCGCGATCGGGGCGTGTACAACGTGGTGTTCAGCTACGTGGAGGAGCCCGTGGGCATGTTCGCGGCGAAGGCCGCCGTGCGCATCGCGCAGGCGCTGATCGACGGCACGCCCTACGACTTGGAGGCCGACCTGCAGCAGATGCGCGAGCTCCGTGAGGAAAGCCGCCTCGGGCCCAGCACCGGAAGCATCGTGGCCGAGGCCGTTTCGCGCGGCATCCCGTACCTGCGCCTCAACGGGCAAAGCCTCGTGCAGCTCGGCCACGGCATCCATCAGAAACGCATCCGCGCCACCATCACCAGCAACACCAGCAACATCGGCGTGGAGATCGCCTGCGACAAGGAGGAGACCAAGCAGCTGCTGGAGAGCTACGAGATCCCCGTGCCCAAGGGCCGCGTGTTGCGCACCGAGGAAGGGCTGGAGGCCGCGCTGGACAGCGTGGGCTACCCCTGCGTGATCAAGCCCATCGGCGGCAACCACGGGCGCGGCGCCACCATCGGCATCAAGAGCAAGGAGGAGGCGCTGGCCGGCTTCCACAAGGCGAAGGAGATCAGCCGCAGCGTGATCGTGGAACGCTACATCACCGGGCTTGACCACCGCCTGCTGGTGATCAACCACCGCTTCGTGGCGGCCGCGAAACGCACCCCTGCCTGCGTGGTGGGCGACGGCAAAAGCACCATCACCGCGTTGGTGGAAGAGGTGAACAAGGATCCGCGCCGCGGCTACGGCCACGAGAACGTGCTCACCCGCATCGACATCGACGACCATACACTGAAGCTGCTGGACCGCCTCGGCTACACGCCCGACACCGTGCCCGCGAAGGATGAAGTGGTGTACCTGAAGGCCACGGCCAACCTCAGCACCGGCGGCACCGCCGATGACGTCACGGAGGTCGTGCATCCCTTCAACGTCTTCCTCGCCGAGCGCGTCAGCCGCATCATCGACCTCGACATCTGCGGCATCGACATCATGACCGACGACATCACACAGCCGCTGCGCGATACCGGCGGCGCCGTGCTGGAGGTGAACGCCGCGCCGGGCTTCCGCATGCACCTCGATCCCACGGGAGGTCTTGGCCGCAACGTGGCCGAACCCGTGGTGGACATGCTCTTCCCGCCGGGCGCGCCCAGCCGCATCCCCATCATCGCGGTCACGGGTACGAACGGTAAGACCACCACCACCCGCCTCACCGCGCACATCATGCGCACCGTGGGCAACAAGGTGGGCATGACGTGCAGCGACGGCGTGTACATCATGAACCGCATGCTGATGAAGGGCGATTGCACCGGCCCGGCCAGCGCGCAGTTCGTACTGAAAGACCCGCTGGTGGACATGGCCGTGCTGGAAACGGCGCGCGGCGGTCTCGTGCGCAGCGGCCTCGGCTTCGAGCATTGCGACGTCGCCATCGTCACCAACGTGGCGGCCGATCACCTTGGCCTGAAGGACATCCACACACTGGAGGAACTGGCCCACGTGAAGAGCACCGTGCCCCGCAGCGTGCGGCAGGACGGCTACGCGATCCTCAACGCCGACGATGAGCTGGTGATGGCGATGCGCAAGCAGTGCATCAGCAAGATCGCGCTGTTCAGCCTCGATGAGAACAACCGCCTGATCCGCCAGCATTGCAAGCTCGGCGGCCTCGCGGCCATCTACGAGAACGGCTTCATCACCATCAGCAAGGGCGAGTGGAAACTGCGCATCGAAAAGGCGGTGAACGTGCCGTTGACCTACGGTGGCAAGGCCGTGTTCAACATCCAGAACATCCTGCCCGCCGTGCTCGCCGCCTTCGTGCGCGGGGTGAAGATCGAGGAGCTGCGCGAGTCGCTGATGACCTTCGTGCCCAGCGCCACGCAGACGCCCGGCCGCATGAACCTGTTCCAGTTCCGCAACTTCCAAGTGATCGTGGACTACGCCCACAACCCGCACGGCTTCGAGGCCTTGGGCAAGTTCCTGAGCAAGGTGCCCGACAGCCCCAAGATCGGCGTGATCGCAGGCGTGGGCGACCGCCGCGACGAGGACACCGTGAACCTCGGCCGCCTCAGCGCGCAGATGTTCGACGAGATCATCATCCGTCAGGACCGCAACCTGCGCGGCAAGAGCGACGACGAGATCATCGCCCTCATGGTGAAAGGCATCAAGGAGGTGGATCCCAACAAGAAGTTCACCATCATCAAGAAGGAGGACGAGGCCATCCGCCACGCCATCGGCACCGCGCCCAAAGGCAGCTTCATCACCCTATGCAGCGATGTGGTGCCCGATGCGCTTGCCCTTGTGCTGAAGCTGAAGGAGGAGGACGAGAAGGTGGATTTCAGCAAGGAGGATATTCCGAACAGGAACAAGGAGTTGGTGGGGTGATGGGAGTGCCGCAGGGTCTCCGCGCATTTGGCGGGATCCTGCGGTGGTTAAAGTAGAAACCTGACGGCCATGGAATTGAAGGAAATGCTGCTGAGGGAGTTCGGAGTAGATCCCCGAATTTCAGGTGGTTGGGGTGATTCAATTGATACTCCGATCATTCTTCACAATTCGGCGGGAAGCAGTGATTACGTGGGGACTGCTTACTATATCGTCAAGTGCATCCTGAGCAACCGAGGCTTGCATGGCGAACCGGTCGGACAGGAGTTGCTCATTAGGAACGGCAGGAACATTGACAAGATCATGGTCGGCGTGCCGGAAGTGACCAGCAGCGGGACCGGAACACGGATCGAGGAACTCTATTTCGACATCACCGAGCACTCCGGTGATCGCTGGAAGGAGAATGAGGATTTCAATGAAGAGGAGACTCTTGCACGGATCGTGGAGCGAATGAAGACATTGGAGCGACTGAGCGAGTTCAATGGGAAGTGTATCGACTTGCTGCGCGAGGGAAGGCTCCAGAATGACAACGGCCTCACGATTGAATTCTTGGATGTCCTGTTCAAGGACGAGTCGTTGCACCTGTTCGAGAAGATGTATGACAACAAGCGGAAGCCCATACTGCACGTACTGAGAGACATCAGTGCACGTCTATGACTGAAGAGCAACGGCACCGCTGCTCTATACCTTGGCAGGGTCCGCCCACCAAGCCTCCGCCGGGTCTGTCCGCTGCTCTTGAGCGGGCGACCCTGCGGGATCGAACCCGTGATCTCCCATCTGTCCGTAGCGTGCAGGGTAAGCGACGGATCTGAGCGTAGCCTTTGGCTACGTTCGACAGGCACCGGATCGTGGTAGCCTTTGGCTACGATGATCTCCATGATGGTTTTCAATCTAAGCCGACGCAGGGTATCCGCCGATCACCGTTCCAACGACAAGCCTCCGCCGGGTCTGTCCGCTGCTCTTGAGCGGACGACCCTGCGGGATCGAACCCGTGATCCCCCTCGACTGCGCTCCCTACCGCATCGCATGCCGGTGTGCCATTCCGAGCGCCTTGCGGAACGTGGCCTCATCCAGCTTTGCCAAGTGCGCTATCGTGGCGCCCTTCGCGCCCCACTTGCTGGGGTGCGGCTCGAAGGCGGCCGGGGCAAGGTCCAGCACTGTGGCCTGTAGGTCCGTGTCCAGCATCAGCACGGCGAAGCCCCCCTCGATCCACAGCGTCATGAACGTGCGTCCGGGTTTGCCACCGGGCTTCTTCGCCGGGATACGGTAGGCCGCTTTTCCGAAGTGGTCGTACTCCTCGCCAAGAAGGTCGTTCAGGGCGATGTCGCGTGCGGTGGCGATGTCCATCGGGGTGCAAGATCGCGCATGGAGGCTGTCCCCGAGGCATGAGGGCCACACTGCGATCATGCCCGATCGGGCAGCGGCGCAGGGCATTCGGCGATAGGGGCGATCTTTGCCCCCTCGCATGCGCATAGGCATTGTCTGTTACCCCACGTTCGGTGGCAGTGGCGTGGTGGCCACCGAGCTGGGCATGGCCCTCGCGGAAAAGGGGCACATCATCCACTTCATCACCTACGACCGGCCCGTGCGTCTGCGCGATCACCCCAACGTGCATTACCACGAGGTGCGCGTGAGCGATTATCCGCTGTTCGATTATCAGCCCTACGAACTGGTGCTCACCAGCAAGTTGGTGGACGTGGCCAAGTTCGCGGGGCTGGATGTGCTGCACGTCCACTACGCCATCCCGCACGCCTCGGCCGCGTGGATGGCGCAACGCATCCTCGCCGCGCAGGGCACGCGCCTGCCTTTCATCACCACCCTGCATGGCACGGACATCACCCTCGTGGGCCGCGATCCCAGCTTCGAGCCGGTGATCACCTTCAGCATGGAACGCAGCGATGCCGTGACCACCGTTTCCGAAAGCCTGAAGAGGGATACCTACACGCACTTCCCCCTGAAGCGCGAGGTGCGCGTGATCCCCAACTTCGTGTGCGTGGAGCAGTACGGCCACGTGCCGGACAAGGCGTTGCGCGCCCGTTATGCCCCCAACGGCGAACGGCTCGTGGTGCATGTCTCCAACTTCAGGCCGGTGAAGCGCGTGGAGGATGTGGTGGGCATGTTCATGGAACTGCGGAAACAGGTGCCCGCGCGGCTGCTGCTCATCGGCGATGGACCCGAACGCCAGCGCGTGGAAACGCTGTGCCGCCGGTCGGGCGACTGCCACGCGATCCAGTTCCTCGGCAAGATGACGCGGCCCGAAGAGGTGATGGCGAGCTGCGATCTCTTCGCGCTCACCAGTGAGACGGAGAGCTTCGGCCTTGCCGCACTGGAGGCCATGGCGTGCGGCGTGCCCGTGGTATCCACCGAGGCGGGCGGCCTGCCGGAAGTGAACATCCATGGCGTGAGCGGCCTGCTGAGCCCGGTGGGCGATACGGCGGCGATGGCGGTCAACGCAGCGACGATCCTTGGCGATGAAGCCACGTACCAGCGGTATCGCGAAGGTGCGCTGGAACAGGCGCGGCGCTTCGACCTGTCGCGCATATTGCCGCTGTACGAAGGGTTGTACGAAAGCGTGGTGGCAACAGAGAAGGTGTGATGGAGATCGTAAGCGAACGGGTGAGCATCGATCGCAGCCATGGCCGCACCAGCGTGGTCATCAGCGCGCGGCTGCCGAAAGGGAAGGAGGCCCTGCTGGTGGCGTGGTTCCTGTGCTGGCTGCTGGTGGGGGCTTACGTCATCCACGCGCGCACGCAGCTGCCCGAAGGCGATCCGCTGCGGCAGTACATGCTCGTGTTCATCGCCTTCTGGCTCTACTTCGCGGTGCGGGTGGGCCGCGCGGTGCTGTGGCGCTTGAGAGGCTTCGAGCAGTGGCGCCTGAAGGATGGCGTGCTTACGCTCAAGGACAGCATCTTCGGCTACGGGAAGGCGCGCACCTATTTCGTGGAGAACATCCAGAAGCTGGGTGCGCTCAACATCGACCGCACTTCGTGGACGTACCAGCTCAATGATTCGTTCTGGAGCATCGGCGGCGAACGGCTCGGCTTCGAGCACCTCGGTCGCAAGGTGATCTTCGGAAAGGGCTTGGATGAAGCTGAGGCGAAGCGTGCGCTCTTCGTGCTTCAGGAAGCCTTGAAGGAGGCGCGCAAGAAGGTTGCGGCTCAGTAGGGCTCGATCCGGAAGGCATTGCCCCGCACACGGCGTGTGGGCCGGCCGTCGATCTGCTGTTCCAAGATCATGCGCTGTGCTGCTGGTGAAGCCAGCGCGGCTTCGATATCGTTGAGGGCACCGGCCGGTACTTCGGCTTGGAGCAGCGCATCCAGCAGCGCGTGGCGCTCCCAAGTGGCGATGGCCTTCGCGAGTTCCGTTGCCAGCGCGATGCGGTTGCGTACGCGCTCCACGTTCCGGCCGAAGCGGGGATCGTCGATCAGTGCGGCGCGGCCCAGCACGCGGCAAAGCCCGGCGAACTGTGCATCGCTGCCCACGGCGAGGATGATGCGGCCGCCATCGGCACAGGCGAACAGTTCCCCGTAGGGCGCGATGTTCGGGTGCAGTGTGCCCAATGGCTTCGCCACGGCACCGGCCATCAACAGGTTGCTGGCTTGGTTGATCAGGCCCGTGAGCGCGGCTTCTTCCAAGGATACCTCCACATACGCGCCCTTGCCGGTGGATGCGCGTTGAAGCAGCGCCAGCAGCACGCCTTCCTTCAGTTGGTGCGCGGCCAGCACGTCGATAAGCGCGATGGGGAGCTTGGCGAGGTGCGATTCATCCGTGCCGGTCATGCTGATGTAGCCCGTCTCCGCTTGCAGCAGCACATCGAACGCCGGACGGTGCGGTTGGTCGGCGAAGCCCTTGATGTGTGCTTGGATGAGCCGTGGGTTCAGTGCCCGCAGCCGCTCGCGTTGCAGGCCCAGCTTGTCCGCATCGGCGGCGAGGTGGTTGGTGATGAGCACGTCGGCGCTTTCCAACAGGGTGTCGAAGGATGCGCGATCAGCCGGGTCCTTCAGGTCCAGCCAGCGATGCTCCTTGCCCCAGTTCACGCTGCTGAAGTAGGCGCTCACCGGCGATGCGGGATCCTCCGCAGGCAGCTTCCACCGCCGCGTGACATCGCCACCCGCGCGCTTGTTCTCGATCTTGATCACCCGCGCACCCAGCTCGGCGAAGAACATGCCCACGGCAGGCCCGGCAAGGACCGCAGCGGTTTCAAGGATGATGAGATCATGCATGGAAGGAGGCTTCATTGAAGTGCGGGCTTTTGAGATCACTAAAGTGGTGCTTTACGATCCTCGAACCTGTCATCGGGTTCAAAGGTGGCGTTCGGTGGCGACCTATGAGCATGTCACGATGCCTGATCATCCGTCGTGATAAGCGGTCATCAGCGACTACGATGATAGCATGTTCAGAGGTGTGCGATCGTTCAACTGAAGCGTCAACTTTTGAGGATCCTAAACTGGTACTTTAGAATTCTCAAAAGCAGGCAATGCTCCTGAATGAGCTTTCTCGACCGGCTCAAAGCCTGCTTCGCCTTGTTCCATCCCTTGGCCCATGCGGTATTCCGAGGTTCTGGTGTTTCCGCAGTGGCAGTGTCGCAAGCGCATCAAGAGGGCCAAGCCACTCATGCTTACGCAAAAGGCAGGGAGATGAAAGCGCCTGGGCTTTGTGAGGCGCATACCCAGTCGGACCTTCCATGCTTCCCTTCAGTCGCGCGGGATAGGCTTCTCGCCCAGTGCTTTCCTGCCAGAGAACAGGAAGGCCCCGCATTCGCGGAGCCTTCTCTGATCACTTCGGTGCCCAGGACTGGACTCGAACCAGCACACCGGTTAAGGCACTACCCCCTCAAAGTAGCGTGTCTACCAATTTCACCACCTGGGCAATAGGTACCGCCGGATAGCGGTAAGGGGCCGCAAATATAGCAGGCTCTTTCATTCCTCATGCTCCCATCGGGGTTGCGAGCGCCGGAAGAGTTCGGTGCGCACCGCAGCCAGCCGCCGGGCATGTTCCGGGTCGGTGTAGGGTTCGTCATCCTCGCCCCAGTCGTGGAAATGATCCTCGGGCGGAACGGGTGAGGGTGCCGGTTCCTTGTCGTGCTGGCCGCTGGAGTGCTTGGCGGCCGGGTCGGGAGAGATTCGTGCGGCCATGGTTCCGAATCTAATGGCACCACCCGGCTTTCGGTACCTGGCTTCGACGAATGATCCCGCAGCGACGGATGGAAGGAGAAGCGCTCTGCTTTGCCTTTTGGGGGCAGAATTGGGGGCAATTCAGCTCCGCCTTACCACGGGATACGGCGGGTTGTTGTCTTCGTCCCGGACCTGCTGCCCCCAGAAGATCATCAGAAAAGACAAGGGGGACAGGCGTTCTGCCTATCCCCCTTTCGTGATCCCGCTGGGGCTCGAACCCAGGACCCCAACATTAAAAGTGTTGTGCTCTACCAGCTGAGCTACAGGATCTTCCACACTTCCTGAGCGGTGACCCGCTTTCCGAAGGGAGCGCAAAAGTAAGGATCCATCTTGAACTGCAAAACGCCGATCGACGAACCTATTTCTTCTCGATGATCGGATGCCGTTCAAATGGCTTGTTCCGGTCGAACAGGTAGCGGTAGGTGGCCAGCGTTCGGTAGTTCTCCGCGCCGAGGTTCTCGCACACCTTGATCATGCGCGGGTTGAAGTCGCCGATCCACGTGAGCACCGTGTCGCGGTAGAGCTTTTTGGCCACGATGTGTTTTTCCGCATACACGATCAAAGCGCCCTCCATGCCCTTGCCTTGGTATTCCTTGGCTACGCCGAAGACGATGCCCGTCATGGTCTTCGCGGCGCCGGTCTTCTTGTACCACAGGAATTTCAGCTTGCCCCACCAGTTCAGGTCGCCGTGTACGTGCTGGAAGATCTCGTTCAGCTCCGGCAGGCTGATGTACATGGCCACCGGCCGCTCGTTGTAGCGGATGAAGATGACGATGCGCGGGTCCATCACCGGCTTCATGGCCTTCACGACCTTCAATGCCGCCGCAGCCTCCATGGGCTTGTGGTTGTCGTGGTCCACCCACGCATCGTTGTACACGGTGCGGAAGTCCTCGGCGAGCTGTTCCACGCTGAGGCCGCGCGCATCGTGCATGCGGAAGGCCGGGTCGTTCGCGAGCTGGTTGTACTTGCGGTGGAAGATGGGCTGTGCCGGTACCGCGACGCTGCGCAGGAAGAAAAGCTGATTGAAGTAGAGCTGGAAGCCGTAGCTCTCGATCAGTTCCTTGTAGTACGGCGGGTTGTAGTTGGTGCCGTAGATGGGCGGCGAGGTGAAGTTCTTGATCAGCAGGCCCCAGAACATGTTGCGGTCGCCCAGATTGATCGGGCCGTCCATGGCTTCCATGCCTTGGGCCTTCAGCCAGTCGCGCGCAGTGTCGAGCAGCAGGTTCGCCGCACCTTGGTCGTTGATGCACTCGAAGAAACCCACGCCACCGGTGGGTTGCTTCTCGGTGTAGGCGGTCTTCGGGTTGATGAACGCCGCGATGCGCCCGATGCAGTTGCCGCCGCCATCCATCAGGATCCAGCGCATGGCCTTGCCATCCTTCAGCAGCTTGTTCTTCGCGGGGTCGAACACCTTCTGCACATCCTGCTTCAGGTGCGGGATCCAGTTCCTGTCGTTCTTGTAGATGCTCCACGGCAGGCGCATCCACTGCTCCGTCGTGCGTTGGTCGGTGACCGGTACGATCTTCATGGCCATCGTCGCGAAGGTGCGATCTTTAGCCGGATCATGGGACATGTCCAGCTCATCGGCTTCATGTGTTCGGGCAAATCGCGCATCGGCCGCGAGCTGGCACCGTTGCTCGGACTGCCGTTCCACGACATCGATCGTGTGATCGAACAGCGCGTCGGGCCCATCAAGCCGTTCTTCGAGCGCGAGGGCGAAGCGGCCTTCCGCACCGTGGAAGCGCAGGTGCTGGCGGAATTGCTCACCCTTCCGCCTGCGGTGATCGCCATGGGCGGTGGCACGCCGTGCGAAGGGGACAACCTGTACCGCATGAAGGCCGCAGGCACTGTTGCATGGCTGGATGTGCCTTTGGAAGTGCTGATGCCACGCATCGCGCGCGCCGGTGGCGACAGGCCGCTATTGGCAGGGTTGAAGGGTGAAGCCCTGCGCGAGCGGGTGGAGGCGCTGCTGCAACCCCGCCTCCCGTTCTATGTGCAAGCCGATGTGCGGGTGGATGCCACTGGCGCACCGGTCGAGGTGGCG
>JAHBUM010000070.1 GCA_019638075.1 Flavobacteriales bacterium | reverse complement strand
CCGCCACCGGCCACCACCTGTTGCGCCATGGCGAGCGGAGGCGCAAGGGGGCCGAGGGACAGGATGAGCGTACGCATGGTGCTTCGCTGTGGATGCGAAGTACCAGCGGGGGCGGAGGCCCTGCAATACCACTTGAGTAGTATGCGGCCGCGGGCAGGGAAGTGTGCGGTAGTGCTACCGCCTTGCTCACGTTCGTAACGCCCCGCGTTCCAGCTTCCACGCAGTGCCGACGAAGAGGACCAGCACCCCCGCCCGCACCGCATACTCCAACAAACCGCCGAGGTTCGTCAGACCGAGCACGGTCGTGGTCCCCCACCACAACACCACCGCACCCGCCATGTACAGCAGCACGCGGCTCACATTGTACGGAATGGGATAATGCCTCTGCCCCCACACGTAGCTGATCACCGCCATGCTCGCATAGCAGATGAACGTGGCCCACGCCGCGCCCATGTAGCCCAGCGCGGGGATCAGTGCGAAGAGCAGCACGATGGTGATGGCCGCGCCGATGATGCTGATGGTGCTGCCCACGCGCGGCCGGTCGGTGAGCTTGTACCACACGCTCTGGTTGTAGTAGATGCCGAGGAACACGTTGGCCAGCATCAGGATGGGCACCACGCGCAGGCCTTCGTGGTAGGCCGGATTGGGGATGAACCACTTGAACAGATCGAGGAAGAGCATCACCAATAGGAAGGCGCTCATGCACACGGCCACGAAGATGTTCATGATGCGGGCGAAGGTCTCCCTGCTGTTCTTCTCCTTGGCATGGTTGAAGAAGAACGGCTCGGCGCCCATGCGGAAGGCTTGGATGAAGAGCGTGATCAACACGGCCAGCTTGTAGCATGCGCCGTAGATGCCGATCTCGCTGTCGGCCACATCGGGGGGCAACAGGTACTTCAGGATCACACGGTCGGCGGTCTCGTTCACCATGCCGGCGAGGCCCGCGATCATCAGCGGTGCACCGAAGGCGAACAGAGCGCGCAGCAGCGTTCTGTCGAAGCCCCGGAACGCAGGCCACGCAGGCAGCAGCACCAACAGCTTCACCGCCGTGGCCACAAGGTTGATGGCGAACACGTAGCCCACGCCGAACGAGGGATCGTACACCGCATCGATCAGCGCGTTGCTCTGGCCCATGTTGTACCGCTTCATGCAGTACAGGATGAAGAACACGCTGAGGCCCACGTTCACCGCCACGCTCAGCATGTTGATGGCCGCGAACTTCCACGGGCGTCCCTGTTGCCGCAGCCGCGCCATGGGGATGGTGGTGATGGCGTCGATGCCGATGATCAGCACCAGCATCAGCACCGAACTGGCGAAGGGCGCGAAGCCAAGACCGTTGGCGATGTGTCCGGAAAATGCACCGCCCAACAGCATGAAGGCGAGGGCGGGGAAGAAGAGGCCGTAGGTGGCGGTGGCATACAGCCGGCCCAGCCCGGCCTTGTCATCGCGCACCTCATTTCTCGCTGTGAAGCGGAAGTAGGTGGTCTCCATGCCGAAGGTGAGCACCACGTTGAGCAGGGCGGTCCATGCGTAGAGGGCGGTGACCACGCCGTACTCCGCAGGCTCGAACACGAATTTGCTGGTGTATAGCGGCACCAACAGGAAGTTGACGAAGCGCGCAACGATGCTGCTCAGCCCGTAGATGGCTGTCTGGCCTGCGAGGTTGCGGAGGGCGCTCATGGCGTGTGATTGCCCTTACCACGGAAGCCCATGAATGCACGCGTTTCTTCTCCTTGAAAAGGCAGTGCCAACTCACGCATAAGCCCATTTATTCTGTTGTCCAGAATAGCGGCTGGAAGAGCCACGTAGTCACCATTGAAGAGGTAGAGAACGATCGAAGGCCATTCAAAGAATCTATTCGAGCGACTCTTCCAATGCGAGATTGCCCTTAACGAATGAGATTGAGGGGGACCAAAAAAGGTGGAGAGAACGATTGTCTCATTTTGCGCATCAAAGAAGGCGGACCGTGGCATACGCCATAGCACGACATAGGCGCTTAACACGAACAGTAGGATCACGAACACAAGCAATGTGAGGAGACCAACAGACCGTGTACCGTCGAAAAACGCTTGGGTAAGGATAAAGAATGCCCAGCCCAATAGCGCCCATAGGGACAACAGCAACAGAGAACCGAACCCGATTAATGGGTAACGGAATAGAATGCTCTTGCCTATGGGCATGAACAATGATCTATGCCCCCGTAAAATTCGCCTTCCTCTTCTCCACGAACGCCGTCGTCCCCTCCTTGAAATCCGCCGTGCCGAAGCACTTGCCGAACTCCTCGATCTCGCGTTGCAGGCCGTTGGCACCGGGTTCGTAGCCAGCGTTCACCGCGCGGATGGCGGCGGCGAGGGCGGTGGGGCTGTTCTTCATGATGCGCACGGCCAGTTCATGCACGGTGCTGAGCAGCTGGTCCTGTGGTACAACGCGGTTCACGAGGCCCCATTGCAGCGCATCGTTCGCATCGATCATTTGCGCGCTCAGGATCATCTCCATGGCCTTGCCCTTGCCCACCAAGCGCGGCAGGCGTTGTGTGCCGCCGTAGCCGGGGATCACCCCAAGGCTGGTTTCGGGCAGTCCCATCTTGGCGTTGTCGCTGGCGATGCGCACATGGGCGCTCATCGCCAATTCCAAACCACCGCCGAGCGCGAAGCCGTTCACTGCGGCGATCACCGGTTTGTTGAGGTGTTCCACATGATCGAAGAGCTGCTTCTGGCCGTCGGCGGCAAGGGCTTTTCCCTCGGGCACGCTGAAGTGCGCGAATTCCTTGATATCGGCACCGGCCACGAAGGCCTTGGCCCCACTGCCGGTGATCACCACCACGCGGATGCTCTTGTCGGCCTCGGCCTCGGTGAGCGCCTTGTTCAGCTCGGCGATGGTGGCGCGGTTCAGCGCGTTGAGCTGGTCGGGGCGGTTGATGGTGATGGTGCGGACCGAGTCGGCGTCGGTGAGGAGGAGGTTCTGGTAGCTCATGCTTTAGGGCGATTCCGGGTCAAGCCCGGAATGACAAAGGCAAAGGTATCCGGCTCACCCACGCATGCGCGAGGGATGCTGTCTTGTGTCGAAGAAGTCCGTGATACGGATCTCATCGCCCTCCACCTAGTAGATGATCTTGTACTTCCCCAGCAGGAACCCGCGATACCCTTTTCCCATCCCGGCCAACTTCCGTTCAGGAAACCCTCGGAGCGGGTGTTCGCACAACTGGCGCGTCTTCTCCATCAACGAGGTGATGATGGCCTCCGCCTTGTCCTCAGAAGTCTGTGCGGCCCAGTATGCTTGGATCTCGGCGATACGGTCCAATGCGGGCTTGGTGTACACCAGCCTCATCGGCCCTCCCGCTTCTTCCGCTCGGCCTTCAGGTAGGCGAGCGCTTCCTCATGGGTGTATACCTCACCCCGTTCGATGGCCTCTTCGCTGCGTTGCGCCATTTCGAGCATGTCGGCGTCCTGTGCGCTCTCCGCTCCTTCATTGCGCAGCACATTCCGGAGCCACGTCAGAAAGCTGACATCACCGGTGCGCTTGACCATGTCGATGATCTCCGAATGCAGGTCGATGGCCCTCATGATCCACGCTTGTTTCCCCAAAGGTAAAGCGACGGCGAACGGGTCGGCGGTGAAGGTCTTCCACGCATGCGGCCCTCGGAACGGGCCATGGCTCACCCACGCACACAGATCGAGGTGGACAGGTCTCGATCCTTCGCCCGTTGCTCCTTGAGCCATTGCTCGACCTCCTCACGCGAATACACGCGTCCCGCCTTGATGTCCGCCTCGCTCAATTGCGCCATGCGGTTCATCTCCAAGTGATCGTACAATGTCTTGGGTTCGCCTTTCAGGAGGTCGCGCAGTGCTTCCAAAAAAGCCACATCCTCCGAATGGTCCACCAAGACCTTGACCTCTTCTTTCAGGGGCTGGATATTCATGGGTGAGGGGATCCCTTCAAAGGCAGCGCCACATAGAACCTCGTCCCCTTCCCCTCCTCCGTCTCGAACCACACCCTTCCCCCCGCATTCTCCACCATGCGTTTCACCATGGGCAGGCCCAGCCCCATGCCGCTGCTCTTGGTGGTGAAGCGCGGCACGAAGACATGGTCGATGGCATCGGCAGGAATGCCCGTGCCGTTGTCGCGCACCTCGGCGATCGCATCATTCCCATCGCGGTACAACAGCACTTCCACGTACCCTTCGCGATCCTCGGGTATTGCCTGCTGCGCGTTCTTGATCAGATTGTTGAAGGTGCGCAGCAGGTGTTCGCGGTCGGCGATCACCGGCAGCGGGCCGTCGGCCTTCAGATGCACCATGCAGCCGGGCGTATTGGCGAACAATTGAACGGCTGCATCGGCCACTTCGGCTAGGTCCATTGCGTTGGGGTGCGCGGGTGGCATCTGCGCGAAGTGGCTGAACTCACCGGCGATGCGGCTCAGCACGTCGATCTGCTCCACGAGGTTGTTGCTGAAGCGGTCGAGGCGCTCGCGGGCGTTGGGTGCCTGTGGGTCCCACGTGTGCTGGAAATGCTGGATGTTCAGCTTCATGGGCGTCAGTGGGTTCTTGATCTCGTGCGCCACCTGCCGCGCCATTTCCTTCCACGCGCTCTCGCGTTCGCTGCGGGCCAGCTTCTCGGCGCTCAGGCGCAGCTCTTCCACCTTCTGGTTGTACACCTCCACGAGCTGGCCCACTTCATCCTTGCCGCGATAGGGCAGCGGCGCGTTGGCGCGTTGCAGATCCACAGCGGAGAGGGAGCGCTTCAAGAGGTCCAGTGGACGGGTGGTCCAGTTGCTGATGAACAGCGCCACCAGCACGCTGAGCGCGAAGAGCAGCACGAAGAGGTTCACCACGGCGACGAGCACGCCGGAGCGCTCCTGTTCCTGCTGGCGCTGATCCGCGAACGATGGCAGTGAGAGGTAGCCGAGCACCATGCCCTTGCGGTCGCGCAGCGGCATGTAGGCGCTCTGGTAGTGCGCCGTGCCGATCGTTTCCTGATGCACGAAGTCGCTGGCCTGCTCGATCGCCAAGCGCGTGTAGGCCACGGGATCCATGCGGGGGCCGAGCAGGCCGATGGAGAACACCTGCGGGCGCGATGAGGCGAGGAGGCTTCCATGCACATCGTACACGGTGATGTCCGAGAACAGCACGTTGCTGAGGTCGGCGAGCAGGTGTTCGAGGTAGCGTTGGTCGGCAGCGGAAAGGCGCGGCTGACCATCGAAGCGCTGCTGCAATTCGGCATGTGCTGACCGCGCTTTCTCAAGGATGGCGGTCTCGGCGCGTTCGGTGTATTGCCGGTTGAGGAGCATGTTGGCCCCGGCGGCGAAGAACACGAGGCCGATGACCGCGAAGGAGAGCAGCGCGGCGCGCACCTTGGCGCCGATGCCCATGGGTGGCACACCGCCCGAGCGCGCCACGCTTCGCGCCAGCAGCGCCAAGAGCAGCAGCACCGAGAAGAGCGCGAAGAGGTAGCTGAAGGTGGTGGCCTTGTCGATCGGCTCGGGCACGGGCAGGCCCAGCGCGATCACGGTGCCGGTGCGCGATCCGCGGGCGAGGTATTCCACGCCGTCGTCGGTGTACCACAATGTGCCGTCTTCGCCGAGGTCGCGCGTCCACCGGAGCGGGGCGCCGCGCGTGTGGGAGCGGTCCACGAGCATGCCGCGCTCGTAACGCGCGATGGCATAGCGCTCGGTGCGTCGTGTGAGCGGCTCTTCACCGGCCAGCAGCAGGTCGGGGAAACCCATGGCCTGCGTCACCGGGCGCGGATGCAGCTCGATCACCAGCTGTCCGGGCTGCGCCTGTTCGGTGGGCATCACCACGAGGCGCGCGTGGTAGTACGGTCCTTCGGCGTCGCCCTGCTCGAAGAAGAGGTCGGGCATGTCGGCAAGGGCCGTGTGGTCGGTGAAGGCGGGGCCGGGGCCTTCCAGACTCCGCGGTGCGCTGCCATCGGTGGAGCAGCGCACTTGGCCGTCCGCATCGAAGGCGAACACGCGCACATCGTAGCGTTCCCAGAAGCCGCCGAAGAACACCTGCCGCACGGCGGCATCCAGCTCGCCCGCCACGCAGGGCCTGCCCGATGTGATGATGCGGTGCAGTGCCGTATCGCTGCGCAGCGCGGGGGCCACTTCGCGGAAGAGCACCTCCACCACGGGATCCTCCTTCACGCTGAGGCGCTCGGCCAGCACGAGGCGTTCGCGGTGCTCGCGTTCGCGCGTGTACTTGGTGAGCACGTGCGCGGTGAGCGTGGCGAACACGCCGATGCCGAGGATGGCGTGGATGAAGCGCGCCCGGCCACGTCCGATGTGCAGCAGCAGCAGGAGGATGGGCAGCGGCCACAGGAAGAGTACGGTGTCGCGCACGCCGAAGTGGTGGTGCAGCGCCACGGAGACGGCCACGGCCCCCGCGCCGATGAGCCATGGCAGCGCCGGTGGGCGGAAGCGCACGAAAGCCTTCACGCACAGTTCCGCCAGCAGCGACCACGCGATGAACAACAGCGCGATCCCCAGCACCGCCGCCGCGCTGGAGCCGTTGAGGTTCTGAACGTGGTACAGGTCGAGGTCCACGCTGCTGTCGTGTACCAGGCCGATGATGGTGCCGGTGACCCACGCCGCGCCCAGCAGCAGCCCGGCCCAGATCAGGGGGATCCAAGGCATGCGCGGCGTGGCGATGCCCGATGGCCCGAACTGGCGGCGCGCGTACACCACCGCGATCACGAGCAGTGCCGCGTTGATCACCAGATCGCCGAGCGAGGGGAAGGCGAAGGAGGCCGCGTACGTGGCCGGGTCGAAGAGCGGCAGCCGGTCGAAGGGTGCCGATGGGATGAAGGTGAGCACAGCCCAGCGCAATACGACCAGCGCAGCGAGGAAGGCACCGATGCGCAGCCATGGCCTGTGCCTCCCGATCGCGCAGGGAATGGATAGCCACACCGTCGCCACGAGCGCACATGCGGCCAGCAGCAGCAGTACCAGCCGCACGATGATCCATGGGCCGGTGTCCAGCGCATCGCCGCGCCATGCCAGCCGCAGCAGGGGAGCACCGGTGGCATCGGTGATCAGCGGGCCCGATGTGGCGCGGGGCTGGGCAAGGAGCTCGTCCGGCGCATGTAGCGAGGGGTGGAACGCGCGGTGGATGTACCGGTTCTCGATGGAGGGCGTGAGCCAGACCGGGGCGAGCGCATGCAGGTGCAGCGTGCCGATGGAGACGGCCACGTGCTGGTGGATGGCGTCGGGCAGCACGCGCTGGGCCGTGGCGGTATCCGCAAGGAACGGCGTTGTGCCCGCAGGGGTGCGGCCTGTCCAGCAGATCAGGCTGTCGCCCACGAAGCCGAGGAAGGCGATGCCCGAGCGTTCGCGCTCCTCTTCCAGTACCCGCGCGTGGCGTTGCATCCATTGCGTGGCGCCCAGCTCGGCAAGCTCATGCGCAAGGGTGGCGGTGCGCGTGGCAAGGTGCGCGGCCCGTTCGTCCAGCTGTTCTTGAAGCCTTGCGGCCTCTTTTTCCAGCCGTGCCTCCGCATCGGGTTCGCCCACGCTCCAAGACAGCCCGGCGAGCAGGCCGGCGAGCACAAGGAACAGAACGGGGCGCGGCATGGTGGCGGGGTGCGGCAAGTGCCGGGCCAAAGTACAGGCTGGTGGGTGATGGGGAGCGCATTTGCATTACGACGGTGGCCTACACAAGAGCGAACGGGCACGTCCCATAGCTTCGCGCTGTGATCGAACACCGCAACACCCTCATCAGCGAGGACCTCTTCGAGAAACGCTTCGTCTGCGATCTCAACGCCTGCAAGGGCGCCTGTTGCGTGGAGGGCGAGAGCGGCGCGCCGTTGGAGCCTGCCGAAGAGGCCCTGCTGAAGAAGCTGTGGCCGAAGATCAGGCCGTACATCCCGGAGAAAGGGCAGCGCGCCATCGACGAACATGGCGTGAGCGAGGTGGACGATGATGGCGATCTGGTGACCACGCTGGTGGAAGGCCGTGGCGAGTGCGCCTTCACCGTGTTCGAGAACGGCATCGCGCTGTGCGGCATCGAGAAGGCGTGGAAGGACGGTGCGGTGGCGTTCCGCAAGCCGATCAGCTGCCACCTGTACCCGATCCGCGTGGTGAAGCTGGCCGGGCACGACGGATTGAACTACCACAAATGGCCCATCTGCAAGCCCGCATGCGAGTGTGGCGCGAAGCTGGATGTGCCGGTATTCCGCTTCCTGAAGGATGCGCTGACAAGGGCGTACGGCAGGGAGTGGTACGATGAGCTGGAGGAGGTGTACACCGCGTGGTGCGAGTTGGAGCAGAGCCGTGGCCGGTCGCGCCGCGCGAAGGGCTGATCAGGGCGCCGTCCGCTTCTTCGGCTGGGTCACGTTGGCCGCTTTGCCATACGTGGGCACGAGGTAGGCCACGTCATCGAAGGCACCTTGCGCGAACCGCTTCTCCGCTTCCTGCGCCATCGCCGCCGCGAACGGCCGTATGCCTTGGATGTGCGCGATGCCCACCGCCCCGCTCCACAATGCCGCTGCCTTGTCCGCGCCATCGCCGAACACAGTGGCCGGGGCGTGTGCCACGGTCCATGCCTCATCGAGGATCGCGGGAGCGGCTTCGCCGATGCCGTTCCCCTTCACATCGAACTTCTGCGTGAACACCTCCATGCGCCGCGCATCGATCATGGGCCACACCTCGCCGGAAGGCGAGGGCTGCACGGATCGCGCCGCATCGTGCAACGTGCGCAGGGTGCCGATGCCGATGATGGGGACCCCCAGCGCATAGCACAGCCCTTTCGCGGCACTTAGCCCGATGCGCAGGCCGGTGTACGAGCCCGGACCGATGCCCACGGCCACGGCGTTCAGATCCTTCAACGCAAGTCCGGCCTCCTGCATCACCTCGGCGATGAACACGTTCACTTTCTCGGCATGCACATGCTTGTCACTCTCCAGATCGCGTGCGGCCAGCACCACGCCATTGCGCGCCAATGCCACGGAACAGAGCTTGGTGGCGGTCTCGATGCAGAGGATGAGGGGCACGTGGCGTTCGCCGAAAGCGGAGGCGAGGCGCGAAGATCGGTCGTACGCCGAGAACGGTCAGGAGCAAGTTGGCGAGTTGGCAAGGGGCAAGTTGGCAAGTGCAGGAGGCAGAACTCGCCCCTTGCCAACTCGCCCCTTCACAACTTGCCCCATCACAACGTCACCGGTATCCCTTGCAGGATGTCGAGGTATTTGCTCGCCATCAGGTATTGGTACTTCGCGTTGATCAGGTTCGCCGTCGAATTGTTCAACGTGGTCTTCGCGGTGTTCAGTTCGATCGCGGTGATCACACCCTGGTCGTAACGCTCCTGCGCATATTCAAGCGCTACCGTTCCGCTTTCCACCGCCTTGGAGGCCGCGAGGAACTGCCGGTGCGCCGAACGTTGCTGTACGAGCGCATCCAGCACGTTGCGCTGGAGGTCGTTGCGCAGGCCGGTGAGGCTGTTGCGCACCTTCTCGTGCTGCACGCGGGCCTGCTGCACATTGTAGCGGTTGCGCATGTTGTTGAAGATCGGGATGTTCAGCGTGAAGCCGATGGATTCGTTCAGGTTCTGATCCAGCTGGGCGTTGAAGGGCGTAAGCTCCGTGTTGTAGGAAACGGCCCGTGTATACACCGCCTCGCCACCGGCCGTGGCACCGATGACCACCGGATCGCTGATGATGGGTCCGCCCACCGTGCGGATGTCGCGCCCGCTGTAACCTGTGCCGAGCGATCCGCTCAACGACAGGGAAGGGATGCGTCCGGCCTGTGCGATGGCGATGGATTTCTCGGCGCTCTTCACCTGAAGCTCGGCTTGGGCATAAGCCGGATGCGTGCGCAGCACATTGTCCAGCACCTGTTGCTCGGGAAGGGACGGGGCTATCACTTCCAGATCGCTGATCGCTGGCGCCACGATGTCGAAGCTGCGCATCTCGCCCGGCTCAAGCTGCATGGTGCGCCCGAGTGCGAGCATCTGCTGGTCGTGCTGGTTCTGCACATCGGTCACGTTGAACTCCTCCTGCGCGAGCTGGGCTTCCAGCGTGAGCTGTTCGGCGCGGGCCACGCGACCGGCTTCCACCAGTGCCCGGGTGCGTTCGATCTGCGCGCGGGTGTTCGCGGCCTGCGCTTCGGTAGCGGCGATGCGTTCGCGGAGTCCGAGCACGTTCAGGAAGGCCTGCACCACAGCTACGCGCACGTCGTTCCGCGCCGCTTCGATCCCCTTCATGGCGGCCTCCGCATCGAACCGCGCCTGCCGGATGCTGTTCTGTTTGCTCAGCCCGCGGAAGAGATCCACCTGACTGCTCAGGTAGAAGTTGTTGGTGCGCACGCGGTCCGTGGCGAAGGTGTTGGTGAACCGGTCGATCACGCGGCCGTAGTTATAGCCGTGGGTGGCCGCGCCGTTCAGGTCGGGCAGCAGGTCCCAATAGGTGCGGTCCTTGTTCTCACCGGCCAGCTCCGCGTCCAGCGCGGCGTTCAGCACGGCAAGGTTGCGCTCGTCGGCGCGGGAAAGGCATTGCTGCAAGGTCCATACCTGTTGGGCGGCGGCCATGTGGGCGGCCAGCAGGACAAGCAGTGCGGAGGCGATACGCATGGTGGGATCCCTTGGGATGAGGGGATCCCAAAAGTACCGGTGCGCCGCGCGCGCGAAGTGCGGTTATGACGAACGGTGGATGGAAGGGCCGAAAGGTGAGCGGTCAGGTGCCGAGCACCTTCACCTCCACGCGGCGGTTGGCCTCGCTCTGCTCCTTGTTCTTCGGCTCGGGATAGATCATCTGGCTGTTGCCCAAGCCCTGATAGGAGATCCGCGCAGGCTCCACGTCGTTCACCAGCAGGAAATCGTACACCGTCTTGGCACGTGCGGTGCTCAGATCGACGAACTCCTTCTTGTTCTTGAAGGTGGGACCGTTCACATGGCCCTGCACTTCCACCTTCACCTTCGGGTTCTCCTGCATGAAGCGCAGCAGCAGCAGCAGCGATGCTTCCGATTCACGCATCACCTTGTCCTCGTTGCCCACGAAGCGGATGTCGTCCAGCACCACCTTCTCGCCGGTGCTGATGGGCGTCAGCTTGATGTCCACGGTGACCACCGGATCGGTGCTGCCTTTCACACGCACCGTGGTGAACATGTAGCCCTTGTGCGTGCAACCGATCTTCAGGTTGCGGTACATCGCCATGTCGTACGCGTACGTGCTCTTCCCTTTGGCCTCCACCACCTTGTCGAACTCCATCCCGTCGATGGTGAGCGTGGCGTTCACCGGAGCGCCGCTCTTGGAGTCGGCGATGTTGATCACCAGATGCTGCTTCTGCTGTTTCTTATCGTCCTCCACCGGCTCGGGTGGCGGCGGCGGGTCGTAGTGGAAGCGGATCTCGTACCCACCGCGCGGCGGGTTCTGGTGATCCACCACGAGGTAGAAGAGCTGCCCGGCCTCCACCTCCATGGAACGGCTGTAGCTGGAACCCACGCCGGAGCGCACGAAATCGTCAGTGGCCTCCTTGCTCAGCCCGCAGCGCGACCCCAGCGCGGGATCGTTGCGCGAGATGTTGGAGCGGATGGGCACCACCTGCTTCGTCGCGATCTTGTCGCAGATGCCGGGGATAGCGCCCTCGAAGATGATGAAGTCGATGTCGTCGGCCGTGTTGTTCGGCGTGATGTCCATGGTGAGGTTGCACTTCACCGGCACACGGAACTTGTACCACGTGGTGTGGTGCTCGCGC
The DNA here is from genome assembly GCA_019638075.1 of Flavobacteriales bacterium. GTDB lineage: Bacteria > Bacteroidota > Bacteroidia > Flavobacteriales_F > PHOS-HE28 > PHOS-HE28. The sequence continues at coordinate 2,436 of JAHBUM010000070.1, read as the reverse complement.
TCGAACCACTGTTTGTGATCGGAGGAGTTCTCCTTGATATCGAGCTTGTTGCCGAATCCACGCACCGCCTGCTCCGTGCGGAACACGGAATCGGTGATCATGATGGCTCCCGTGCAATCGCCGTTCTCCTGGGTGAACCGTCCGGGTGTTTGGGCCCATAGGCTGGTGCCGAGGAGAACCGCTGCCAGGGAGAGCAGGGAACGGTTCATTTCGGACCGTGCATACGCACAAGCCGGTGGGAAGGTTCAATACCCCAGATTGCTGCCCAGCCAGCGCTCCATCCATTCGGTGCTTTCGCCCTTGCGTTGTGCGAGGTCCACGATCTGGTCCTTCGCCACGCGGCCGATGCCGAAGTACTTGCTCCGTGGATGGGCGAAGTACAGGCCGCTCACCGCCGCTGCGGGCCACATGGCCAAGCCTTCGGTGAGGATGATACCCGTGTGCTTGGTGGCATCGAGCAGGCGGAAAAGTTCGGGTTTCTCGGTATGGTCCGGGCAGGCGGGATAACCCGGTGCCGGACGGATGCCTTGGTATTCTTCCTTGATCAGCTGCTCGTTGGTGAAGGGTGAGGTCTCGTAGCCCCACAACTCTTCCCGGACGATCTCATGCAGCTTTTCCGCAAAGGCTTCGGCAAGGCGATCGGCGAGGGCTTTCAGGAGGATCGCGCTGTAGTCGTCGCCCTTGGCCTCGAACTGCTTCACGCGTTCATCCACACCATGACCAGCGGTGACGGCGAAGCCACCGAGGAAATCGGGCGTGCCTTTCGGAGCGACGAAATCCGCCAGCGCGATGTAGGGCACACCGGGCGCCTTCTTGCTCTGTTGGCGCATGGTGTGGAAGGTGCCGATCATTTTGGAACGGGCGATATCGCCATACACTTCAATATCGTCGTGCGCTACGGTATTGGCGGGCCAGAGGGCTGCAACACCATGGGCCTGTATCCATTGCTCCTTGATGATGCGGTCCAGCATCTTGCGTGCATCGTCGTAAAGCTGCCGCGCCTGCTGGCCGACCACTTCATCCTCCAAGATGCGCGGGAACTTGCCGGCCAGCTCCCAGCTCATGAAGAAGGGCGTCCAATCCATGTAGGGCACCAGATCTACGAGGGGGTAGTTGCGGTAGGTGAATACGCCCGTGCTCTTCGGTGCGATCGGTGGTTCAGCGGCCCAGTCGATCGCGAACTTCTTCGCGCGTGCTTCTTCCAGCGGTACATATTCCTTGTCGCGCTGATGCCCTTCGTACTGCGTGCGCACCTTGTCGTACTCGGCACGCACATCCACTTCGAAACGCGCACGCTCATTGTCGCTGAGCAAATTGCTCACCACGGGCACGCTGCGGCTGGCGTCGAGCACATGCACCACGGGCTTGCTATAGTGCGGTGCGATCTTCACGGCGGTATGCACGCGGCTGGTGGTGGCCCCACCGATCAGCAGCGGTGTCTCGAAACCCTCGCGCTCCATCTCCTTCGCCACGTGTACCATCTCATCGAGCGAGGGCGTGATCAAGCCGCTGAGGCCGATGATGTCCACCTTCATCTCGCGGGCGGTCTTCAGGATGGTCGCGCTCTGCACCATCACGCCGAGGTCGATCACCTGCCAGCCGTTGCAGGCGAGGATCACGCCCACGATGTTCTTGCCGATGTCGTGCACGTCGCCTTTCACCGTGGCGAGCAACACCTTCTTCGCGTCGGACTTCATGCTGCCCATGACCTGTCCGGCCTTTTTGTCTTCAAGGAAGGGTTCGAGATAGGCCACAGCGCGCTTCATCACCCTTGCGCTCTTCACCACCTGCGGCAGGAACATCTTGCCTGAACCGAACAGATCACCCACCACGCTCATGCCGGCCATCAGCGGGCTCTCGATCACGATCACGGGGTCCACGTACTTCACGCGGGCCTCTTCGGTGTCCGCTTCGATGAACTCCGTGATGCCGTGTACCAGCGCGTGTTTCAAGCGCTCCTCCACGGTGCCTTCACGCCATGCGGCTTGTGCAGCCACAGCCTCGGCACTGGGCGCGCCCTTGAACTGCTCCGCGAAGGCCACCATGCGCTCGGTGGCATCGGGGCGACGTGCCAGCAGCACATCCTCCACGTGTTCCAGCAGGTCCTTCGGGATGTCGTCGTACACGCCGATCTGCCCCGCGTTCACGATGCCCATGTCGAGCCCCGCCTTGATGGCGTGGTAGAGGAAGGCCGTGTGGATGGCCTCGCGCACGGGTTCGTTGCCGCGGAAGCTGAAGCTCACGTTGCTCACACCACCGCTGGTCAACGCACCGGGCAGGTTCTGCTTGATCCAGCGCACGCCCTCGATGAAGTCGATGGCGTAGCGATCGTGCTCGGCCATGCCGGTGGCCACGGTGAGGATGTTCGCGTCGATGATGATGTCGTGCGGCGCGAACCCGGCCTTCTGCGTGAGCAGGTCGTAGCTGCGCTGCGCG
>JAHBUM010000007.1 GCA_019638075.1 Flavobacteriales bacterium | reverse complement strand
ATCGTCTGCCACGAGGAAGAACCACTAAGGATCCGGCTACTCGCGGGGAAATCACTCCCGCCTGCGTTCGTACTGATATTGCCTGCACCGCTCGTGATCGCCCAGTTGTCCGTGCCCAGTCCATCGAAGGCCTGCCGCGCGATCACATGGCCGGAAGAGCCGTCATTGTCATTGATCGTCAGTGTGCGGGTCGAGTTCGTCCCCACGAAAGGCGTGCCCTGCCCACCGGTGAGGTTCTCCAGCCCGAACGTCAGCACCGCCTCGCCGTCGCAGCTCGCATTGTCCGTCACCGTAAGGGTCACGGTCTGGGCCGCGCCGCTGTTGGCGGGGAAGGTCACCGTCTGCGAAGTGAAGCCGTTGATGCGCGCGCCATTGCCGGTCACCAGCGCCACATCCACATAGGTGGCCTGCGTGGTGCTGAAATCGGAAATGTTCACCGTGACACCGTATGTGCCCACGCCCTCGCTCACCGTGGCGCTGGTGACCGCATAGCTCACACTGGTGCAGACATCATTGTCCGTGATGCTCAGGTCGTAGGTGTCGTTCCCGCCGATCGTAGGCGTACCCTGCCCACCGGTGATGTTCTGCAACTCGAAGCCGATGATGGTGTTGCCATCGCACAGGCCGTTGTCCGTAACGGTGATGGTCACCGTTTCATCGGCGCTGCTGCCGGCGGGGAAGGTCACCGTTTGCGTGGTGTAGCTGTTCACCCGGCCGGGCGCGCCGGTGATGAGCACCACGTCCACTTCGGTGTCATTGGTGGCATCCTCGTCGGTGATCTCCAAAGAGAGGTTCACCGTACCCACGCCTTCGCTCACGGTGCTGCCGGTGCTGGCGAACTGGACGGAGGTGTTGGTGCCAAGTGGACTGTACTCCCCAATGATCGAAATATTGCCCTGTAGCCCACCTGTTCCGCCTGCGGCATCAGCGTCATACCCATACAAGCGGAACGTGATCGTGCCAGTGAGTCCTTGGTACGTTGCACCGGTGAGGTCAAGGACGTTTCCAGTCCAACTTGAATTCGCGTCTGGGTTGCTCAGGACACCCGAGGTGTTGGTCAGGCCGCCATTCAAACTCGAATACCCCGGGATCGCTGCACCATACGTGTCCGCACTGGATCGCCATTGCCAAAGCAACGGCCCGTCAGCGCTTCTGCCCAAGCCGAAATTGATGCCATCCAGATCCAGCGAATACCCTGCCTGAACCGTGATCGTGAACCCGATATACATTCCCGTGTTAATGCTGGTCGCCGTTGTCCAATTGCTACCACGATAGTTGTTGTTGCTACTGGTGCTGGTAATCCCAGCCTTAAGCAAAGGGCCGAAGGCGGCACCGGTAATGGCCGATCCGTTGTAGTTGAACGAAGTGACATTGTTTCCCCCACCCGACAAATTGTACGTCGCAGTGAAAGGGGTTTGCGCTATCCCACTGTTCACCGCGACAACCGAGCTAATCGCAATGAACATGAGTGAACGGTGGAAATACCTCCGAAGCGTAAAGAACTTCCTCATGGAAAAAGGGTTTTGGTCCCGGCCCGGGGAGGCGGATCCGGCACGTTCTCGATTAGGGGGTCCGAAGGTATGATTTGCCACGAAATGAACAAACCAATGTGCATAACGCCCGATACCCCCCAACGGGCAGCCCCCGCCTCCACCGGAGTGGAAGCGGGGGCCGCCTGACCGAACCCTGTCCTTAGTGGACGATGGGCAGGGAGAAGGTACGCATCTGCTCGCCGCTGCTCACGCGCACGAGCCATACGCCGCTGGCCAAGTCACTGGCAGGCAGCGTGATACGGGCTGGCGCGCTGGCCACACGGTGCTCCTGTACCAGCTGGCCGCTGGTGCTGATCACGCGGATGATGACCGGGTGCTGGGTGCTGAAGTCGTGGTCCACCACGATGTGGTCGCCGCTCACGTAGGCGTTCAGGCTGTGGCCTGCCACGGTGGGTACGCTGGTGCCGGTCTGCACATCCACCACGATGCTCGCGGTGCTGATGCAGTCGCCGTTGTCCACGCTGAGGGTTATGGTGTAGGAACCGGGCACAGCGTAGCTGTGTACGGCCTCCAGGTCATTGCTGGTGCTGCCGTCGCCGAAGTCCCAGGTGTTGGCAACGCCCTCGATGGTGTTCGGGGTGAAGAGGATGTCCTCGCCAACCAGTACCAAGGTGCCTTCCACGCTGATGCCCGCATCGGGGCCTTCACCGGCGCCCACCACATACGCCTGCGGCGCGAAGGTGCAGCCGTTGGCATCGGTGATCAGCACGGTGTAGCTGCCTGCGGCCACTTCGATGTCCCCGGTGGTGGCTTCGTTGCTCCACAGGTAGGTGTAGGGGGCCACGCCACCCAGCACGGTGAGGCCGATGGTGCCGTCCTCGCTGTCGGGGCAGGTGCTGGGCAGGGTGATGGCCTCGGCCTCCAAGGCATCCGGCTCGCCGATGACGAAGGTGGTGCTCAACGCGCCACAGGCACCATCACCGGCCACGCGGATGCCATAGCTGCCTGCGGGCAGGGCTGCAAGGTCGCTGGTGCCCGGCAGCACATCTGTCTGCTCCAGTATCACCCCACCCTGTGCGTTCGTCCAGGTGATGTCCACCGGGCCGCTTCCGACCTCCACGCTGGCACTGCCATCATCGCTGCCGTGGCAGGTGGCCGCGGTGGCCGCAAGGGGCATGGGTGCGGTGGCGCGGAGCACGAAACGCGCAGGGGCCGCGTTGTCGCTCGTCAGGGCCGTGAAGGTGTAGGTGGCGCCATCGGCAAGGGGGGTCACCGTGTTGGTGGCAAGGTCCACCAGGCTGAGGCAGCTAAGGCCGATGTTCTGGAACTCGTTGGCAACAATGGTGTAGCTGCCGTTCACCGCCACATCCACCTTCACGGGGATGCTGATGTCCGTGGTGTAGGGGCCGTAGGCGTTGATGGCGATCAGCTGGCCAGCATCACCCTGGGTGCCGATCTGCGGCGCATCGGGGTGCGCGAAGATGAACTTGGGCACGTCCCTGCCGGTGATCTCCGGCTCGCCGCTGCTGAAGAGCACCACGGTCTCATCGCTGTACTGGTTGATGGCGCTCTGGATGCGCAGGCGCACCAGGCTGGCGGTCTGCACCTGCGCGCCGCCGAAGAAGCCGCCACTGTTGCCGCTCACCTTGGCGCTCTCGCTCACGGTGGTGGTCACGGCCGTGCCGGTGGCCTTCAGCCAGAAGGCCTGGCTGCTCTGGATCACGTTGGTGCCACCGTTGGTACCCAGGCCCTCGCTGATGTCCCAGGTGGCCAGGTTGCCGTTGGCAGGGTTGAAATAGGTGATGTAGTCGGCCACGTCCGCGCCCCGGCTGATCTGGTCGAAGGCGATGGGGCTGGCGAGCGGATTGCTCACCATGTTCCAGCCGTCGGTGTCCGGCACGCCGGTGTTGGTGTAGCTCATGGGCAGGCTGATGGGCGTATGCGCGATGTGCGGGTTGCCGGTCACGTCCACGGTGAAGGCCGTGGTGGTGGTAAGGCCCGTGCCGCACCAGGCCGCGAAGCCCTGGCCCTGTGCAAGGGGCTGCGCCGTGCTGGTGGCACCCACCAGGCCGTCGTTCATATCCGCCCCGGTGTTCGTTTCATCGTACCAGCGGATGCTGGGCCACACGATGCCACTGCCCACGGGGTTATCGAAGCTGGGGTAGTGCGAACCGGGGAAGCCTGCGGTGGTGAAGTCGTCCTTCCAGTGGTTCACCGTGCGGCCCGCCACGGGACTGCCCAACATGCGCCAGTTGGTGGCGCCTGCGGGGATGTAGCGGTTAACGGTGAGGTTGCCGGTATAGCTGGCGTTGGCACCCACAGGGCCGAGGCGGCCGGTGCTGATGGCATTGCTCTCCAAGGCCACCGGGTTACCGGTGCAATCGAACTCACCGTCCTGTAGGAGCAGCGTGTTGCGGATGCTGGCATTGCCCGTGAGAGTGGTGCCATCGGGCGTGTTGCAGGTGAGGTCCCAGAAGCTGGTGGCCGCCGCCAGGGAGAGCGTGCGGGCACCGTTGCCTGCGATCACCAGCGCGCTGTTGTCGTTGGCGGTGAGGGCGCCCTGCACAGCCACATCACCACCGCTGGTAAGGGTGAAGGCACCGAGCACGAGGCTGCCACCGCTCTGCACGGTGATGCCGCCCACCTGTTCGTTACTGCCGTTGGTGACCACATCGCCGGTCTGCACCACCATGGCGGTGGCATCATTCCAAACGGCATAGCCTGCGGCGCCGTTGGGCGTAAGGCTCCAGATGGGGTCGGCAAGCGTGCCGGTGTTGCGGCTGTAGTAGATGCAGTCGGTGATGGTCACACTGGCCGTGGTCTGGAACTGTGCGCAGGGGCCTGAAGCGGCCACCGTGTACGTTACGGTGTAGGTGCCGTTCGTGCTGGCCGCGGCATCTATGACGCCTGTGCTGGCATTGATGGAGAGGCCCGCCGTGCTGGTATAGGTTCCTCCCGTGGTGCCGGTATGCGCCACGTTCACGTTCCCGGCAACAGCACAATAGGGCGAACCGGTGTAGGCGATGGTGGCCGCAGGCGCCTGGGTATGGGTCACGGCCGTGTTCGCCGTGGCGGTGCAACCGTTGGGGGCCGTCACCGTGAGGGTGTAGGTGGTGTTCTGCGTCACCGCCACACCGGTGGGGTTCTGCAGGCTCGACGTGAAGCCCGAAGGCGTGCTGGTCCATGCGAAGGTGGAATGTGCGGCGGACGTGCCGGTGACCTCCACGTTATCGATGGCCCAGAAGTAATCCCAGGAGGCGTTGTAGCGGAAGCGCACCTGCAGGTTGGCCTGGCCCAGGTAGCCGTTAAGGCTGACCGTTCCCTGCACGAAGCCGGTGGGCGTACCCTGCACACTGGAGTATGTCTCCAACGTGGTCCACCCACCACCGTTGACGGATACTTCCACACGGGCACGGTCATCGGCGCCGGAGTTGTAGCGGTAGTAATGGTAGTAGGACAACGTGGCGGTCGTATAGCCCACGGTGCTGAAGGAGGGCGATACCAAGGTGGTGGCGGTGGTGCCACTGCCCTGCGCATCGGAGTTGCTCAACACGAACTGCGTGGCATCGTTGCTGCTGAAGGTCACGTTGCCATCATAGGCGTTGAAGGTGTAGTTGTTCGCCCGGGCCGTCCATGCGGCGTTGGCGGGTGTTCCGCCCGTGCTCGTGTTCGTGGTGGTCCAGGGCGCGATGCCCGCGTTGAAGTTCTGCGACAGGATGGTGCCCGGGGAAATGCCACTGCCAGTGAGGTCCACCGTGTTGGCATCGGAGCACACCGATGCCGCGCTGCTGTTCGCCGTGGCATCCGTAGGGCTGGGGTTCACCACCACGGGAATATCGGCGACCACGTTGGTGCAGCCGTTGCTTACGGTTACTGAGTAAGTCCCCGTAGCGGCCCCGCTCACGCTCACGTTCGCGCTGGCGGCGTTCGGGCTGAAGGTGCCGGTGCCGGTCCAGGCATAAGTGAGGCCCGTACCCGATGCGGTGACACCCAGCGTGAGCTGGTCCGCCGTACAGGAGGGCGAGTTGCTGCTTGTGGCCGTGATCACCGGGCGGTCGCAGAAATTGAGCTTCGCGTACCGGAGCGTACCGGTGGTACCGTTGCTATTGTCGCAAATGCTCAGCGTCCACGTGCCATTGGGATCGCCGGTGAACCCCGCCAAGGTCTGTTCAGGCCGCCACGACCCGGTTGGGTTGTTGCCCGTTCCACTGGCGGAGACCGCGTTTGCCGCGTCGTCGCTAAGGGTGAACGTGGAAGTGGGACAGCTGCCCGGGTTGCCGAAGTTGTCGCCCGTGCCTCCACGGTTCAGGATGAGGTTCCTGGTCTGGCCCGTGGGCGAGGTGAGCGTGACCCGGAGATCGCCGCGGTTGGTATGGGCCATGATGAGGTCCACGCTCAGCAGATCAACACTGCTGCCCAGGCTGTTGTTGAGACCGGCGATCTGGATGCCGGCATTGGCCGCATTGTTCGATCCGCACCCGTTGTCGGGGATGGCCAGGTAGGGGTTGCTGAGGCAGTTCCCGTTGGTGACACAAGCGCTGATGTCGCTGCTGAGCGTACCCAGATCGATGTTACACGCGCTGTTCCCGGTATGCACCACCCGCACCGTACGTGATGTACCCACATTGATGGGGCCGATGGAATAGGTGCCCGTTCCCACCGCTGTATGCACGTTGGTACCGATGGGCGACTGAATGGTGACGTTCGCTGCGGAGCCCAGGCTGGTCACATCCACCGTGATGGTGTAGCTGTTCGTAGCGCAGTTCGTGCTTACCGTGGCATTGGCTGCGGGTGACAGGCAGACGGGGGTCCAGGTATAGGTAAGCCCCGCCGTGGGACTCTTCGCCGGATTGGAATTGGTGAAACGGCTGGTGGAGTTGTTGGCCGTGCCCACCAAGCTGGTGGCCCAGTTGTTGGCCCCGCCGCCGGTGGCGTTGGTCACCATCCGGTTGTTCACATTGGTGGCGAAGGTGTTGTTGGGTCCGCGCAGGCCCACCTGGGGCTGGTCATGCGTTCCGGTAGCCAAGCTGGTCACCGCGCTGTACACGAACCGGATCACACCCGTAACGGTGTTCAGGCGGGCCTGAACGGTGAAGGATTCGCTGGTGCCTGAGTCGTAACGGCGCGCGCCGGCCCACTGCACCACGATCTCGCTGCCCACCTGCTGCCAACGTACCTCGCGGGTACCGCTGCCGGTCTGGCGGATATTGGTGCCGAAGGGCGAGATGGCCCCGGCATATCCCGCGTTGGAACTGAGCGGGGTGTAGTTGTTACCCGCAGGGGCCGCGCCGAAGGTGATGAAGCCGTTCGCGCTCACGTACATCGTGGTGTAGTAGCTCCCATCGTAGAAGAACTCCGGGATGGTTACCGTATACACCTGATCGTCGAACGAGTTGTTCGTGGTGTTCAGCCGGGTACCTCCGGTGATCACGCTCAGCGAGCCTGCGCTTTGCGCGAAGCTGTAGAACGTGGATACCTGCGCGGCTGCCGGAAGTGCGCAGGCCAGCAGGGCCAGCACCGATAGCATGAAGAAAAGCCCTCGGCAGGGACGTTCGTGTGTGTGTGTTGATGTCATCGATCGGAGAGTTTGGTCCTCGTTCCCATTTCGTGTGAAAATGGAACGGGCCTTATTACGATGACATCCAGCACATTGTTTCGACCAACGGAAAATGAGAGCCGATGGATGCCCACGTATGCGCGTCAGCGCACTACAAGTCCCTAACCGGGGCAAGTCTGGAAGGTGCCTGCGGAGGTGGCAGCCCGACACGCATCATCATACCGGCCTTGAGCCGGATCGCCTGAATGCCAGTGCCATCGGCAGCACTTGCGCGACACCGGCCCCGGCCTTCGTCAGGTACAGCCCGGGATGACGGATCAGGCCCGCAAAAGCAAAGGAGCCGCCTCGTTCTGAGACAGCCCCTCCTGTGGACCCGTAGGGAGTCGAACCCCAAACCTTCTGATCCGTAGTCAGATGCTCTATCCAATTGAGCTACGGGTCCTCCTAAAACGGCGGCGAAGATAGGCAAAATTCACTCCAGTGCGATCGGAAGGAAGAAGCGTCCTGGGGCAGTTCGCAGTTGTCAGTGGTCCGTCGTCAGACTTGCCTGCCGGAGGCATGGCCCCTTGGTGTTCGCCAGGCATTCACTGAAAAACGGACCACTGATACCCCCCTCAGATCCAGCCGTTCACCCGGTAATACGCGATGGCCGCGAACTCGCGCAGGCAGGTGATCTCCAGTTTCAGGTAGTTCCAGAAGGTATAACGCAGGCCGATGTTGCCGGAGACGTCGGGTGCCCATGCCTTGCCCCCGATGGCCTTGTGACGATAGGCGAAGTCGTGCGGCATGGCATGGTCCCAAGCGGGGGCACCGCACACCTGCGCCACACCGGCCTTGCGGAAGGCATGCACACTGCGGTACATGTTCTCCGGCGCGGTGACCACGGCCACACTCCCCTGCCCTGCCTTCCACTGGCGTGCGAAGACCAGCGCCTGTTCGCGGGTGTTCTCACCCAGCGGCACGGGCCTGATGCGGGCCACCTGCACGCCCCGCAGCACCAGTTCGGCCACCATCTGGCGCATGGTGGCGCCGGTATCGGGGTGCATGATGTACACCGGCGCGGCGGGCACCGCCACGGCAAGGGCCGCCGCATGGTGCAACCGCAACAGCTCCGGCCCGGAAGGCATGCCGCTTCCACCCAGCACCACGATGGCCTCCGGTGCCGTGCGGCATTCACCGGCCCCGCTCCCCAGCCAGCGGTGCATATCGAAGGGGACTCGGGTGCAGGCCAGCACGATGAGAAGCAGGGCAAGGCTCCCAAGCCACACCACCACCCGCCGCGACCAACGCACCATGCACAGCCATACGGACCGCGCGACCATGCGAAGCGTTGGGAGGAGGTCCATGGAGGTGTAGTTGTCGGTTGTCCGTGGTCAGTTGTCAGTCTGCCGACTCCTTGGTGACTGCTGCGCGTGAGGCTTCGGTCATGCAGAAGCCACGGCAGCAGGCATTTCCTGACAACTGACCACGGACAACCGACAACTGCCCTACGGCTTATAGTACTTCAGCGCCTCGGGCATGTAGGCGTTGAGGTCGCTGATTCGGCGCTGGTCGCTGGGGTGCGTGCTCAGCAGTTCGGGCGGTGCCTGTCCGCCGGAGCCTGCGCTCATGCGCTCCCAGAACGCGGGAGCCTCGCGCGGGTCATATCCGGCCATCGCCATGAAGATCAGGCCCATCTTGTCGGCTTCCGTTTCGTGCGAGCGGCTGTATGCCAGCATGCCCAACTGCGAGCCGATGCCGACGCTTTGCATCAACAGGTCGCGCGCCAGCCCGGGGTTCTCGCTGGTGAGGATGTCCAGCGTCATGCCTGCGCCTTGGGCGAGGATGCCTTGGCTCATGCGCTCGTTGCCATGGCGGGCCACGGCGTGGGCCACCTCGTGCCCCATCACCACGGCCAAGCCGGTCTCGTCCTTGGTGATGGGCAGGATGCCGGTGTAGAACAGCACCTTGCCGCCGGGCATGCACCAGGCGTTCACCGTGGGGTCGTCGGCCACGTTGAACTCCCAGTTGAATTCGGCCACGCGCTCCTGCATGCCGTTGTTGTTGAGGAAGGTTTCCACAGCGGTGGCGATCCGCTGGCCGCAACTGCGCACCATCTGCGTGCGCGGATCGCTCGCAGGCAGGATACTGCTGCTCTGCAACGTCTCCTGATACTGCGTGTTCACCATGGAGGCGATCTGCGAGGTGCCCACCACGTTGAACTGGCGGCGCCCGGTGACAGGCACCTTGGAGCAGGCTTCCAATACGACGATACCGGCCAGCAGCAGCAGGCCCTTGGTTCCCATGTTCATTGGATGACGGCCGACAGGCCGCGTTGTTGAAGTGCATGGCAGCGCGCCTCCAACTGGTCGTAGGTGCCGCGCTTCACGCTGCATTTGCCGTTGTTGTGTACGATCCATGCGCATTGCTCGGCCTGTATGGGCTCGTGGTCGCAGACCTCCACCAGCGAAGCGATCACATGGTCGAAGGTGTTCACGTCATCGTTGTGTACCACGATCTCACGGACCGGGCCGAGTTCCAGCATGACCTCTTCGAGGAGGAGTTCCTCGGGGGTGAGCGACGCGCGCATGGGCATGGGACGAAAGTACGGCGGTGAGGTCACCTTGGTGATGCAGGGGCAGTTGGCAGGGGCAAGTGCAGGAGGCATTGCTCCTGCCAGCTGCCCCTGCTCTTGCGGATCATCAGGGCCGGGCCAAGATCTCCGTACCGAACTGCTGCAACAGCGCCGCCGCTTCCTGCATGGGGATACGCTTGCCGTTGAGGTAGGCGGTCACGAAGGCGTCCTTCACGCCGAGGGCCACGGACTGGTCCTTGCGCACGCGCGCCTGCTCGGGATCGGTGTAGCGGCCGGTGGTGTAGCGGATCTTGGCCGTTTCGGTGCGCTCGCTGTTGAGCTGCGTGAGGTTGAAGAGCTTGTCCAGCGCCACAGGCTTGCTGTACACGCCCACCTGCACCGTGTAGAAGAGGCCCTTGATGGTCTCCACCTGCGCGGCCGGTGCGGCACCGGGCACGTTGTAGTAATCCGCCGCGCCTGCTTCGGGCACGAAGGATCCCACGATGGCTTCGGCGGTGGCCGGGTATTTCGCGAGGATCTGTTCGGTGGTGACGGCAGGAGCCGGTACCGGAGCGGCCGGTGTATCGAGGGGACGCTGGATCAGCACGGCGGATGGTTCCGTGCCACCCGTGCTGGTGCGCACCGGTTCCAGCACGGTGTTCCCCGGCTCGCGCGCCACACCGGATGCCGTGGCCGTTGGCGGTGTGGATGCCACCGTGGAAGCGGTGCGGCCTGCGCCGGAAGCGCCTCCCGTAGCTGTGGCGGGCGGCGCCCCTGCCGGGGCGTTCGCAGCGATGGCACCCTGTTCCGCAGCGCGGGCCTCGCGCATGGCTTCACCCAAGGGGATGCGCACGCCATCGCGGTAGGCCACCACGAAGGCATCGCGGTAGCCACGGTCGCGCACACGGTCCTTGGCGCGGGCCGCCTGCTGGAACCCGGTGAAGAGGCCTGCCGTGTAGCGGATGAACCCGTTCGGTGTGTGCTCGCCCATCACCGGGGTCATGTCGCTGAAGTTCTCTTCGGAGATGGGCGAACGGAAGGCGCCGATCTGCACCTTGAAGACGATGCCCGAAGGCAGGCGCGCATCCATGGCGATGGCGGCGGGCTTGCGCTCACCCGTGGGGCGGAACTCGAACATGTCGTTGACGAGCACTTCGGGGAAGACCATTTCCGGCGCGTTGGCGGCGGGGATCTCCGCGATGGGGCGTGCCACAGCCGGGCGTTCGCTGCGCTGGTCGGTGCCGAAGGGCGGTGCGATGTTACGGGTGGGAGGCGCACTGCCTGCAGGAGTGGAACGCTCACGCTCGTTGGCCGCCACGGAGCCGCCCCTGCCCTGTTCTTGGCTGGCCACCACCGGCGTGCGTTGTTCGGCCTGCGCCAGCATGAGCTCGGTGCGGCGCGTGCGCATCTCCATGGCCATCCACTCGGTGGAGCGGTCCGCAGGCATGCCTTGCAGGATCACCCCGGCCTGACTTTCGTTGATGTTGGCGGCACCACGCAGGCGGGCGGCGATGTTGCTCAATGAATCCGCACGTGCGGAAAGCATCTCGGCGCGGCCGTACAGCACTTCGCGGCGGGCGGTCCCTCCGGCCTCCCCTGCCCTCACGGCATCGGCCTCCTTGCGCAGCACTTCGCCAAGCTGGCGGTTGGCGCGGGCGGAGGCTTCGGCATCGGCGGCGGCATCCAGTTGTTCAAGCGCGCGGGCCTTCATCTGGAAGTAGCGGCTCAAGTCCTGATCGTCCAGCACGGCCGTCTGTTCCTCGCCGGAGAGGTAGTAGTACTTCACCAAGCGATCGCGCAACTGCTTCGCTTGAGCGGCGTCGCGCTGCTGCAGTTCCAATGCGCGGGCATCCTCGGCCCGCACCAGTGAGTGGTCGTGCAAGGAATCGGCCTCGGCGCGTGTGCGGATGGCGAGCAGTTCCAAGCGTTCGCGGTCCCGCTTGCGCGCAGTGGTGGCGCTGTCCTCCATGGCCGCTGCGCGATCGGTCAGCGCAAGGGAGCGCTGCTCCAGTTCGGCGCTTTCGCGGGCGGCCTGCTCCTTGCGGATGGACAACAGATCGCTGTCGAGCGCGGGATCCAATGCCTCCACCTTCAGCATGACCGTTTCCCCGGTCAGGTAGTTCTCGTAGAGCTGTGCCGGTGCGCGGGCCGAGTGTGGCAGCGTGCCTTCGGTGCGCTCCGCCAAGGCGATGGCTTCTTCACGCGCACGGCGGATGGCGGCGGCATCCGCTTCCGATGTGTTCGGCGCAGCATCGGTCACGCGCGGATCCATCGTGCCGCTGCCTTCACCTGCGGTGTTCGTCGCTTGTTGTCCGTCCACAGTCTCGGAACGATCCACGGGTGTGGGTCGTTCCTGTATCGCAGTGACGGTCGCGCCATCCTGCACATCGGGGTCGGTGGTTGCAACACGCGCCTCCTCTCCTGTCACCGCCACACGGCCATCCGCAGCATCCGCACGGCCTGTGGGGATGGACGAAGCGATGGCGGGCACCGGCTCATCGGTGATGCCCAGCACACGGCGGGCCACTTCATCATACGCCAGTGACTCGCCGCGCTTGAACTGGTCGCCGAGCAGGTAGGTCTTCACGGTGATGGAGCGGTCCATCTCGTGCAGGGCTTCGAGTTCCATGCCGTAGGCCGAGCGCAGCAGGCTGTCGCGCAGCATGATGTCCTCGCTGCGGTCGGCCCTCTTCCGCATGGCCTCCGCCTCGGCATAGCGCGTGGTGGCGTTGGTGCGCATGCCTTGTGACATGAGCAGGAGGCTTTCGTTCGGAGCCAGCCCGAGCGCAGTCACGCGCTTGTCGATCCCCTTCAGGCTGTCCGCAGCGGTGCGCCACTCCTCCTTGGTCAGGAAAGCCGATCGCTGGCCGAGCTCGGTGCGGAGGATCATGCGCTCGTCGATCAGCTTGTCGGCCTCGCGGCGTTTCTTCTCGTACTCCTTGCGTGGCAGGCCCTCCAAGGTGACCTCGATGGCATCGATGCGGTCGTCGAGGCTGCGCATACGCTCCAGATCGGCATCCTTGGCGGCCACGGCCTCGGCCACTTTGGGCGAACGATGTTCCACCTTGCTGGTGTACACTTCCTGACGATCGTCCGGGATGAAGATGAAGCGGTCCGTAACGGGGTTCTGCCCGGCGGGGTAGGTTGCACGGGAGGCCGTGCGTGATAGGCCCTCGCGCGGTGTCTCTTCGGCCAGTTGCCCGGCTGCGGCCGCTTCGCGCGTGATGCGATCAGCCTCCTGTATGCGTGTCTGCCGCATGAGGCGCAGGCGCTCGATCTTCGGCAACACGTTCGCGCCCTGCTGCGGTGCAAGCTCCAGCACGGCGGCTTGACGCACCATTTCACCGCGCAGGCTGTCGGCGAGCATCAGTTCAAGACCACTGAGCCCTTCGGCACGCGCCACCGGATCGGACAGCGAACCCAGCTTGCGTTTGTCGCTCTCGTAGTTCGGGTACACGAGGGTGATGATGTCGTTGTCCTTCGTCGTGGGGAAGAAGGTGATCGGCGTGCGCTGCATGTCCACCCCGTCGATGCTCATCTCGCTTTCCGCTGCCTCAGCCTCGTCGGCTTGTGTGGCGGCGGCGCTCAGGCGTTGCTCCACCACGCTGAGGCGGGCGCGCAGTTCATCGCGGCGGGCGGCGTTGCGCTCGGCAGCGATGGCCTGCTGCAGTTCGGCCTTCTCGTTCTCGAGCAGGAAGGTGTCGCCACTGGACGAAGCATCAGCCGTTGCGGACTGTGCCGCCTCGCCTGCATCCGTGGATGATGCACTGTGCCGTTCACCCTGTGCATCCACAGCATCGGTCCCGGCTGCGGTGGAAATTCCAGCCGAAGCGAGATCATGTGCATTCGGGTTCTGCCGTGTGGTGCTGCCTGTGGTCTGTTGACCATCCACCGCGTTCCCTTGTTGCCGGGAAGTTGCCACATCGGTTGCCGTGGTGCCTGTTGAAGCACCCTCTCCCACCGTACGCGCTTCGTTGTGCTGTGTCGATCCCGAAGCCGTACCCGAGTTTCCCTGACCGACCGGCTGGATCCGTTGTTGTGCTGCGGCGACATCGGTGGCAGATGTTCCCTCTGTGGTGCCTGCCGCATGTGCATCGCTGTTCTGCGCACGACCTGACGCCTGCCCACCGGAAGCAGTGCCAGCAGAAGATGGATCATTGACCGCAGCATCCTCACGCACCTCTCCGATCGTGCGGCCCGCGTTGACGAGTTCATCGCCCGTGCTCACCGGCACATCGGGCACCTCGGCACTGCGCACCTCCCCTGAAGCGGAACGGGCAGGGATGGTGGCGGTGCGGCCATCGGCGTGTACGGCATCGTTGCGGCCATCGCGCGCCATGCTCTGCGTCGGCACCGCGCCTGCGGCCAGCACCGCGTCCGGCCCGGCAAGCTGCCAGTTGAAGGAACGGGCTTCCACGGCGGATGCAGGTTCGGCGAAGTTGCCGTCGAAGCGGGCATCAACCGGAATGGATGCGATGCGGGAATCGTTGCCTGCGATGCGCTGGCCCAGACCGGCGATCTCCTCCTTCGTGGGCGCCTTGCTTCCACCCGAAGCGGGCTGTGTGGACAGGTGGTGGGTGAGCGAGTGCTGTCCGCGCATCACGGCAGTGCCCATCTCGTGCTCGCGCGCCGTGTTGAAGGCGCCCTCCACCTCGGCATGGAGGTAGGCCAGTTGCTGCTCCTGCTCGGCGATGGTGCGCGACAGTTCATCCTTGCGGGCCTTGTTCTTCGCGGCATCACGCTCGCGCTTCGCCCGTTCGATGCGGTCGGCCAGTTCGGTCTCCTCTGCGCGCTTGGCCGTGGCCATGCTCATGCGGCGGGCAGCCTCCTTCTCCTGTTCGGCGAGGGTGCGGCGTGTGCGCTCGGCCAGCGGGACATCCCCTTCCGGCCCTGCCTTGGTATCGAGGCGTTCCTTCAGCGTGCGCAGATGGGCCAGCGTGGTCTCCTGCTTTCCGGTGGCTACCGCCTGCTCCAGATCGGTGGCGAGCCGGGCTGCCGTGTTCGCGCGCTGCTGCACCGCCATACGTTCCGCATCGATACCCTGTGCCGCATGATAGGCAGCACGGGCGCGGAGATTGACCGTGCGCGACTGCTGGCGGAGCTGGGCGGCCTCCTTCATCAGCGCATTGCGCGTGGCTTCGTCGGTCGCGGCGTTCGCTTTCTCCGCCGCCACGGTGGCTTCCCTTGCCGCCTGTTCCGCAGCAGTGGCGGCATCCTTCGCGATGATGTACGCCGCCGCGCTCTGGCCGTCCAGCGCCTTGGTAAGATCCTCCAGTCCACGGGCGTCGTCCTTCGCCAGTTGCACCGCCTTCGCTTCCGTCACATCACCGGAGAACCCGGCCTGTGTAAGCACGTCGCCAGCGGGTTCCGGGGCGGGCTGTTCGGTGGCCGCAGGACGATCGCCGGTGACATCGAGGCGCGCACGACGCTTGATCTCGTCCATCATCAGGGCGATCATGTCCTCTTCCAGCGGCGTGTCGAAGTAGTTGCGGATGACGAGTTCCTCCTGATCGCCCTTGCGGGTGAGCTCCAGTTCCTGCCGGAAGGCACGTGCGCTGGTGGCGCGCGGCACATCCACCACGCCGGTGTGCGTGCGGCCAGTGGGGCCGCATTCCACGAGGTAGCGGAACTTCCCGCTGCGCGGCAGTGCGAGCACGTACGAGCCGTTGATGTCCGTGCGCACATTGGCGACACGCTCGCGCGTGACGGCATCCTCCACCATGATGTGCGCCTTGCGGTCGTTCTGATCGAAGGCGCTGGCGTAGGTACCCTTCATGACGGTGACCACCACGGGCACCTGTGCAGTGGCCACGCGGTACACGTGCAACTTGCCCTGCTTGCTGCCCCGCGCGCTGGCGAAGCATGCCTGTTTGTTCTCGGCATCGGTCATATAGAACACGTCGTCGTCGGGCGTGTTCACGGCGAAATCGAGGTTCTCGGGCGGGCCGAAGGTCTCGGACACCTTGTCGTAGGCCGAGCGGAACACATCGTAGCCGCCCATGCTGTTGTGGCCCTTGCTGCTGAAGTAGAAGTTGCGGCCGTCGGGGTGCAGGAAAGCGTAATCCTCGTCCTGATCGGTGTTCACATAACCGGCCAGCTTCACCGGCGTGGCGAAGGTGCCGTTGGAGAGCAGTTCGGTACGGTAGATGTCGAGGCCGGTCTTGCCGTCCTTTCCGTAGCTGGCGTAGTAGATGGGGCCGCCCTTCTCCGGGAGGTACACCAGCGTGCGGCGTTTGCTCTTCTTGTCCAGCGGCGTCTTCAGTTCCTCGGGCAGCACCACGATCTTCCCACCGATGTCGCCCAGTTCGTAGAAGCGGAAGAACTCGGTGTCATCGGCCTCCACCCTGCTGTGTACGGTGATCTCCTTGAGGTTGCTCAGCAGGTTCATGCCGTTGCGGCACTGCTTGTCGAGCGCGGCGATGGGGAAGCCTTCCAGCTCCTTCTTGCTGCCGGTTCCCTGATAGCGTTGATAGGCGGTGAGGGCATCCTTGAACTGGTAGCTGAGGTGGTAGGCGCGGCCCAGCCAGTACCACGCATCGGGCGGTATGGAGGGATCCTGCGTGGCGAACTTGAGGTGGCCGATGGCCTTGTCCTTGTCGGTGCCGCCGAAGAGCAGGCAGGTGCCGAACTTGTAGTTGAGCACACGATCCGCCGGGGCAAGGCTCACGAGCTGGCTGTAGAGCGGCAGGGTCTCCACGTAGCTCTTCTCATTGAAGAGCCCGTCGGCCTTGGCGCGCACCTGTTGATCGCCCTGCGCTTTCGCGAACAGGGTACACAGCATGCAGAATAGTATGCCCGTTGTGCGGGTCATCACGAAGAGTGGGCGCTTTTACGCCGTGCCGCGGCCTTGTGTTTCATGGGGATGGGTTCTTCCGCCAGCCAGCGACATCCGGTTCTCCTCCCCTCGCAGCAATCGTCCGATGTTCTCGCGGTGCGTGTAGAACACGAGCAGGCACAGCACCACGGCGAAGCCGATCTTCACCGGGCTGAACTCCTTGTACACGAGGACCACCGCCAGCGGGAAGGCCACCGCCGCGCACAACGAACCCAGCGAGACGTAGCGCGAGAGCAGGAACACCACCGCGAAGACCAGCACACAGATGGCCGCCGCGCCCGGATGTACCGCCAGCACACCACCCAGCGACGTGGCTACACCCTTGCCACCCTTGAAGCCCGCGAAGACCGGATACAGGTGGCCGATGACCGCCGCGCCCACCAATGCCACGCGGAACCACATCCACGGCGCAGTGTCGGGTTCGAGGTCGGTGAAGTTGGGCAGCAGCCGCACGGGCAGGAAGCCCTTGAGGATGTCGATGAGCAGCACGGGCACGCCCGCCTTCGGCCCCAGCACCCGGAAGGTGTTGGTGGCACCGGCGTTGCGGCTGCCATGCTCGCGCACGTCCACCCCGAAGAAGGCCCTGCCCCACCACACGCTGGTGGGGATGCTGCCGATCAGGTATGCGATCAGTACCGATGCTATGCCGTACACCCAAGGGAAGTCCATCGTTCAAAGTCCGAATCGTTCGCGGAAGTCGTCCACCTTCTTCTTGTTCGTGAGGATGAACTGGTACGCGGCCTGCCCCTTGTCGGCGTCCAGCTTGCGTTTGTCATCCTTCAGTTCGCTCAGCATGGTGTTGAAGGTGGCATCACTGCTGTACGCGTACAGGTAGTTCCGCGTGTATTGGAAGAAGTAGTAGGTCTGGTCGTCCATGGCGAGGTAGATCGTCATGATGTCGCCGCTGCGCTTGCGTTCCAGATGCACCTTGCCCTTCACGTAGCGGTAGATGGGTTTCTTCAGGATGCTGGCGATGCCGATGGGGCCGTCGCTGACCCAGCTCTGCTCGGGGCCATCCCAACGCATCTTCACATCAGCGAGCACCAGCGGCTTCACGAGTTCATCGGGCAGCTTCTTGATCTCGCCCTTGATGCTGAGCTCGCTGATGAGCTTGTCGGATCGCTCCAAGCCGAGCACTTCGCGGAGCATGCGCTCGTAGTAGGTCTTGGTGATGTCCACGGGCTTGAGGTCCGGGTAGGCCAGCATTTCCGCAGCCATCCGCTCCAAGGCATTATCGTGGAAGAAGAAATCGTGGATCATCACCTCCTCGGTGGTGAGCTTGGCGCCGTCGGTCTCGTAACGCAGACCGCCCACGTTGGTCAGGCTGATGCGGCCAAGGTCCACGCCGTGGTTGATGCGGCCATCGCCGAGGATCACGCAATTGTCCACGGCGAGGCTCACGAGATCGCCGGGCATGTCACGCTTGCGGATCTTGTCCTTGTTGGAGATCATGTATTCCTTGCGCGCCTTGTCGTAGAAGAGCAGCCCGCGCGCACCGATCACAGCGCGGTCCTTGGGGTCGGCCACGCGGCTCAGGAAGGTGCCGTATACCTTGAAGGGATCCTCGTCGGTGAGGCGCACACCGGCACCGATCAGCGCGCTCTGGTCATCGTACAAGGTATCGGCCACGGGGATGAACACTTCCAACGGATCGATCGGCCCGCTGAACTTCATCCAGTTCTTCGCAAGCCCTTCGCAGCCGTGCTGGATGCGTGTGCTGCCGGAGAAGGTGAGCTCCTTGATGCTCGCGGTGAGCGATACATCGCCGAAGAAGTCGAAGGCCGGGCTCAGGCGGAAGTCCTGCTCCTTGGTGATGCGGCCGCGTGCCACGGTCTGCAGGCCGGTATCCACCTTGATCTCGTTGAGCGCGATCCTGAAGCTCTTCTGATCCTCGTCCACGTAGTCGATGTCGCCCGTCGCGGTGTAGCGGCGCCTTGCCTTGATGTCCACCGTGGCGTTGTAGATGCGGTGGTGCCGGGTGACGTAGTTGGCGGTGATCACGGCGTTGTTCAGGGGATCCAGCACGGCGTTGCGGCGTATACGGACGCGCATGCTGTCGGGTGTGACGAGCGCATCGGCCACTTGGATGTACTGCACATCGTTGGCGGTGATCAGATGCTTCTTCAGATCGTACCGCGCTTTCGGTGCCATGAAGCTGAGCGAATCCTGATCGGGCCGGGTGCTGATGAAGTTGGAACCGGAAAGTTGGAGATCCTCGTTGCCCACCGCTGCGGTGCGGTCGCTTTCCAGTTCGATGTCGCCCTGATCCATGTACCACTTGAAGCGGTCCATGAAGCACATGTACTGGTTCACCGGGAACTCCACCTTGGTCTCGCTGCCGTTGCTCACGAATTCACCCACGCGCTCGTCGAGCTTCACGGTGGCGTTCACGTTGTCGGTCTTGAAGGCGATGCTGGCGGTGTCACCCTCGGTCAGGCGGAAATCCGAAGTGTCGGCATGCACCTGCATGGTGGTGAACTGGAAGAGCTTCGACGACAATGTGGCGTTCTTGAAATCCACGAGGCCCGCGCCTGTCATGCCCGAAGGCTTCAGGTCCGTGAGGCCGTGGAGATAGGCTTGATCGCCGTACATCACCATGGGCTTCTTCAGCTTCTCGCTGCGCAGCACATCGTTGGCCGGTTCCAGCCGCACGAAGAGATCCGCCCCGCGCACATCAGGCACTTTGCCTGCCGTGGTGCTGGACTTGTTGAACAGCGTATCGGCGCGGCCCAAGGTGCTGTCCGGGCAGAACACCAGCGCCTTCGATCGCAGGGTGGTGGTGAGGTATTCCATCTCCCCTTTCCCTTGCAGGCCGCGGCTGTTGAGGGTGATCTCGTCGGTGAACTTCGCCTTCTTCCCGTAGAGCGGCATGCCGCCATCGCCTGTCTTGCGCACGAAGCCGAGCGCGTAATCGGGCTGCAACCCAAGCGGCTCCTTGATGTCCGGGAAGATGCCGCCGCTCACCAGCGTGCCGGTGAAGTTGAGGCCCGCGTTGGTGAAATTGTCCAAGCTGTCCAGCATGAAGGGATCGCTGCGGTAGTAGAACTTGTCTCGCTTGTACACGCCGCGCTGCGTGGATCGCTTGTCGTAGAACACGTAGCTCTCCTTGGTGCTGTTGAACTTGGGGAACTGCGGGTAGCGCGCGGTCATTTTGCCGTCAGGCCCCTTCACCTGTTGCAGGCCGTTCTTGTTGCTGGGCTCGTCGATCTCCAATGTGCCGGTCACCTGTTCCAGCACGTTCTTCACACGCACCCGTGTGCGCTCGCCCTGCTCGTTCTTCTCGAAGCTGTCGGCCATGAAGCTCACGCTGTCCACGTTCAGCAGGTCGATCACGAAGGGGTCGTAGTGGAAATAGTATTCCTTGCCGTAGAACTGGAGCTTGCCCGCCTGCACGCTTCCACCGAAGGTGAAGTCACGGCCCTTCTTCACGGTGACCTGCCTGCCGCTGGGGAAGATCTTCACATCCTGCGAATCGCTCACCACGATGCGCGCCACACCCATGATGGCGAGGTCGTAGTTCAGCAGGTTCACCGTGGCATTGGCACCCTCGGCATTGCTGTTGAACTGCAGCACGTCGTAGTCCTGCCTGCCCGCGCTGTTCAGGATGTGCTGGCGCAGGCGCGGCGTGGTCTCCACCCATTCCGTCTCGGGATCGAACTTCAGGTAGCCCTTGTTCGCCATGTCGATCAGCATGGGCACCACGGCCTGCTTCTGCATCTTGCTGAATACGGCCAACTCCTGCGCGTAGAAGCGGCCCTCGTTCTGCTTGCTGAAGTCGTTCAGGCGCACGAGCGGATGCACCGCGTCGATCCCGAGCATGGCCATGTAGCGCTTCTCTTGGAAATAGTCGAAGCTCTCGAAGCTCGCCTTGGTCTGTGTGCTGCCCTGCAGGTTGCCCAGTTCCAGCAGCGGGTCGCCCTGTTTCCACGTGATGGTCTCGAAGTACATGTCGAGCTGGTGGTAGGTATCGTAGAACGGTGCCTTGCCCAACCCCTCGTCCTTCTTGATCAGCGAAAGCTGCTTCTTCCCCTTGATGAAGCGCATGCTCACACTGGGGTGATGGATGGAGTCCTTCTCCAGCAGGAGCTGAAGGGCCACATCATCGCTGGTGATGCGCTCGGGCTCGATGCTGAAGAAGAGGCCGCGCGTGATGATGAACGGGCGCTTGTCGCGGTAGAAGGTCATGAAGGCCGGTTCCTCCTTGGTGCCATAGCCCTGCAACTTGGCGCCCTGCATGGTGAAGCCGCCCTCGAAGTCGATGCCCTCGGCGATGTCGCGGATCTTCATCCGCCGGTCGTAGCTCTCGAAGCGCGGGTAGCTGGCGGTCTTCTCCTCCACGTTGGCAAGCACCTTGTCGCTGATCTTTCCGAGCAAAGTGCGCTCGAAGTACGGATCGTTGAACTGCACGGAATCGACCTCGAAGGCCGCGCTCTTCATCTTGATCTCGTACCGGTGCGCCCACTCGGCGAAGGTGGCGGTGGGTTTCAGGCCCGCGCGCTCCCATGTGACCTTGCCACCCACGCCCTTCCACAATTCCATCGTGGGCAGGTAGGTGCCGCTGGTGGCGAGGATCACGGCGCTGTCGCCCTTGGCGGAACACACGAGGTCCGCCTTCGGGAACACGATCTTGGGGATGGAATCGAACTCGAAGGTGAACTTGGAGGACCGGCTGCGCCACTTGGTGCTGGCACTGGAGAACATGGTGTTGTCCTTGAACAGGTTGGCGCAGGTGGCGATGAAGGCCACCACGTTCTGCTTGCGCCCGCTCTGCACCAACTTGTCCATGCCCTGCATCCACGCATCGAACTCGGCACCGCTGCGGCCACCGTTGGGGAAGGCGGCGATGGCACCGAGGTAATCGCGGAAGTGCGGGAAGGCATCGAAGCGCTTCTTCAGCATGAAGTTGGCCACCTCCACGATGCGTGTGCGCTGTGCGGCGCTGTAGTACGGGCCGTTCCATACGGGCGCGAAGGTCTGCTCCATGAACGGGCGCCCCTCCTTCTTGTCGGCCTCCACGATGAAGGCGGTCATCTCCTGCAGGAACAGGGCCTGATCGTTGGAGAACACCTTGGTCTGCGCGGCGGTGCGGCCCTGCACGAACAGGACGGCCAGCATCACCGGGAACACACGGGAGACAGAGCGGAGCAGATTCATTCGACCGGGCGTTTGCGACAACCGAGCAAGGACCATTCCCCTTCTTCGAGGTGCTCCGCCAGCAGCAGGCCATGCGCCTCCGCCGCAGCGGCGAGCAGCGGACGATCGGCCACGATGAAGCCGCTGAGGAACAGCGCCGCGCCGGGCCGCATGGCACCGGCCATCAGGCCCATGGCATCAAGCAGGGTGTTACGTTCGATGTTGGCCAAAATAATGTCGTAGGCGTGGCCTTCGAGCGCGGTGGCGACGCCCTTTTCCACAGTGATGCGGGTACAACCGTTGCGCTCCACGTTCTCGCGGGCGTTGAGCACCGCCTGCTCGTCGATGTCGATGGCACGGACCTCCTTCGCGCCCATGCGCTCGGCGAGGATGGCGAGCACGGCGGTACCGCAGCCGAGATCGCACACGAGCGTATCCTTCAACCCATGTGCGAAGCGACCACCAGTGGCCTCCCGCCCAAGCATCCCCCTTACCACCATGCGCGTGGTGGCGTGATGCCCCGTGCCGAAAGCCATGCGCGGATGGATGACCAGCTCGTGCGTGAAGCCTTCGGCAGCGGGGTGATGCTCGGCCCGGATGCGTACTTCCCTGCCCACTTCAACGGGCTGGAAACTACTTTCCCATTCGGCGTTCCAGTTGCGGGCCTCGAGCTTCGACACGGACCACGACACGGTGACGTGCGGATCGCGCAGGGTGAGGAGCTTCTGCAACGCATTCACGTCGAATTGCCCGTCCGCGATGTAGGCGTCCAAGCCGCCGGTGGTCTCCTCGAAGCTGTCGTAGCCGAGCTCGCCGAGTTCGATCATGAGGATGTCGCGCCACGGATCCACCGGAGCGATGAGGAAGGAGACGCGGGTGTAGGGCAAAGTGATTAACTGATCGGTTGATCCCTAATTAGCTGATCGGCTGATGATGCGATCGGTCTTGTTCCTGTTCACTGCGCTCCGGCGATGCGGATGAGTTCGCTGAACTGGTTGATGTCGAGCGCGGCTCCGCCGATGAGGCCGCCGTTCACGTCGGGGTTGGCGAAGAGCTCGGCAGCGTTGTCGGGCTTGCAGGAGCCGCCGTAGAGAATGGGAACATGGGCTGCCACATCGGCGCCATGCGTGGCGAGCAGCGTGCGGATGTGCGCGTGCATCTCCTGCGCCTGTTGGGCGGTCGCGGTAAGTCCGGTGCCGATGGCCCATACCGGCTCATAGGCGATCACGATGCGCTTCAACTGATCGTTGGTGAGCGCACCAAGGGCGGCCTTCATCTGTGCGGCCACCACCTCGAAGTGCTTCCCGCCCACGCGATCCTCCTTCAGTTCGCCGCAGCAGTAGATGGGTGTGATGCCCTGCTCCAGCAGCGCGGCGATCTTCTCCCCCACAGCTTCATCCGTCTCGCCGAAATACTGGCGGCGCTCGCTGTGGCCCACGATGCACGCCTTCACACCGATGCTCTTCAGCATGGGCGCGCTCACTTCGCCGGTGTATGCGCCGTGGCTCTTCTGGTGACAGTTCTGCGCCGCCACGGTGATGAGGCTTCCCGCCGCCTGCTCCGCTGCTGCGGCGAGGAAGGGGAACGGCGGAGCGATGACCACCTCCACATCCGTGGGCACAGGTACGTTCTTCAATGCCGCAATGAAGGCCGATACCTCGTCGCGGTCCTTGTGCATCTTCCAGTTGCCTGCTACGATCTTGCGCATGCCCGCAAAGATGCGCCCGCGCGGGGGGCTTTCCGCCTCCACATCACCGGCAATATCAACAGATCGGTCCGCTCATACCATTAGAAACTGTTTGCAAAAGGGGGTGAAGGGCATGGACAGGACAAATGGAGCAGAGGAATGGAGCAAAGGGTGGTACCAGCGAGCTTATCAGGCATAGCGCGGGCGTTCTTCAGAGACACCTTTGCTTCATTGCGTCATTCCTCCATTGCTTCATTAGACCTCTTTCACTCACTTCCTCCCCGCCGCCTTCACTGCCTGCTTGTAGCGCAGCTTGTAGCGTTCGGTGTAGGGCTGGTCCCATTTGAACTCGCGCATTTCGGGCTGCCATTCGGCCTTCCCCACCGGCGTATCCAGCAGTTCATCGGGCAGCGCCAGCGTGGCCTGCACCAAGCTGATGTCCACCCGCATGTTCCATTCCTGCTTGCGCGCGGCCTCGTCCATTTCGCCGCTGGCATCCACCTGCACCACCTTGCGGTGGTAGCCATCCATGGAGTAGACCAAGCGGTGGACACCCTTCAGCGGGATGAAGAGCTGGTACTTGCCCATGGCATCGGTGAAGACGGAATCGCCCGCGACCGAATCGGTGTAGAGCCGCACGCACACGTTGCGCATGTCAGCACCTCCCTTGTCCTCGGTCACCACACCGAAGAGCATCATACGGTCCTTACCGATATCGCCGGAGACCTGCGCCACTGCGGGGATCACCGCTGCCACGCATATTGCGGATAGGAAGGATCGTAACCGGCGCATACGCCGAAGGTATATTAGTTGTCGGTTGTCAGGGCGCAGTTGTCAGTTGTCGGTGGTCAGTTGTCAGACCGCCGACAAACCTAAAGGTCGGCAAACAGACTGCGGGGTGACATCTCGGATCGGAGCTAGGAGGACTGAAGGTCCGACCGCGTTACCAGCCCATGGCGTTGCCATGGGCTGGTAACGCGGTCGTGTTCGCGGAGGGCTGAAGGCCCGACACATATCGGAGGGGATGTATCGGGCCTTCAGCCCTTTGCTCCTTCGCGTAACCATGACCCATGGCGTTGCCATGGGCTGGTATGTCACGGGCCTTTGGCCCTTTGAAAGACCTGTACACACCATAGCCACAGACAAACCCCTTGGTGTCACTGCCACCTGTGGGCTTCACACAGAAGCCACCCACAGCAGGCATTTCCTGACAACTGCGCCCTGACAACCGACAACAGCCTCCCCCCTACTGCACCAACGCCGCAGCCTCCGCGAACGCGGGCACATCATTGCAATGCCACAGGCCACGCACGGTGCCCTGCTGCAACAGCATCACACCGGGATTGCTCCGGATAGCGGTCTTGATGGTCTTCTCGTCGCACTGCATGATCTCGAAGGGCAGCTGGTGCTCGTGGCGGAACTGCTCGCCCTTGCCAAAATCGCTCGCGGTGATGCCGTACGCGTACCAGCCCTTCGCGTTCGCCGCCTCCACCAAGGTCTTGATCGCCGGCAGGCACGAGCGGTCGGTCTTCTCCACGTTGTAGATCATCACCAGCAGCACCGGCGCTTCTTCATTGAGGATGCTGCCCGTGAGGTCGTAGCCCTCCGCATCCGTCAGGCGGAAATCCTGCACCTGCGAGGGCACGCCGGGATCGATCACTTCGATGCGCGTGCTGTTGGGCACGTTCTCGAAGTTGTCATCGTCCCACGGATAGGGCTTCGTGGTGTCGTATTCCGTCACCTCGCCGGTGGTCTTGTTGCGGTAGCTCACGAACGTGCGGTTCACCGGCGGGCGGGCGCTTTCCATCTGCTCCATGATGCTCTTCCCCACCGCATACGGACGGTAATCGCGCATGGGCAGGTGCGCGTAGTTGTACCATGTGAAGACGATGGAGAGCAGGGTGATCCAGCCCGCAGCGACCCACTCGGCCTTGGCACCTTGAACGAACCGCTTGATGGCGAGGTAACCCGCGAAGCCGATCACCGTGAACCATACCGGGCCGTACCACGTGAAGACCGCACTCCACCCGATCACCATCAACAGACCGAGCGGCAGCAGGATCTGATCGTCCGCCGCAGTGTTCCACGTGATGCGCTTGCGGAAGATGAAGAGCGGGATGATGAAGACGAGCAGCACCATGTCCTTGCTGAAGCTCTCCCACGGGGTGAGGCTGCGGCCGATGGAGCCTTTCATGGCATCGCCGAAGCAGCCGCAGTCGGTCACACAGGTCACGCTGCGCTCCACCGGCTGGCCGTTCACCATCACGGTGTACACATCGCTGGGGTCGCATGTGGCGGTGTAGGCTGTGAGCCAGCCGAAGAATAGGGTGAGCAGCAGCAGCGCCCACGTGGCCAGTTTCATGCGCCCGCCGAAGAGCACCGCGAAGCCCAGCACGACCTCGGCGATGCAGGCCAGCGCGCCAAGGAACAACGAGAAAGGCTCCAAGAACGGCATGTTGAGCGCGCTCTCGGCGAAGTACTCCTCCAACTTATAGGAGAAGCCCAGCGGATCGTTGGCCTTGATGAGACCGCTGACGATGAACAACGAGCCCACGAAGAGCCGGGAGAAGAGGATGAGGATGCGCATGTTACCGCACGGCACGCCGCTGGTGCGGAGCCGTGGACGGCGAAAATAGCCGGAGCCCAGCGCGGAGCCACTCCGTTAACAAGGGTTTAGGAAGAAGGGATCGTGGAAAGGGGTTGTGTCGGTGGTCAGTTGTCGGTGGTCAGTTGTCAGGCTCCTTGGTGGACGCTGCCGCACGGGAGGATCCGTTCCATCCCAAAGTTGCGGAGACGAGCATTCCCTAACAACGGACTACTGGCACCCATCGAAGTTGCGGAAGGAGGCATTTCCTGACAACTGACAACCGCCTCCTGACAACTGCTTCTCAATCCCCCACCCCTGCCGTCACACCCTGCGAGGCTTCGCGGCGCAAGCGCACCTCGGCCATCAGGCGGCTCACTTCCGGCGCTATCCGCTCCTCATAGGCCTTGTCCCATTTCAGGAAACCCGTCATCGGGCAGAACCGCGCCAGCCCCATCGGCATGTCGAAGAACGAGAGGTCCAGATCCGGCACCTTCTCGAACAAGGTCATCTCCACATCCACCGACACCTCACGTTTGTCGTTCTCCCAGGCCGGTCCCTTGGTGTCCACGGCATAGCACTTCGTGACATGGCCGGGCAGGCTGAAGCGGATGATGTACTCTCCACCGCGCTGCAGACTGACGCTGTACCGGCCGCCCGGGCCGGTGGTGAAACTGCGTTCCTTCACCCCGTCACGGTAGACACGCACGAGCACCTCACCCAGCGGCTGGCGGGTGACATGGTCGGTAACCTCGCCGCGGAGGCGGAGTTCGGCCGCTGTGGAAGTCAACGCACAGACAGCCAGAAGGGCTGTGATGAATGCTCGCATGGGCGTCGTGGTAAGCCGACGTTTTCTGGGGAGGCGAAACTATGTTCGCGCACCACCGGCCTCAAAGGGCGATGCCTCGGGAACGGCGGTAGTTATCAACCTGCGGAAGTTGAAAGCGGGAGAGGTGTGGAATGGAAGCGGAGGATGGCACGGTCTTTCTACCGGAGTTTGCGGGGACATCCAGCTCACGTCCGGGAAGCCGCAGGGTCGTCCGCTCAAAAGCAGCGGACAGACCCGGCGGAGGTTTGGGAGGACACCCTGTGTGGGCTTAAACTTCTTCGTAGTTCATCGTGATGACGAGCTGATAGGCGGCGAGATCCGTAGCGCACTCATGATGAACTCGGAAATGAAGAGTCCGTTGCTTCGCTGCGCTGAGGCATGGGCCAAACGGGGATGCACCCAACGAAATCGGCGGATAGCCGTTTGCAGCGTTCACTTCTGCGAGCTGGCATTCACTTGATCCACATGAGATCAATACAATGGCTGCCATAACAGAACTGTATGCCGCAGCAAGGTGATGCATCATCGCGTGACAGGATCCTTGCCCCTTTGGAAGGTGGTTAGCCCAGGCGCCCTAAGGGGAGTTAAACCTCCGCAGATTCTCACGAAGTGGACCCTGCGCTCCGGCAGGCAAGCCTGCGGCCTCGAAGCCGAACGCACCACTTCTATCCATGTACATCGTGCCATCAGAAAGCCAAGGTACCGCTCATCGGTTTACGGGCCAACACTTCTCGTTGGAGTAGTGCCACAAGATCCCGCGAGCGCGAAGAGCCTTTCGGAAGTTTTGGCCCCGCCTCCTCAACGCCCCTCTTCCAACTGGATCATCGCGAAGACGGCGTAGTTCAGGATGTCGAGGAAATTGGCGTCGATGCCTTCGCTGGCGAGGGTGCTGCCGCTGTTGTCCTCGATCTGCTTGATGCGCAGGAGCTTCATCAGGATCAGGTCCACCAGCGAGCTCACGCGCATGCTGCGCCATGCCTCGCCGTAGTCGTGGTTCTTGCGCTGCATGAGGTCGCGGGCCTGCTCGATGCGGGTTCGCACTTCGCGTGTGGCACGTGCGGCGTCGATGTCCGGCGCATCCACCACGCCCAGCTCCATCTGCACCAAGGCCATGGCGGCGTAGTTGATGATGCCGATGAGCTCGGGGCGGATGCCTTCGCCCACCTTGCTCTCCCCCACTTCCTGCAATGTGCGGATGCGCTGCGTCTTGATCAGGATCTGGTCGGTGAGGCTGGGTACCCGCAGGATGCGCCACGCGGTGCCGTAATCGTGCGCCTTCTTCGCGAAGAGCGCCATGCACTCGTCCACGACCGCATCGTATTGGGAAAGGGTGCGTTCCATCGGCGGGCGAAGGTAGAGCGTGGCCATGGTTCCGATCCGCGTGCCCAACTTCGCGGCGATGCAGCAGACCTGGCGGATCAAGGACCGGCTCGTTCACCCCACGTTCCCGTTGGTGATGGGGATCATCAACGCCACGCCCGATTCGTTCCACGCGGCGAGCCGTGCCGATGTGGACGAGGCGCTGCGCATGGCCGAACGCATGCTTGCCGATGGGGCCTCGATCCTCGACATCGGCGGTCAAAGCACACGACCGGGCAGCGGTGAGGGCACGGCGGCGGAAGAGCTGAAGCGTGTGCTGAAGGTGATCGACGCGGTACATCGCCGGTTCCCCGAAGTATTGGTGAGCGTGGATACGTGGCGGGCCGACGTGGCGAAAGAGGCGGTGGCGCAAGGTGCGGGTCTGGTGAACGACATCGGCGCGGGCCTGCTGGATGCGGACATGCTCCCCACCGTGGCCGCGCTGGGTGTGCCCTACATCGCCATGCACATGCAGGGCACACCGGCCACCATGCAGCACGCCCCGGCATACACCGATGTGGTGGCCGAGGTGACACGCTTCCTCAGCGAACGGCTGAACGCAGCGCATGCAGCAGGCATCGCCGACGTGGTGCTGGACCCCGGCTTCGGGTTCGGGAAGACCGTGGAACACAATTTCGCCCTGCTGCGTGGGCTGGGCCGCATCGCTGCGCTCGGCGCACCCGTGCTCGTGGGCCTTTCGCGCAAGCGGATGATCAATGAGGTGCTGGGCACGAGACCGGAAGAAGCACTGAACGGGACCACGGTGCTGAACACCATCGCGCTGGTGAACGGCGCGGCGATCCTACGCGTGCATGATGTGAAGGAGGCGGTGGAGGCGGTGAAGCTGGTGGCTGCATGCCATCCCGGCACATAGCCCAATGTCACTACGTCAAGGGCATTCACGCGATTCCGGGTCAAGCCCGGAATGACAAGCTCCTTGATGGTAGCGGCATTCCTGTCCTTCGATCCGGGGCGGGAACAGGCTCGGCTACGAAGCTCTCAACCTAACGACATTCCAGCACATAGCCATCACTACGGATCAGAAGTCGATCACCCGCTTCCGCCGTGTGCGTTTCGCGGCCGCCCCCTTGCGCGCCGCCTTGCGCTGGCGGTCGGCCACTTCGCGTTCGTAGTGGACCATGGCCCGCTGGGAACGCGACTGGAAGTCCTTGGTGTACTCCACGTCCCAGCTCAGGTTGCGCACGCTCTGCTTGTATTCGGCCCTCGCCACCGGTTCCATGTACAAGCCCAGCTCGTAACCATCGATCCATGCGAACATGGTCATCTGCAGGTCCATGTCGAAGAAGGGCACGTCGGGGAAGAGCGGCACCTTGCGCGCGTCGATCAGCACGTGCTTGGTCACCAAGTCGGAGCGGTGGAACCACACTTGGTAGTCGTAGCCCCGCTCCAAGTAAAGCTCGTACTTGCCGTTGCTGCTGGTGATCACCGTTTCGCGGTCCACGCTGTCCTTCACCAGCCGCACCTGTACACCCTTCATGGCATCGCCGCTGAAATACTCGGTCACGATGCCGTGGAGGTGGATGTAGAACGCGTGCGAAGCCTGCGGCGCAAGCAGCGCACAGGCGATCAGCAGCACGGCCACCCGGTGGAACATGGCGTGAAGGTAGAGCGGTGGATGCACACCGTTCAAGTCCGCACCCGCACCTTTGCGCAAAACCCGCTGTTGATGATCCAGATGCCCGGCATCCGCGTGAACGAGAACCTGCACATCGTGCTGTGGCTGGTGAAGGATCTGGCTTGGCTGATGGAGTACCGGATCACCGGCCTTGTGATGGTGCCGCCGACCATCGCGATGGCCTTCTTCATCGCGTGGCAATGCCGCACCGACCGGCGCGAGCTGGTCCACGCCATCGCGGTGATCCTCTGGATCCTCGCCAACAGTACGTGGATGCTCTGCGACTTCTTCTACGATGCGCGCGGCCACGGCATCGTGCAGGCGCTGTTCATCGCCGGGCTGGTGCTGCTGGAGGGGTACTACCTCGTGATGCTTCCCTTGGAACTGCGCCGCAGGCGTGACATGGGCGCAACGAAGGCTTGATGCAGGCTTCACATCGCCGGAGAAAGCCTCTTCTAATTTCGCGGCCTTGACCGTCGAACGCATATCCCGCACGCGCGTCCGCTTCCAACGGGTGCTGCGCATCACCCTCGCCTGGGCCATCATGGCCTGCTTGGCGGCGGTGTTCGAGCATGCCACCTTGCTCTCCAACGGCGTACACAGCCAGCTCGCGGACCACATCGGCGAACGCCTTCCGGCCTCCCTGCTTGCGGGGCTGCTGGGCGGGGGGCTGTACATCTTCGTGCTGCGCGACCGCTGGCGCAAACTGCCCTATTTCCAAGCGGCGGGCATCATGGCCGTGCTGTTGCTGGCCGTGGTGGTGCTGCTCTTCGCGTTGCTTCCTGCGCCGGGCCTTGCGCACCTCACTCCTGGCGGGCGCCTGCTCTCCTTCCAGTTCGCCGGCACCTATCTCTACTGGCTGCTGCTGATGGCCGGCACCATGCTGATGGTGCGCCTGAACGACCAGTACGGCAACGGTGGCATCAGCTACCTCACCGGCTTCTACCACAAGCCCCGGCCGGAGATGCGCATCTTCATGTTCCTCGACATGCGCTCCTCCACCGCCATCGCCGAGCGGCTGGGACATACCCGGTATTTCGAGCTGCTCAACGAGCTGTACGCCGACATCACCGACCCCATCCTGTATTCGCGCGGCGAGATCTACCAGTACGTGGGCGACGAGATAAGCGTGAGCTGGTCGTTGCGGAAAGGCGCGGGCAGGCAGCGGTGCATACGCTGCTTCCTCGACATCCGCAGCAAACTGGAGCAGCGCGCCGCGCATTACGAAGCGCGATACGGTCTGGCCCCCGTGTTCAAGGCGGGCTTCCACTACGGCCCGGTGACCACCGGCGAGGTGGGCCTTGCGAAGAAGGAGCGCATCTACAGCGGCGATGTGGTGAACACCGCCGCGCACATCCAGAGCCAGTGCAACGCGCACGGCGTGGACAACCTGATCTCGCAGGACCTGATCGATGTGCTACACCTGCCGGAAAGCTACACCCTGCGCGAGATCGGGAGCACCGTGCTGAAAGGCAGGCGGCAGGAGATCCGGCTGTGGACGCTGGTGCGGGTGAAAGGGTGAAAGGGTGAAAGGGTGAAAGAGTGGAAGGGTGAAAAGGAGAAAGGAAGAAGAACAAAGAAGAAAGAAAGGAGAAAGCCGCTCTCGCACCCTTTCACTCTTGCACTCTTCTTCACGCCGACGCCTCCTATCGGTGGGCGTATTGGGATCAATACACGTACCGCCGCCGACCGCACCGCACCACGGTCCCGCCCGAAGGCGCATCGTACACCACGGCATCACCGAACACATCGAACCTTGCGATGCCCGGCTCGCGCGCGATGCGTTCGCGACGGCCATCGGTGTGCAGGGCACGTAGTTCGCGGTTGATGTCGAGGTATACCACGCGATCGCCGGACACCTTCCACTGCTCGGGCACATGGCTCTCCACCTCCATCGGGCCTTTGCCGGTCAGCATCATCAGCTTCCCGGCCCACAGGTAGAGCAGCACGCGATCCTTCACCCAGTACTGTGCGGGCATGGAGTCGGTGAGGGTGATCACACCCGCACCCTGCCATGCTTTCAGCTTCAAGGTGCCGTCCACGAAGGCGAGCAGGCCATCACCCGCCTGCGCGCTCACGGGCTTCATGCCGGAAAGGCGTACCGGCGCGGCGTTCAGCTCGCCCATGAACTCGTCGCGCACATCGTCCCAGTAGCCCACGATGTCGTTGCCGTTCACCGCGATGCCCACATCGGCACTGTCGGTCAGGGTGCGCAAACTGCCCCGGTGGAAGAAGGATACGCGGCGTTGCGAGCGATCGAAGAAGGTGATGGTGTTGGCGCCCTGTGTCCACTGCGGCCGCTCCGATCCCCGCTCCACTGTGGCAAGGGCGATGCGCTGCCCACGCCAGAAGACGGCCAGTTCGTGCGCGATGCTGTCGGTGAAGACCACAAGGCTGTCCGATACGCGGAAACGTTCCACACCTGTGGCCAGCACATGCGCACGGCCTCCGCGAAGGACCTTCAGCGTATCGCCTGAACGCCACGCCGCACGATCGCCGCTCACCTGCAGCTCATCGGCCGCGCGATGTTCCAGCACCTGTGCGCTCCCCGCCCCTGCGGCATGCAGGCAGAGGCGTTGCTCATGGTCGGTGAAGAAAAGCCCATCGCTCATGGCGTGCATGGTGCGCGGTGGGCGGGCATCCACTTCGGCGAACCGGCCTTCGCTGAGGAGCATCGTGCGGTCCAGCGTGGTGACGAACGGCACCACGCATTGTGCGGACGACAGCAACGGCACGATGCCGGAGAGCAGGGCCGCTATGAAGTACAACCCACGCATCACACCTTGCGGGACCTTCCCACTTCGTGGACATGCACCTCGCGCTTCCGGCCCTTCACGGGGGCCACCATTTCGGGGCCGATGCTGAAGCGTTCCCGCGCGCCCGGGATGCGCGCGAGCAGCTCGCTGGAGATCAGCAGGTCCACCTTCATGTCCTTGGCCACGCCCAGCATGCGCGAAACGCTGTTCATCACATCGCCGCTCAGCTCCAGCGACCGCTTGGTGTGGCCGATCTGCGCCGAGATCACCCGCCCGCCATGCAACGCGGCGCGGAAGGCGGGCACCACACCGAACTCACCCTTCAACACTTCGGCGTGCTGCGCGATGCGCTCTTCGATGTCGAAGAACAGGTCGAGGCAGTTCTCATGCCGCACGCCCACCTTCATGGGCCACGTGAAGATCACCTCGTCGCCCACGTACTTGTGGATGTCGGCCTCGTTGCGCAGCACGGCATCGGTCATCAGCGAGTAGGTGGTGTTGATGAAGCGGAAGTATCGGAGATCGCCCATGCGCTCAGCCAATCCGGTGGAGCCCACCAGATCGAGGGTGAGCACCACGCGCTCTTCGGCCACCGGCCGCTCATAACGCCCCAGCAGGAAGCCCACGAACATGCGGCGGCCCATGAGCTCTTCCACCTGCACCACGAGGATGGCGATGGACGTGATGATGACCACGCGCAGCATGAGCGTGTACAGCTGCCGCATCAGGAAGATGTGCTGCACCTTGTCCGGCTGGTGGTGCGCGAACCAGTTGAACCGGTCGCTATCCATGGCGAAGGCCAGTGCGATGAGGGCGATGGTGAGCAGATTGACCAGCAACACCTTGCCGAGGAACTGCAACGGAATGGCGAGCGACCGGAAACGCCGCCCGAAGAGGTATTCCTCCAGGATGCCTGTCCACAAGCCGAGCAGCGCCCATGCCCCGATCTGCAGGTCCAAAGCGCCGCCGCTGTACAGGGTGAAGGTGATCGCCACAGCCCTGGTGACCAAGGTGTACTTGGCCAGCTTGCGCAGCTTGTATCGGGTCAGGGCGGTCAAAAGGATCGCGAAAGTACGGCGGGGCGGGCGCAGTTGTTAGTTGTCAGTTATCAGGCCATGCCTATGGCAGGCAGGCTTGCATGCTGCACCTCCTTACCTTCAGCGAAGCCAGCAGGCTGATCTCAGGTCATTGGTGCTGTTGGGCCCTTCTTCGGGGAGAGCTATTGAACGAATTTGGTCACGCGGAGGACGCGGAGAAGCTCCTCTCTTGCTTTATTCGTCGGAGCTTCAGCGTAGGCGATGAGAGGGGTTGGGGTGAGGTGGAATTTCTCCGCGCCCCCACGTGACCAAATACTCCAAAGTCTTGCTGAAGTTTGACGCGATAGCCCTGATCGCATGGGCATGAAGATCCCATCCACGAGCGCCCGGCATACTTCACGGTGCCCCGCTGTACAACCGCTTCACCACCTCGTATGCGGGCTTGGGGTTGCCCTCGAAGTCGATGATGCTCCAGCTCGGCCCCGGCCAGCAATCGTTCAACTGCCACAGCAGGGTGCCCATGCAGTGGGGCTGTGCGGCGGTATGGGCCTCGATGGCCATGCCGTAAGCCTTGGCCTGCGCCCGCTGGCTGGCCTCGATGAAACCGCCCAACGTGGTGGGCCGCTCCTCCCCCAGCTCGTGTTCGATGGCCTCCCAGATGGGCCGGTCGGTCTTGTAGCTGCGCTGCAACCGCGCCACTGCTGGTGAACCGAGGTAGAGGCTGTCCGGGTGGATGTACTTCGCCAGCAGCGCGCTGTCGGGATAGCTCTGGAAACCGTACTCGCTCACGAAACGGCCCACGTTGTTCTCGAAGGAAGAGAAGGTGCTGTCGCCGTGCCAGACGCCCCAATAGTGGAGGTCTCCGTTCTTCAGCCCTTCGGCGTTGCCCCAGTTGCTGAGGGGGGAGGTGGGGGTGTAGGGAACATGATTGCCATTCGGCCGGATCGCGAGGGCACGTTGTACCTCTCGATAAGAATCAATGACGCGGGTCGAATCCGCTCCGTGCAGATGGTAGCGGTCCTGCCAGCCCCAATTGCGCCAAGCAACATCTAATTCGTTGTCGTTGCAGAACAGCGCCAGCGAGGAATGGGCCGATATCCGATCGAACTGTTCATCCGTCTCCTGCCACATGTTTTCCCGAAATTCCCTGTTCCCCGGCGGCATACTGCCCACCATGAAGTCCTGCCAGACCAAGACACCCGCTGTATCGCACGCATCGAAGAACGCTT
>JAHBUM010000069.1 GCA_019638075.1 Flavobacteriales bacterium | reverse complement strand
CGGGCGCGAATACGGCATCCTGTGCGAACTGCTTTTGGACAGCATCGCCGCCATGCCGCAGGACCAGTTCGAGGTGTCCGCGGAGATCTCCGCCGGGGCGGATGTGGGCAACGTGGCGCTGGTGCTGGAACTGAAGCAGGGCGACTCCACGGTGTTCTACCGCACTGCCGAGTACGACCAACTGCGCCCGTTCGCGCACACGGGAACGCACACGCTGATCGTGGCCGCACGCCCGGAGTACGCACCCGAACGCGGGAAACCCGTGCTGATGCGCGCGTACATCCATAACAGGTCGGCGGCAGCGGTGCATCTCCATCGGATGGAGGTGCGGCTGCGCGAAGGGAACCCGGTGGTCTATGGCATCACCGGTCCCATCACCGGCCCGTGGAGGCACCGGCCTTGAGCGGATGCGGGGGAGGAAATAGCGCAATGGGACAATGGAGGAATGGAGCAAAGGGTGGTACCGGCGAGCGCGTGTAGCGCAGGGTTCCTTTCAGGAAACCCTGCGGAGGTCTGAAGCAAGGGCATCTACATCCGCTCGCTGGCGCGCGACATCGGGCAGGCACTGGGGTGCGTCGCGCATCTTTCGGCCTTGTGGCGCACCCGCATCGGCGAGTACGACGTGAAGGATGCGCACACCCCGGCGGAGTGGTCGGAGCGGATCGCGCCGAGGTAGGCTGTCTGGAGGCCCTATTTCGTGGTTATCAACAGGATAACCGCTTCATTTACAGATGAATTAACATTCGCCTCCCGATCACCCTATCTTCGGCGCCCCAAACTCTCAGGCCCGGCCCAGTAAGCCCGCCCAAACAGCATGAAACTCAACGCGTTCAAATTCGACCTGCCCAAGGAGCAGATCGCCCTGTACCCCACCAAGGACCGCGACGGCAGCAAACTGATGGTGCTGCACCGCAAGGACGGCAAGATCGAGCACAAGAAGTTCAAGAACATCCTCGACTACTTCGACGAAGGCGACACCTTCATCCTGAACAACACGAAGGTGTTCCCCGCGCGCATGTGGGGCAACAAGGAGAAGACCGGCGCCAAGATCGAGGTGTTCATGCTGCGCGAACTGAACCGCGACAGCCTGCTGTGGGATGTGATCGTGGATCCGGCCCGGAAGATCCGCATCGGCAACAAACTCTACTTCGGCAAGGACGATGAGTTGGTCGCTGAAGTGATCGACAACACCACGAGCCGCGGCCGCACGCTACGTTTCCTCTTCGACGGCACGTACGAGGAGTTCAAACAGACCATCACCGAGATGGGCGAAACGCCGCTGCCGCGCTACATCAAGCGCGAGACCGAGCCCAGCGACGCCGAGCGCTACCAGACCATCTTCGCCAAGCACGAAGGCGCCGTGGCAGCACCCACCGCCGGCCTGCACTTCAGCCGCGAGCTGATGAAGCGCATGGAGTTGAAGGGCATCAACTTCGCCGAAGTGACGCTGCACGTGGGCCTCGGTACCTTCCGCCCGGTGGAGGTGGAGGACCTTACGAAGCACAAGACGGACAGCGAGCAGGTGATCATCGACCGGGAAGCCTGCAACATCGTGAACAAGGCCAAGGACGCGAAGAAGCGCGTGTGCGCCGTGGGCACCACCACCATGCGCGCCATCGAAAGCAGCGTGAGCACGCAGAACCACATGAAGCCGTACAACGGGTGGACGAACAAGTTCATCTTCCCGCCGTACGACTTCAGCATCGCCGACAGCATGATCACCAACTTCCACATGCCCGAGAGCACGCTGCTGATGCAGGTGTGCGCCTTCGGCGGTTACGACCACGTGTGGAACGCCTACAAGGTGGCCATCAAGGACAAGTACCGCTTCTTCAGTTACGGGGATGCGATGCTCGTTATTTGAGGAAAGTGCCAGGTGGAGGGGTGCCACGTGCCCGGTGCGCATCGCACTTGGCACATGGCACCTCTTCTCTTGGCCCCCGCACTGACCATGGAACGCTCCACCATCATCGTCGCCGGCGGCTCCGGCAAACGCCTCGGCGGTCCCGTGCCCAAGCAGTTCCAAACGGTGAAGGGCCGTCCGCTGCTGATGTGGACCATCGAGGCTTTCCACCGCTACGATCCCGCCATGCCGCTGATCGTGGTCCTGTCCAAGGAGCATTTCGACATCTGGCGGGCGCTGTGCATGGGGCATCGGTTCTTCATCAAGCACGAAGTGGTGGCCGGTGGCGAGCAGCGCTGGCACAGCGTGAAAGCGGGATTGGAAAAAGTAAAAGACGATGGCCTTGTAGCCGTGCATGATGGGGTACGCCCGCTGGTGAGCACCGACCTGATCGCACGTTGTTTCGATGCCGCCGACAGGCAGGCCGCCGCCATCCCCGTGGTGCCCGTGGTGCCGAGCATCCGCGAGACCACGGCCGAGGGTTCACGCGCGCTGGACCGCTCCAAACTGCTGGCCGTGCAGACGCCCCAGTGCTTCCACGCCGATCTGCTTCGGAAAGCCTTTGAGCAACCTTACGACAGCACTTTTACAGACGAAGCCACCTTGGTGGAACGGCTCGGTGTGAAGGTGGCGCTGGTGGAAGGAGAGGAGAACAACATCAAGGTGACGACTGCGGTGGATATGCGGGTGGTGGAGGCGATGCTGGGGTAAGGTGGTCATCCCCCCTTCCGCTGCACTTGTCCGTCCAGCCATGACCTCAGTTGCGGCAGATCGCGTTGGATGATGTGCCAGATGATGCCGAGATCCACCCCGAAGTACTCGTGGACGAGGATGTTCCTGAAGTCGCGGATCCCGCGCCAGTCCATGGCCGGGTAGCGTGCCCGCAAGTCTTCGGAAAGATGTCTGCTGGCCTCTCCTACGATCTCGAAATTGCGCACCACACCGTCCTGCACAAGCTCATCCTCGGCGAAGTCCTCCAAGGCCATGCCATCCGTATAGCGAAGGATGCGCTCAACGGCCTCCAGCATGTCGGCCAGCAACAGGGCATCGCCGCGTTTAGACATGGACCAATTCTCCGCGTATCGCTTCGAAGTAGCCGGGCTTGATGCCGCCCTTGGAAACGAGGTCCACCTTGCGTCCGAGCAGATCCTTCAAGGCATGCGAAAGGTGGATGAACTCCATGCCCACGGGGGCATTGAACTCCACCAGCAGATCCACATCGCTTTCGGGTGTGTCATCCCCCCGGCTTACCGAGCCGAACAGGGCGAGATCCTTGATCGGGAACTGCTGGAACAGGTCCGGCTTGGAGGCACGGAGCTGCTCAAGGACATCGCTACGCGTGGACATGGCCCAAAAATACATCGGGCTTGCGAGGCCGGAGCGAAACCTCATTGGAAGGAAGGGCAATTGACGGCACCAATGGCCGTTAGCAAGCTCAATAACATGGCTTGGTACAGGCACAGAACCATGGTGGCCCGAACCACATCTCGATCACTGTGGTCCGTATTGGCCCTTCTATGCTGCATCCCGGTATTTGGACAGGAGGCTCTTTCTCCCCGATCGCTCAACAAGATCCTCCACTCCCCATGGAAGGATGCCAATGGGCAACGATGCTGGTATTGGTGTATCGACAGCCTGAGCGTCGGGTCGGATACGCTGGTCTTGCAGAATGAATGCAATGAGGCCCGATGTTG
Source organism: Flavobacteriales bacterium (assembly GCA_019638075.1). Lineage (GTDB taxonomy): Bacteria > Bacteroidota > Bacteroidia > Flavobacteriales_F > PHOS-HE28 > PHOS-HE28. The sequence continues at coordinate 10,869 of JAHBUM010000069.1, read as the reverse complement.
CAAGAAGCTGGTTTGGAACATTCGTGGAAAGAGAGTTCGCTTCCATGAAGACCTTTGCTTCTTTGCAAGGTTGATGCCCGGATGGCAAAATGTCCGATTGAAACTTGTCACACGGTACGGCGATACCTATCTATCGCTGATCGATGCCGGACTGCCAATGGTCACGTACAGGGTCATCGACTGGAGTAGCACGACCAGACCTGATCCTCTTCCTCCGCTCTACCAGATCCGGCTTTGGGCCGTTCGTCCGTGAGCTTACCCGACCTTTGACCGATGGCTTCCCCCACCGACATCCGCTCCCTTTCCCTCCCCGAGGTCCAAACCCTCGTCGCGGACCTCGGTGAAAAGCCCTACCGCGCCAAGCAGCTTTGGGAATGGCTGTGGAGGAAGAAGGCCCGTTCGTTCGACGACATGAGCGATCTGCCCAAGGTGTTCCGCGCCCAGCTCGCGGAGCGCACGGTATTGCGGCCGTTGGTATTGGTGGAGGAACAGCGCAGTCAGGACGGCACGGTGAAGTGCGCTTTCAAGACATGGGACGGCCATGTGGTGGAAGGCGTATTGATCCCCACACCGACACGCTTGACGGCCTGCATCAGCAGCCAGATCGGCTGCAGCCTCACGTGCAGCTTCTGCGCCACGGGCAAGCTCAAACGCATCCGCAACCTTGATGCGCAGGAGATCTACGATCAGGTGGTGCTGATCGATCAACTGGCGCACAAGTACTACAAGGAGGGCCTGACGAACATCGTGTACATGGGCATGGGCGAGCCGCTGCTCAACTACGCCAACACCATGCGCAGCGCCGAGCGCATCACCGCCGAGGACGGCTTGGGCATGAGCGCGCGCCGCATCACGGTGAGCACGGCGGGCATCGCCAAGATGATACGCAAGCTGGCCGATGATGGTGCGCGTTTCAACCTCGCTCTTTCGCTGCATGCGGCCAACGATGCCAAGCGCGACCGCATCATGCCGATCAACGAGCAGAACACGCTCGCCGAGCTTAAGGGCGCACTGCGCTACTACACGCGTACGCTGGGCCGCGAGGTCACCTTCGAGTACATCCTGTTGCGCGGCTTCAACGATTCACTGTCCGATGCGCAGGAACTGGTACGCTACGCCAGCGACGTGCATGCCAAGGTGAACCTGATCGAGTACAACCCCATCGACGCCGGTGGTTTCGGCCGTACAGAGGCATCAGACGCCGAAGCGTTCCAGCAATACCTCGACAAAAAGGGCATCATCGCACGCATCCGCCGCAGCCGTGGCCGTGACATCGACGCCGCCTGCGGGCAGCTCGCGAACAAGAACGAACCTGCGCTGAAGGCGTCTGCGTTCCGGGAAGCGGGGGATACACCCAAGTAGCGAGTTGCGAGTAGGCGAGTGGCGAGTACCGCATGATGGACGCTGCGGTACTCGCCACTCGCCTACTCGCAACTCTTCCTCAGAACCCCACCCCGATCTTCACCCCGAGGAAGAAAGCCACGGTCTGGTCCTTGCTCTTGTTCACGTTGTAGGCCCACTGTGGACGCTCTCCCGTCAGGTCCAAGTGTTCCTCCACCTTCACGTTGTAGCGGTCGCGGAAGGCGGGGCCGGCGTAGACATCGAAAAGCCAGTTGCTGTTGCTGCTGAGCCGCTGGTAGCCGAACAGCAGGCGCACATCGTTGTATGTGCGGTCGTCGCGCAGGATCTCGTCGGTGAGCTCGCCTGTTGCGCCCTTGGTGCGGATGTCCTTCGTGTAGTTGAGGTGTGCGAAGGTGAGCTGCCCGTAGGCCCCTTGCGGCTCGACGTCATCCACGAAATAGTAGCGGAACCCGGCATTGAAGCTCAGGCGCGGGATGATCTCGGTGCCCGCCCCGAAATCATCGGCATCATCGCCGGTGAAGGAGAGCGCGATATAGTTGCGCAGGGTGACGCCCACGCCCGCTTCGAGGCTGAGGCGGTGGGTGATGGCGCGCTCGTAGTAGATCGGGATCTCGCCCCGGAAGAACAGCAGGGGGTTCACCTTGATCACGTTCTTCACGCAGTCCACCGTGTCGAAGGCAGCGGCCACGCGATCCTTGTAGAGGACCACTCTGGGCTTGCCGGGCTGGGCATGGGCGGCCAGTGCGCAAAGGCAAAGGAGAAGGGAAAGCCCGTGCAGCAGGCTGGGGGTCCGGCGGATCATGCTGAGCGAAGGTAGGTGGTGGCGCGCACTTCCAAATGGACGACAACGACCGGGAAAGGTTGTGCCAGCGCGATGCCGATCCCCATCTTTGCCGACCCTGACCCGGGACCATGCCCAGCTTCGACGAACTCCAGCGCCCCATCGCGGCCGAGATGAAGGCCTTCGAGCCGCACTTCCGCGAGGCCATGCGCAGCAAGGTGGCGCTGCTGGACCGTGTGATGCACTACATCGTGAAACGCAAGGGCAAGCAGATGCGGCCCATGTTCACGCTGCTGAGCGCCCGCCTGTTCGGAGCGGTCACGGAAAGCGCGTTCGTGGCCGCCAGCCTGATCGAACTGCTCCATACCGCCACGCTCGTACACGATGATGTGGTGGACGATGCCAACATGCGGCGCGGCTTCTTCAGCATCAACGCCCTGTGGAAGAACAAGATCGCCGTGCTGGTGGGCGACTACCTGCTGAGCCGGGGCCTGCTGCTGGCGATCGACAAGGGCGAGTTCGCGCTGCTGCGCATCGTGAGCACGGCGGTACGCGAAATGAGCGAGGGCGAACTGCTGCAACTGGAAAAGAGCCGCAGCCTCAACTTCAGCGAAGAGGTGTATTTCGACATCATCCGCCAGAAGACGGCCAGCCTGATCGCCGCGTGCTGCGCCAGCGGGGCCAGCGCTGCGGGCCGCCCGCCTGAGGAAGTGGAGCGCATGCGGCTGTTCGGCGAATACACGGGCATCGCCTTCCAGATCAAGGACGACCTGTTCGACTACGGCGGCGGCGTGGACACCGGCAAGCCCACCGGCCTCGACATCAAGGAGAAGAAGCTCACCCTGCCGCTGATCCATGCGCTGCGCAACGTGGATGCGCGCGACCGCCGCTGGATGGTGGACGTGGTGAAGAACCACAGCGAGGACGACAATGCCGTGGCCCGGTTGGTGCGCAAGGTGACCGAGGCGGGCGGCATCGCGCACGCCCGTCAGCGCATGCACGAGTACCGCGACAAGGCGCTGGAAGTGCTGCACACCTTCTCCCGCAACGAGTCGCGCGATGCCTTGGAAGGGCTGGTCCACCTCACCGTGGAGCGCACCAAGTAACGATCCATGAGCATGCTCCAGCGCACGATCATCCTCCTCTCCGCCACGGCCCTCTTCGCGTGCAACGACAACGCCCCTGTGGAAAAAACCACCACGACCATCGCGGACACCACTGCTGTGGCGCCACGCCCGGCCAATGGCCCGCAGGTGATCCACCTGAAGCAGGGCGGCCGCATGGAAGGCAACATGCGCAACGGCGAGCGCGTGGGCTCGTGGATCTCGTACCACCCCAACGGCGTCATCTGGAGCCGATCCATCTACGTGAACGGCGTGGAGCACGGCCCCACGGAAGTGTTCCACGACAACGGCCGCACCTACTACCTCGGCGCCTACGAACACGGGAAGCCCAGCGGCGAGTGGATCTTCTATGACGCCAACGGCGTGGAGACGAAGCGGGTGAAGTACGACGCCGAGGGCAACGTGATCCAAGGCGATCGTTGACAGCGTGTTGATCGCGCTGCCTTGACGACCGGTTATCGCCTTCGTTACCAAGGGGTCAGCACGGGGCCGTTCTCCACGATCGTACAGAGGACCGGCCAACCTTCCAACACAGTTCCCTACGGATCGAAGTGCTGGTAAATTCACGGCCCCTTTCATGTGCCCGCCGTCATGGCGAGCGCCGCGAAGCCAATGATAGCCCCCCACGCCATACAACAAGTGAAGGATGCCGCCCGCGTGGAGGAAGTGGTGGGCGAATTCGTGGCGCTCAAGCGCAAGGGGCCACGCTTCCTCGGCCTGTGCCCGTTCCACAACGAGAAGACGCCGAGCTTCAACGTAAGCCCGAACCTGGGCATCTACAAGTGTTTCGGCTGCGGCGAGGCGGGCGACAGCATCAGCTTCCTCCAGAAACACGAGCACCTCAGCTATGTGGAGGCCATCAAATGGCTGGCCAAACGCTACAACATCGACCTGCCCGAGGAGGAGCAGACGCCGGAGCAGCAGATCGAACAAAGCGAGCGGGAAGCGCTGGCCGTGATCCAGCAATGGGCGCTCAACTGGAGCGTGGAGCAGTTGTGGAACACCGACGAAGGCAAACGCATCGGCCTCTCCTATTTCCACGAGCGTGGCTTCAGCGATGCCACCATCAAGACCTTCCAGCTCGGCTATGTGCCCGAATATGGCAGCCAGTTCGCGCAGGCCGCGATCGCCAATGGCTTCAACCCCGAACTGCTGGAGAAGGCCGGCTGGATCAAGCGGCGCGAGGATGAAGCGCGCACACCGTGGGACTTCTTCGCGGGCCGCGTCACCTTCCCCATCCTCGGCCTCAGCGGCCAACCCATCGCCTTCGGCGCGCGCACGCTGAAGAGCGACAAGAAGCTGCCGAAGTACTTCAACAGCCCGGAGAGCGTGCTCTACAACAAGAGCCGCTCGCTCTATGGCATCTTCCACGCGAAGAAGAGCATCGTGGAGCAGGATCTCTGCTACCTCGTGGAAGGCTACACCGATGTGATCAGCCTGCATCAGGCGGGCATCACCAACGTGGTGGCCAGCAGCGGCACCAGCCTCACCGAAGAGCAGGTGCGGCTGATCAAACGCTACGCGCCCACCGTGGCGATCCTCTACGATGGCGATGCAGCGGGCATGAAGGCCAGCCTGCGCGGGATCGACCTCGTGCTGAAGGAGGGCCTGAACGTGAAGGTGGTCACTTTCCCCGAAGGCGAGGATCCCGACAGCTTCGCAAAGAGCCACAGCAGCAGCGAGGTCACCGCGCACCTCACCGATACCGCGCAGGATTTCCTCGTGTTCAAGGCTGCGCTGCTGATGCAGGACGTGGGCGACGACCCGGTGAAGAAGGCCGCCGCGATCCACGAGATCGTGGAGAGCGTGGCGCTGGTGCCCGACCTCGTGCTGCGCTCGCTCTATGTGCAGCAATGCAGCCGCCTGCTCGGTGTGAACGAGCAGGCACTGATCAGCGAGATGAACAAGGTGCTGCGCAGGCAGTACCGGAAAAAGCTCGGCGGCGACCAGCCCATCCCGGAAGAGCACCTCGCACCGGACATCGCCGCACCACAGCCCACGCTGGAGGATGTGGGCACCGCGCCGCAGGAGCGTGACCTGCTGCGCATGCTGTTGAGCTATGGCCACGAGCGTATCAATGTACCGGTGCAGGATGAAGCGGGCAACACCACGGAGGAGGAGACCAGCGTGGCCGAGCTGATGTTCGAGCTGCTTGCGCTGGACGACATCCTCTTCGACGAGCCTCTCTTCCGCGAGATGTATCTGGACTACCGGCACGCCAGCAACCTCGGCACGCAGATCGAGACATCACGCTACGTGACGCACGAACAGGAGAACTGGCGCACCACGGCCATCGACCTGCTCACCGAAAAGCATGTGCTGAGCCCCAATTGGAAGGAACGCCACAAGATCCACGTGAAGCGCGAGAGCGAAGCGCTGTACGATGCACTGGAAGAAGCCGTGGACATCCTGAAGGAGCGCCGTGTGGACCGCATGATCAAGGAGCGTCAGGAGGAACTGAAGGCTACCGACGAGCTGGGTATGATCGCGCTGTTGCAGGAGATCATGCACCTGAGCGAGGCCAAGAAACGGCTGGCGAAGAAGACGGGTAGGGTGATCGTGGGGTGATCGGTCAGTTGGCAGGGTGCGGTTGTCGGTTATCAGGAATGCCTGCTTTCGTGGCTTCTGCATGATCGAAGATCCACACACAGCAGCCCCCAAGGAGACTGACAACTGGCAACTGACCCTCCCACCTACCTTCGCCCGTGCATGGGCCATCACCACCACGATCACGGGCAAGGACACGGCGGTCACACGCATGACCATGCCGGGCATGACCACGGCCATGTTCATGCGGCCAGCGCCAAAGCCCTGCGGCTGGCCTTCTTCATCAACCTCGCTTTCGCCTTGGTGGAGGTGGTGGGCGGGTGGTGGACGGGCAGTATCGCCGTGCTCACCGATGCCTTCCACGATGCGGGCGACTGTCTCGTGCTGGGCACCGCGTGGTACCTGCAACGCGTGGCGACGAAGGGTCGCGATGCGCAGTACAGCTATGGCTACGGGCGTTACAGCATGCTGGGCGGCTGGCTCACCAGCGTAGTGCTCATCGTGGGGTCCATCGGCATGATGGTGGTGAGCGTGCCCAAACTGTGGGCACCCACGGAGCCGCATGCGTCGGGCATGATCGGCATCGCGCTGTTCGGCCTTGCGATGAACGGGTTCGCCGCATGGAAGCTGCACGGTGGCGGCACCCTCAACGAGCGCGGGGCCTACCTGCACCTGTTGGAGGACGTGCTCGGCTGGGCGGCGGTGCTCATCGGCGGTATCATCATCCACTTCACCGGCTGGGCCATCGTGGATCCATTGCTCAGCGTGGCGATCAGCTGCTTCATCCTCTACAACGCCATCGGCACCTTCCGCAAGGGCACCGGCATCCTCATGCAACGCATCCCGCCGTCCATCGACATGCAGGCCGTGCGCGCCCGCCTGCTCACGATCCCGCATGTGACCGGCATCCACGACCAGCACACGTGGACGCTTGACGGCAGCTTCATCATCCACACCGTGCATCTGGAGGTGGCCGATGTGGACCTGAAGGAGGCGCTGGCCACGAAAGCAGCAGCACGCAACGCCTTGAAGGAGCTTGGCATCCACCACGCCACCATCGAACTCGAATGGGCCGATGAGCATTGCGGCCTGCAACACCATTAGCGATGAAGCGCAGCCTCTTCCGCATCCTCGCCCGCATGAACAAGGCACTGCTGCCCAAGATGTGGCACAAGGATCTCCTGCGGTTGAACAAGTTCCAAAAGCTGATCGTGGGGTGGAGGATATGGGTGACGAAGAACAGCCTTTGATGCTGCGTGAAGAGGGGAACCACAGATGGCGCAGATGTCACAGATGGATCCCCTGCGTGGAATTGGGCGCTGAAGTGCCAATGCTACATGGTACATTCAGCCTACAAACACCATTCAACCATGCAGCATTCGGAAGAACGACAACGGGATCCGCAGACCTACGCCATCATCGGAGCGGCGATGGATGTGCATTCCGAACTCGGACCGGGCTTTCTTGAGAGCGTCTATCAGGAGGCATTGGAACACGAGCTCGTTCTGCGCCGCATTCCATTCCAGCGCGAGGTAGCGATACCGATACACTACAAAGGCAAATTGCTCACAACCCGTTTCCGCGCTGACCTGATCTGTTCCGGTGATGTGGTCGTGGAGCTGAAGGCCATCAAGATGCTCACCAACGCGGACGAGGCCCAACTGTTGAACTACCAGAAAGCGACCCGTATCCGTCGTGGTATGTTGCTCAATTTCGGCGCACCACGCTTGGAGTATAGGCGCCGTGTCTACTCCTCCGTCATGGAAGGATAGGGGCTGGACGCCCCATGGAGCGCAGCGACGCATTCATCTGTGACATCTGCGTTATCTGTGGTTCGTTCATCCCGTCAAGCACCATCCCTTCCCTAATTTTCGGCCGGTGAACTTCCTCTGGCCCATCCTCCTGTGCGCGCTCGCCATCGCCACATCCGCGCAGGACGGTGTGATGATAAACGAGCTACAGGCCGCCAACCGCAGGACTTTCGTAGCGCCCGATGGCAGTACCCCCGACTGGGTGGAACTCTTCAACCCTACTGCGAAGACCATCGACCTTGGGGGCATGCGCTTCGCGGTGGTGGGGCGCACGCACGTGCTGAAGGGGCCGTTGAGCATCGCGCCACATGAACATCGCATCATCTGGTTCGATGGCGCGCCGGACCGGGGACCGGATCATGCGGGGTTCACGCTGCCACGCAAAGGCGGCACATTGTTGTTGATCGCTGCGGACGGCCTCACGGTGAAGGATGTCTTCACTTACCCCGCCATGGCTGGCGACCTCAGCGTGGGGCGGCTCACCGACGGCAACGCCACCGAATGGAGCTTCTTCGCCGAAGCCACGCCGGGCAGGCCGAACCGGGGCATACACACGGTCCACGGCCGCACGGCGACACCGGCGATCGACACCACGTTCGTGCCACCCGACGATCGGATGCTGCTGCCGTTGACCGCCGATGATGGTGCCGTGATCCGCTACACCACCGATGGCACCGAACCCACCGCCACGCACGGCACACGCTACACAGCACCCATCGCCGTGGGCAGCGACCTCGTTGTCCGTGCGCGGGCCTTCGTTGATGGGCGGCTACCGAGCAGGGAGTTCTGCTCCACCTTCCACCGGGGCGATGCGCCATTGGAAGGGATCACCATCGCCATGGATCAGGCCGGGCTTTCCGATGACAGCATCGGCATCAACGTGGAGGGTGCGTTGGCCAACTTCAGCCGTCGTGGCCGCTCGTGGGAACGGCTCGCCATGGTGAAGTTCAACGGCAGCGCCGATGCACCGATCCCCATCGGCATCAGCATCCATGGCAGCGGTTCGCGCGGCCTGCCGAAACGTTCGTTCAAGCTGCATGCGCGCGATCGGTACGACAGTCCGGTGAAGGGCCTTCGCCTGAACGATACCGAACACTTCCAAGAAGGCATCCTGCGGGCCGATGCCGGGGCGCACACCTTCCTCCGCAACCGTTTCCTCGAAGTGATCGCCACGCACAACGGCCTGCACGTGGATGTGCAGCCTTCGCGCCCGATGCCGCTCTACCTGAACGGCGCATACTGGGGCCTTTACCGCTGGATGCCGCCGAAGGACAAGCAATGGCTGAAGCACATCAGCGGCAGCGAAGCGGTGGATGTGCTGGAAGGCCCGGCGGCCGTGGTGCGGTCGGGCAGTGATGCGCATTTCAAGCAGGCCGTGGCGCGCATCATGGGGCTGGCACCGATCGACACGCTCGCACGCTACATCGACCTCGACAACCTGATCGACCTCGCCTGCATGGACCTGTGGACAGGCCGTGCCGACCACGACCTGAACGTGCGCCTGTACAGGCCGCGCATGCCCGGCGGGCGCTGGCGTTGGGTGATGTTCGACATGGACCTGTGGGCACCGGCCAGCGAGAACAGCGTGGAGCGCATGGCATCCGGCACGGCTGCGGAAACGCCCTACATCCCGCAACTGCTGCGGCATTCCGATCTTCAACAGAAGCTGCTGGCCCGCATGAGCGCCCTGCTCGCCACCGCGCTGTCGCCTGTTCGGGCCGCTTTCGTAGCGGACAGCCTGTACGCCAGCCACCAAGCCGACATGCACGCCGATCACCACCGGTGGAAGGATGAGATGGAACGGCCGGAGCCAGCCGCCTCGCATGCCGCGCTACGTTCCTTCACCACGGATCGCCCGGCGCCCCTGCTCGAACACCTCGGCAAAGCCACCGGCCGCAAACTGCGGAAAGTGACCATCGAAGCGCCGGGTGCCGATCAAGGTGTGCTGCACATCGAAGGACTGGTGCTATCGCCCGGCGAACACGAAGTGACCTGCTTCCATGGTGTTCCACTACGCGTGATGTTCATCCCGGCGGAGGGGCACGAACTGGCCGGTTGGAAAGGCGTCGATGCGGTGAGTTCGGAGATCACGATCGACCCGGCGCGAGTGCGCTCGGTGCGGCCGCTGATCAGGGGAACGATGCCCTGAGCTCACGCCAGCACCGCCTGCAACAGCGACTCGAAGAGCCACTTGCCATCGGTGTTACCGAGGCGTTCGTCAGCAGCGCGCTCCGGGTGAGGCATCATGCCGAACACGTTGCGACCCTTGTTGCACACCCCCGCGATGTTCTCCTTGCTGCCGTTGGGGTTCGCCGCATCGGTGACCTTGCCGTCGGCATCGCAGTAGCGGAAGAGGATCTGGTCGTTGTCCTTCAATGCCTTCAATGTGGCGGCATCGGCGTGGTAGCGGCCTTCGCCGTGGGCGATCGGGATCTTCAGCGCCTTGTCGGGCACGCCGCTGGTGAGTGCCGTGTTGCGCGTAGCCGGACGGATGAAAGTGTTGCGCGCCACGAACTTCTGCCCTTCGTTATGCAACAACGCGCCGGGCACGAGACCCGCTTCGCACAGCACTTGGAAACCGTTGCACACGCCGAAGACCAGCCCGCCCTTCTTCGCGTGGGCCGCCACCTCCTGCATGATGGGCGAGAAGCGCGCGATGGCACCGCTGCGGAGATAGTCGCCGAAGGAGAAGCCACCGGGCAGCACCACCATGTCCACTCCTTTCAGGTCGTGATCCTTGTGCCAGAGGCGTTCCACCGGCTGGCCCATGATGGTGCCGAGCACGTGTACCATATCCTCATCGCAATTGGAACCGGGGAAGGTGACGACGCCGAATTTCATCCTGTGGGGGAACCGGCGGTGTTGTGCCGGACGCGGCGCGAAGGTACGTGGGGGGATTGTCAGGGGCCAGTTGTCCGTTGTCAGGAATGCCTGCCCCCGGGGACTGTATGACAGCCATTGGCAACTGGCGACCAACAACTGACCCTCTCAGGCGTACTGCAGCCAAAGCGCCAGTAGTAACAGGCAAGCTACGGCCGTTTCGCCCAGCCATGCCCGGCGCGTGCCGATGAGGGTGAAGGTGGCGAGCATGGCGAACGGCACCGTGAGGAACACCACGGGGAACACGCCCGTGATGAGCCATACCAGCACACCGAGCAGGCCCAGCGTGAGCCCGAACGCGATGAAGGCGCTGCGGATGTTCTGCTCGCGCACCACGCCCCGGCCATAGTGCTCGGTGAAGCGC
>JAHBUM010000068.1 GCA_019638075.1 Flavobacteriales bacterium | reverse complement strand
CGATGAGAACTTCTTCCGCGTACGCTACGACCGGCTGACGCACACGGAGAAGAACTACCTCCGGGCCATGGCGGAACTCGGCGGCGGACCGCACCGGTCCAGCGACATCGCGGCACTGCTCGGCATGAAGGTCACCGCTGCCGGGCCGGTGCGCGACAAGCTGATCAAGAAGGGCATGATATACAGTCCGGCCCATGGTGAGACGGCCTTCACCGTGCCGCTCTTCGATGCGTTCATGCGGCGGGCGATCCCCGCCTTCGGGCCGAAGCGCCTGAAGAAGTGATGGTCGCTTCCATGGGGCGGGGCCCCCGGCACTCTATCCGCTTATAGCGAGTTATGCCCGTTTATATCCATTTTGCGGTATAAATGGATATAAGCCGCTCGCAAACCCGCACCAACATCCTCTGCCCCGACGGCCTTGCTGAAAGGTAAACCCTGCCTTGGGCCGTGTCTGGGCACGGGTATCCGCGCGTCCCCGCCCGTCCCCCCGATCGTGACCATTCTCACCAAGCTGACCATCGTCAGTATTCGGACCACTGTATCCGCTGAATTTCGCGCTGCCGGGCGGCTCTCCATTTCCGCAGACCCGGTCCCTTCTCATGCCAGCACGACACACCTCATGGGCCGAGCCCTACAAGATCAAGATGGTGGAACCCCTCACCATGACCACCCGCGAACAGCGTGTGCAGGCCATGGAGGAAGCGGGCTACAACACCTTCCTGCTGCCCTCGGAGCGCGTCTACATCGACCTGCTCACCGACAGCGGCACCAGCGCCATGAGCGACCGCCAGTGGGCGGGCCTGATGCTGGGCGACGAGGCCTACGCGGGCAGCCGCAACTACTACCATCTGGAGGAGGCCATCCAGCGGCACTACGGCTACAAGTACATCGTGCCCACGCACCAAGGGCGCGGCGCGGAGAACATCCTGTCGCGCATCCTGATCAAGCCCGGCGACATCGTGCCCGGCAACATGTACTTCACCACCACCAAACTGCATCAGGAGTTGGCGGGCGGCACCTTCACGGACATCATCGTGGACGAGGCCCATGACGCGCAGAGCACCTTCCCGTGGAAAGGCAACGTGGATCTTGCGAAGCTGGAGCGCGTGATCGCGGAGCACGGCGCGAAGAAGATCCCGTACGTCTCCATCGCCACCACGGTGAACATGGCCGGTGGGCAGCCCATCTCGCTGGCCAACCTGAAGGCGCTGCGCGAACTCACGAAGCGGCACGGCATCCGCATCATCCACGACATGACGCGCGTGGCCGAGAACGCCTACATGATCCAACGGATGGAGGAAGGGCAGGGCCACCGCAGCGTGGCGGAGATCGTGCTGGAGATCTGCTCCCTCACCGACGGCGCCACGATGAGCGCGAAGAAGGATGCGCTGGTGAACATCGGCGGTTTCATGGCCACCAACGAGTGGGACGTGTTCGAGGAGGCGCGCAACATGGTGGTGGTGTACGAAGGACTGCACACCTACGGCGGACTGGCCGGGCGCGACATGGAGGCCATGGCCATCGGCATCGCGGAGAGCGTGCAGGACGACCACATCCGCGCCCGCGTGGGGCAGGTGTTCTACCTCGGGAACAAGCTGCTGGAGATGGGCGTTCCGATCGTGAAGCCCGTAGGCACGCACGGTGTGTTCCTCGATGCGAAGGCCTTCCTGCCGCACCTGCCGCAGACGGCCTTCCCCGCGCAGGCGCTGGCCGCCGAGCTCTACATCGACAGCGGCGTGCGCGCCATGGAGCGCGGCATCGTGAGCGCCGGCCGCGACAAGGACACCGGCGATCACTGCTATCCCGACCTCGAACTGGTGCGCCTCACCATCCCGCGCCGCGTGTACACGCAGGCCCACATGGACGTGGTGGCCGAGAGCGTACAACGTGTGTATGAACAACGGGAGCGGATCACCGGCCTGCGGATGACCTACGAGCCGAAGTACCTGCGGTTCTTTCAGGCAAGGTTCGAGCGGTTGTAGGAATACGGGCGAATGGCGAATGGTCAATGGTGAATGGTTACGATCCGACCGCTACCACCTGCATTTCACCATTCGCCATTCGCCACCGACCATTCACCTCTTCACCCTAAACCATACCCCTGATGAAACACGAAGTGGAAACGATGTGGATGGACGGCATGCGGTTCAACGCGCTGGTGCAGGGCCACACCGTGGTGATGGACGCACCGGAGCGCGTGGGCGGAAACGACGAAGGCCCGATCCCGAAGCCACTCGTGCTCACGGCGCTGTCGGGCTGTACGGGCATGGACGTGATCGCTTTGCTGCGGAAGGACGGCCGCAAGCTCCGCTCGTTCGCGATGCGTGTGAGCGGCGAACTGTCGAAGGGGGCGCCGATGGTGTACGTGGCGACACACCTGACCTTCGAGGCCGAGGGGGCGCCGGAGGATGAGCAGGCGTTGATCGGCGCGGTGCAGCGGTCGCAGAACGAGCTCTGCGGCGTGGCTGCCATGTTGCGGTGCAGTATGCCGGTGACGTGGGAGCTGCGCTTCAACGGCGTGCTGGTGGCACAGGGTGATGGACCATCCGTTCCCTGACCACGCACACCATTCGCCAATGACCATTCGCCATTCACTTTTCTGACTTCTCTCGCACTCTATCATCCTCGCACTCTTCCCTTCCCCCATGCAACACCGCACCATCATCGAGCCCTTCCGCATCAAGAGCGTGGAACCCATCGGCATCAGCACCGAGGCGGAGCGCGTGGAACAACTGAAGGCCGCGCACTACAACCCCTTCCTGCTGCGCTCGCGCGATGTGATCATCGACCTGATGACCGACAGCGGCACCAGCGCCATGAGCGCGCACCAATGGGCCGGGATGATGGAGGGCGACGAGGCCTACGCGGGATCGCGCTCGTGGGAACGGATGGAGCAGGCCGTGCAGGAGCTTACCGGCATGGACCACGTGCTGCCCACGCACCAGGGCCGCGCGGCGGAACGCATCATCTACGGCCACCTCGGCGGACCGGGCAAGGTCTTCATCAGCAACACGCACTTCGACACCACGCGCGCCAACATCGAGTTCACCGGCGCCACGGCCATCGACATCCCCATTGCCGAAGGCCGCGAGCCCACCACGCAGCATCCCTTCAAGGGCAACATGGACGTGGCCGAACTGGACCATCTGCTGAAGGAGCACAAGGGGAAGGTGGGCGCGGTGATCCTCACCGTGACCAACAACAGCGGCGGCGGCCAGCCCGTGAGCATGGCGAATGCCGAGGGCGTGTCGGCGATCTGCAAGCGCCATGGCGTGCTGTTCCTGCTGGACTGCTGCCGCATCGCGGAGAACAGCTGGTTCGTGAAGCACCGCGAGGCGGGCATGGAGGAGCTCAGCTACCGCGCCATCGCGCAGCGCATGTTCGCGTTGGCCGACGGCGCCGTGATGAGCGCCAAGAAGGACGCGCTGGTGAACATGGGCGGCTTCCTCGCCCTGCGCGACGGTGTGCTCGCCGAGGCCTGCACCAACTTGCTCATCATCACCGAAGGCTTCACCACGTACGGCGGTCTCAGCGGCCGCGACATGGAAGCGATCGCGGCGGGCCTCGATGAGGTGTTCGACCCGCACTATCTGGACTATCGCATCCGCAGCACCACCTTCCTCGGTGAAAAGCTGCACGCGCTGGGCGTTCCGCTCATGCGGCCCATCGGCGGCCATGCGGTGTACGTGGACGCGAAGGCGCTCTACCCGCACATCCCCACGCACGAATACCCCGGCCAGGCGCTGGTGTGCGAACTGTACCGGCTGGGCGGCATCCGCAGCGTGGAGATCGGCTCGGTGATGTTCGGCACCTACGCCCCCGATGGCACCCTGAAGCCCGCCTCCATGGAACTGGTGCGGCTGGCCATCCCGCGCCGCGTGTACACGCAAAGCCACATCGAGTACGTGGCCGAGACCTTCGAGGAGATCATGCGGACGCGGAAGAGCATGAAGGGATACAGGATCGTGAAGGAGCCGAAGCTCCTGCGGCATTTCACGGCGTGGTTCGAGCCGGTGGCGTGATCGAGCCATCCACCGATCACACCAGAGGTTATGGTGATGGCTTCGATGGAACGGATGATAGAGGGTTGGAGAGTGCGGGGGTGCAGGAGTGCGAGGGACCGTGCCCTTGCACCCTTTCCCCAAAGGCCTGTGCAGCCCGAATATGAATGAGTCCATGGAACAGATACGGATCACCAAGCGGTTCACCTTTGAGATGGCGCATGCCCTGCGCGGCTACGACGGCCCCTGCCGGCACATCCACGGCCATTCGTACGTGCTGGACGTCACCCTGGGCGGCAGGCCGGTCGCGGACCCAGACGATCCCAAGGACGGCATGGTGATCGACTTCGGCGAACTCAAGGCCATCGTGCAGCGCACCGTGCTCGCGTACTACGACCATGCCCTTGTACTGCACGAGGATGAGCGTGCCGCGCTCCCCGCGGAGCATCCCTTGTTCGCGCGCACGGTGTTCGTACCGTGGCAACCCACCTGTGAGAACCTGTTGCAGGAGGTCGTTTCGCGGATCCGGCCGGAAGTCCCACCCCACGTCCGGCTCATGCATGCCCGATTGCAGGAGACAGCCACGAGCTGGGCGGAGTGGACACCGGGTACCGGTCCCTTCAGCCGGTGATCATCCGTTCCAGCTCCTTGCGCCTTCGGATGCGCACCTCCTTGCCCAGCAGCTCGATGGTCCCCTTCTGCTGCATGTCCGACAGGGTGCGTATCACCGATTCGTACGTGGTATCGGCCATGCTGGCGATGTCGCGGCGGGGCAGGGTGAAGGCCAGCACGGTGGGCCGCTCGGGGTCCATGCCGAAGGTGCTGCGGCACAGCAGGAGCACCCTGGCGATCCGCTGCGCCACGTCCATCTCCATCAGGTCGCGCATCTGCTGGTCCAGCACGCGCATCTCCTCGGCGAAGAAGAGCAGGAAGTGATAGCAGAACAGGTTGTTGGCGCGGAGCGTGCTCAGGAACAGGCCCATGGGGATCGTGTTCACCGTGGTGGGGCCGAGCGCGATGGCGCTGGCCGTGTACATGGGCTCGTCGCCGATGCCGCGATGGCCCAGCACCTCGCCATCGCCCGCCAGCCGGATGATGCGCTCCCTGCTTCCGGGGTGGTGGACCACCACCTTCACCCGGCCGCGATGCACCATGTACATGCGGTCGGCCTGCTGGCCGGAGGTGAAGATGGCCTCACCCTTGCCCAGTTCCATCCGGACGTTCTGCGCGCGCAGCAACTCCTGCCACTCCGGTGAGCAGTAGCGGGCAATGAGCTGATCGAGGTGTACGAGGTGGCCGTTCGGTGCGGGGTCCATGTGCGGCGAAAAATAGGCGCTGCCCTGGGTTCGGCGGTGAAAGGTGAGCGCGTGCCGGCGTGCAAAAGTGAAAGGGTGCCAAGGTGCCAGGGACGCGGCATTCGCACGCTGGCACCCTTTCACCTCAGTCCCTCGCACCATGGCGGATCATGCCACGCTTTCTCCATGCCTGCCGATCCTGTCGCTCCGGAATATGATGCGTATCACAATGTATCGCCCTCAGAACGGGCTGCCCAGTTCGGGGTCGGTCACGAACTCGTCGTCGGTGAGCGTGTGGAGGAAGGCGATCAGGTCGGACTTCTGCTGGGGAGTAAGGCCCAAGGTGATGCCCGTGCCCGGCTTGGTCATGATGGGGTCCAGGCTGGGCGAGTGCCGCACGCCGCCGCTGTAGAAGTCGATCACCTCCTCCAGTGTCTGGAAACGTCCGTCGTGCATGTAGGGTGCGGTGAGGGCGATGTTGCGCAGGGTGGGTGTCTTGAAGGCGCCCATGTCCATGGGAGCGCCGGTGACGGCGAAGCGCCCCACATCGAAGCCGCTGAAGGCGCTGTCGAGCCCGATGTTGTGGAAGGCGTTGTCGGTCATCAGCGGGATGGCGTGGCAGTGGAAGCAGTCGCCCGCCTCGGTGAGGAAGACCATCGCCCCGAGCTGCTCGGAGAGCGTGAGCACTTCCTGGTTCATCATGTAGCGGTCGAACTTGCTGCGGCCGGAGGCCATGCGCCGGAACCATTGGGCCAGGGCCTTCGCCACGTCGCCGGGGACGATCTCGCAGGTGCCCAGCGCCTTGCGGAACAGCTCGGGGTATTCGGGATGGGCGCGCAGCACGCTCACGTCCACCTGGAAGAACTCCTCCACCTCGAAGCGCATGATGTCCTCCAATGCGCCGCTCACCTTGCCGTTCCACAGGAAGTGGGTGCTCCAGGCGAGGTTCACGTGGGGCAGCACGCTGGTGCCGCTGGTGGACACGCTGAAGGAACGGGCCTGGTCGTGGCAGCTGGCGCAGGCCAGGCCCTGGAGCGGCCCGTTGCGCGAAAGCAGCGTATCGTAATAGAGCCTGCGCCCGAGCGCCACGCCTTCCACGGTGAGCGGGTTGCCCGCTGGGATCACCATGGGTGGGAAGTAGGACGGGATGTCCAGTTGCAGGGGCGTGGCGCTGGCAACGCAGGGCGATAGCTCCTCCATGTTGTCCCGGCGGCAGGCCGTGAGCAGCGTCACCGCCAGCAGGCATGCGATGGACCGCCTCATGGCTGGTGGGTGAGGGTGAAGGCGTCGGCGCAGTTGTCGCGGAGCAGGCCCATCAGCATCATGCTGCCCATGCTCTGGTTGCCCGTGGAGAGGTCGTACGTGTGCGGGGTGCGGAACACCTCGTTCAGGTTGAAGCGCAGGATGAGCGTGCATGCCGTGCCGTCGAGCGTGAAGGGTTGCGGCATGGTGCAGAGGGGAAGGTTCGCATCGCGTCCCAGGTGCATGGCATACCCGCTGGTCTGCCCATCGTGCTCGAAGTGGCCCTCGAACTTCATGAAATGATAGCCACCGCCCATCGGCACGGGCCAGGCCATGTTCACGTTCTCCAGAGTATTGGGCAGCGCGCCGGTCTGGTTCAGCGCGGGCGGCAGGCCCAGCAGCACCGTGGCGCCCGTGTACGTGCCGACGGGAAGCGCGCCGAGGTCGAAGTGGCCGCCGGCCGTGCCGTTGATGTACCACGGCCCGGCGATGGTGTGGTCGGCCGTGCCATCACTTCCCAGCAGGGTGAGCTCGCTCAGGTAGTGCTCCACCCGGGTGATGCTGTACGCATGCCCCGCCTCGTTCACGTACTGGATGCTGTCGTAGGCCAGCGGTGCCTCGTCCACGTGATGCTCCACGGCAAGGGTGACGCTGGTGGCGGGCGGCTCGGGCGGCGGGGCCGGTCGCGGATCGGCGGGATCGTCCTTTCCGCATGCGACAAGGCCGATAGCCAGCACGAGGGAAAGGGCGGGAAGAGGTGAGAGGGGGACGTGCATGGTGTGCGATGGTGTATCCAAGGGGAACATCTGGATCGCAACAAAAATATGATATGTATCATATAAGTAGGATGTACATATCCTAATATTGCTCCATCCGTTCCGGTCTCCCACCTCCATCCATCCACCCGCATCCCATGGCACGAACACTCCGCACCCTGCTCATCGCCCTCGGCCTGCTCCTGGCGTACACGCCGGTGGCCCATGGCCAGTGTACCACCACCAACGCCACTTCCTGCCAGTGCCCCGGCGGTGCGCAGGTGTGCGATCTGTTGCCGGACCTGACGATCTCGTGGTACGGGATCCTCAACTACCTGTCGGGTCCGAACGAAACGGCGGGCCGCGTCCGCATCAGCGGCAGCACGCCGAACATCGGCCTGGGCCCCATGGAGGTGCGGGGCGTGGACCTGGCCGGCAACCGCCGCTTCACCTGCGGGGTGGACACCTTCGTGGTGTACGACCCCAACGCGCAGCAGCAGTTCACCTGTCCCAACGGCGGCACCGCCAAGCAGCTCACCACGCAGCGCATCTTCCGCAAGAACGGCAGCGCGATGTCGTCGTGGGAGCGGGTGCTGGACCAGGGCATGACCTACGTGTCCACCCAGAACAACACGCGCTTCGACCAGTGGGGCATCTACAGCCTTCGCCTGCCCGAGCCGGGTGTGAGCGATCCGCGCCAGTGGCCCATCGTGAACGAAGGCTACAAGCTGGGCTTCTGCCTGATGGACTACAACAACTGCGGCCAGTCGGTGGTGAACCACCACTGCAAGGACGACAACACGCAGGTCAATGCAGGCACCACGCTCTACCCCGCCAACTTCCCCAACTACGGGCTGGGCGGCGGGAGCTATAACTGCAGCATGGTGCGGCAGGGCATCTCATCGGGCTACACGGACATCTACAGCGAGTACCTCGACGGCATGTGGATCGACATCCCGAGCGGCACCTGCAACGGCGAATACTGGATCGTGTACGAGGTGGACCCGTTGGACCGCGTGCTGGAGGCCAACGAGGACAACAACTGGACGGCGGTGCCCTACACCCTCACCCAGCAGCCGACCACCGCAGCGCTCGCCACCATCACCTGCGACGAACAGGCCTACGTGTGCCAGGACGATCAGGTGCTCCTGCGGGCCAACGCGGGCCTCTCCTACCAGTGGAGCACCGGCGCCACCACCAACAGCATCCTTGCCGGGCCGGGCACCTACACGGTGACGGTGACCACCTATTGCGGAACGGCCACCTCGGCGCCGTTCACGGTGACGGCACTGGCGCAGCCGGCACCACCCGTCGTCGCGGGCGTGACCATCTGCGAAGGTGAGACCGCGGAGCTGGTGTCGCCCGATCCGGACGTGGTGTGGTTCGATGCACTGGGCGCCCAGGTGGCCAGCGGATCGCCCTTCATCACGCCGCCGCTGTACGCCAGCACCACCTACCAGGTGGCCGCAGCGAACGAGGCGCCTGGCACGGTGCTGTACGGTGGCAAGCCGGACAACAGCGGGTCCGGCGGCCACCACGAGGGGGCGCAGCGGCTGGAGTTCAGCGCGCAGAAGGCCTTCCGGCTGAAGTCGGTGAAGGTGTACGCAGGCAGTGCGGGCTGGCGCACGGTGGAACTGGTGGACGGGATCGGCGTGATGCGCGCCACGCGCTCGGCCTGGCTGCCTGCCGGGGAGTCGCGCATGACGCTGGACTTCGACATCAAGCCCGGCATGGGGTACAAGCTCACGGTGGCGGGTACCGCCGATCTCTGGCGCAGCAGTTCCCAGGTGAGCTATCCCTACGCGATCGGCGACGTGGCCACGATCACGGGATCGAGCAGCGGGGCCTCGCACTACTATTACTTCTACGACTGGGAGGTGCATTACGGCGGGGGCGAATGCCTGAGCGCCATGGTGCCCGTGGAGGTGGACGTGCAGGTATGCACCGGCGTGGCGGAGGCGCTGCCCCTGCGCGGCTTCCAGGTGTACCCCAACCCCAACGCGGGCGCCTTCACGGTGGAACTGCACCTGCTGCGCGACACGCGCGTGGACCTCACGCTGATGGATGCCATGGGCCGCATCGTATACAGCGGCTCGCAGCCTGCGGCGGCCGGTCAGTGGCGGCATCCCGTGGCGGTGGAGGGCCTGGCCCCCGGCGTGTACCACCTCAACGCCGACCTCGCCGGGCGCCGCTTCTCCCGGCGCGTGGTGGTGCAGTAAACAACCATCCGGCGGGCCATGGAGCGGGTGAAGCGATACAAGCCCTACGAGAAGTGGCGCATCGCCACGCTGGTGGGCGTACACCTGCTCTTCGTCGCGCACTTCGTGCATTGGAAATTGAAGGGCCGCACGCTGGCGCCGCTGGAGTTCAACGAAGTGCTCTACACCATCCACCAGGGCATCGTCACCGCCGGGTTCGTGCTGATGGCCGTGGTGATGGTGGCCACGCTCCTCTTCGGCCGCTTCTTCTGCTCGTGGGGCTGCCACATCCTGGCCCTGCAGGACGCGGCGGGCTGGATCATGGACCGGCTGCGCATCACGCGGCGGCCCATCCGCTCGCGCACGCTCATCTGGGTGCCCATCGCGGTGATGTTCCACCTCTTCATCTGGCCGCAGATCCTGCAGCTCTGGCACGGCGTGGAGGCGCAGGCCATGCACGTGGTGCAGGCGGGCGGATCGCGGTGGTCGTCCTTCACCACCGACGACATGTGGCGCAACCTGCCGCCGCCGGGCGTGGCCGTGCTCACCTTCTTCGTGTGCGGCTTCCTCATCGTGTACCTGCTCGGCAGCCGGGGCTTCTGCTTCCAGGCATGTCCCTACGGCGCCCTGTTCGGCATCGCCGACCAACTGGCGCCGGGCCGCATCGTGCTCGCCAGGGATTGCAGCCAGTGCGGATTATGCACACAGGTCTGCTCCTCCGACATCCTTGTGCATCGCGAACTGCAGCTGCACGGCATGGTGACCAACCCGCGCTGCCTGAAGGACCTTGACTGCGTGGCCGTATGCCCCGAGAACGCCGTACAGTTCGGTTTCCGCAAGCCGCCGCTCTTCCGCAAAGGGCACCCCATGGGCGCGTACGGGGGGCGCTTCAGCAACACGCTGGGCGAGGACCTCTTCCTGGCCGCCGCCTTCCTGCTGGCCATGCCCGTGTATCGCGGGCTGTACGATAAGGTGCCCTTCCTGCTCGCCGTGGCGCTGGCCCTGTGCAGCGCCTACCTGCTCTTAGTGGGGTGGCGGCTGTTGCGACGGAACGTGCTCCAGGTGCGCGGCATCGTGCTGAAGATGGACCGCGCGCTGCGTCCGGCCGGTGTGGCCGCCATGGCCTGCATCGTGCTGATGGCGGGCCTTCTGGCGCATTCGGCCGTGGTGCAGTACCACACCATGGCGGGCCGCGCACACTTCAGGCGCATCGCGCAACAGCAGGCCGCGCCGATCGATCACCGGGTGCTGGACAAGGCGATCGGGCATTACGAAAGCGCGTTGTCCCTGGGCTTCCTCCGGCAGATGGACATGCAACAGGAGCTGGCCTCATTGCTGCTGCAACGCGGGGATGCCATCGGTGCGGCCGCGCTGCTGCAAAGCATCCTGGCGGAGGATCCGTCGCACGTGGAGGCGCGCCACCGGCTGGCGGGCATCGTTGCGGCGCAGGGCGACATGGACGCGGCCGTGCGCCACTGGGAGCAGGTGCTGGCAGCGGGCCGCGAGCGTTCGGGAGGGCGCAGCCGCGAGCTGATCGGGCGCAGCGCGCTGGACCTCGGTGCCGCGCACGCCGGCGGGGGCGACCTGCCACGCGCGCGCATGGCCTACCTGAAAGGGCTGGAGCGGCTGCCCGGCGAGGTGCCGCTCTTAGTGGCGTTGGGTGGCGTGGAAAGCCGCATGGGGATGGACGCCGATGCCGTGGCGCATTTCGAGGAGGCGCTGCGGACAGGAGGTGCCACGCCCATGCTCCACAACAACCTCGGCGCGCTGTACCTGCGCATGGGGAATGACGGCAAAGCGCTGCATCACTTCATGGGCCTGGCCGAACTGCGGCCCGATGATGCCCGGGCGCGCTACACGGTGGGCGTGCTGCTGGCCCGCAGCGGGCGGCCCCGGCAGGCCGAGGAGCACCTGGTCCGCGCGGTGCAGCTCGCGCCGCAGGACCAACGCGCCGCGCAGGTGCTGGCCACCCTGCGCGAACAGGAAGGCCTTCACCCCATGCCACAGCAAGCGACCATGCCATGAAACGCCACGCACTGATCCCCCTTTTCCTGCTGCCCTGGTGGATCGCCGCGCCATTGCCGCAGCCGCCCGGCGACCCGTGGAAGGCACCGCCCCAGGCCGACCAGTTGAAGGACCCCATGGCCGCCCACCCCAAGGCCGTGGAGCGCGGCGCGAAGGTCTTCGCCTCGGTGTGCTGGACCTGCCATGGTCCCACCGGGCAGGGCGATGGACCGGCCGCCGCAGGGCTACCCACCGCCCCGGCGAAGCTGTCGGCCCCCGAGGTGCAGGCGCAATCCAACGGCGCGCTCTACTGGAAGATCACCCATGGCCGCGACCCCATGCCCGCATACGAGGAATTGCTGAGCCGCGAGGAGCGCTGGGCCGTGGTACACTACATCAGGACCCTGAAATGACCGCGCATACCATCATTCGTCCGGCGATCCTGCTGCTGGTGTCGGTCCTCGCTGTGGAGGCGATGGCGCAGGAGGAGCCGCCCCGCGAACACGTGTCGCGCACCTTCGCGGGCACGCAGGTGATCAACGCGCAAAGCGTGGAGACCGTGCCGCGCAAGCGCTCCTTCGGCTTCATGATCCAGCACCGGTTCGGCGCCTTCGGTCCCGACAAGCAGGCCATGAAACAGTTCGTGGGCCTGGACCTGCCCGCCAACATCCGCTTCGCCTTCCAGTACGCGCCCATGGACGGGCTGCACCTGGAGCTGGGGCGCAGCAAGAACGGCAAGATGGTGGACCTGGGCGCGAAGGCCGCATTGCTCAGGCAGACCGTGGAGAACGAAGTGCCCGTGTCCGTATCGGCGTGGGCCGACGTGGGGCTGATGAGCGACGACTTCCCCACGGTGGGCGAACGCGACTTCTTCGCCGACGGGGTGACGCCCTTCGCCTACCGGTTCGAGCACCGGCTGTGGTACAACGCCCAGGTGATCGTGGCGCGGCGCTTCGGCGAACGCTTCTCCCTGCAACTGGCGCCGGTGGCGGTGTACCGCAACCTGGTGCCCGTGGGCGGCTCCCACCTCACGGTGGCCCTTCCGCTCAGCGGCCGGTTGAAGGTGAGCACCAAGGGCTCGTTGCTCTTCGAGGTGGCACCCGTGCTGGAGGGCAGGCAGGCGAACGACCACCGGGAGCCGCTGGCGATCGCCTACGAGGTGGCCACGGCCGGGCACGTGTTCCAGATCGTGCTCGCCAGCAGCCAGGAGATCATCGAGCAGCGCGTGTACACCCTGGCGCGGTCGCGCTACGACGAAGGGTACATGCACCTGGGGTTCAACATCGCCCGCACCCTGTTCATGAAACCAAAGCGTCCCCGGCCATGAAGCGCCTTCCTCCTTCGCTCTCCTTCCTGATCGCCGCCACCCTGCTGGCGGGCTGCGCCAAGGACGAGGGGCCGCTGCACGTGCCCCGGCCGGTGGACCCCGCAGCGCCCATGGACACGGTGCATTTCAGCACCGCGGTGCTGCCCATCTTCGTGGAGCATTGCTGGCTGTGCCACCCGCCCATGGCCGACGGCATGGACCTTTCCCCGCAGTACGCGTACAGCTCGCTGGTGAACGTGCCCAGCGTGAACTGGGCGCCCGCCCTGCGCGTGGTGCCCGGCGATCCCGACGCCTCGGTGCTATGGCACAAGGTCAACTTCACCGATGAGTACGGGCTGGGCATGCCCCCCAACGGATCGGCCCTGACCAGCGCCGAGCTGCAGACCATCCGGGAGTGGATCGAGCAGGGCGCGATGGATAATTGAGGGGGGCGTCTTGGGGCAAGTGGCTAACTTCCGCCACCATGGAAGATCGTACGGAACAGGCCCTGCTTCACCTCTTGCACCAGCACGGCAGCCTCGGTAATACCAAGGCGCGTGCGCTTTTGGGCTGGGACGAAGCGGACTACGAGCGCATCAAGCAGGATCTGCTGGCCAAGAGCCTCATCGCCCAAGGCCGGGGCCGGGGCGGAAGCATCAGGCTGGCCGGGCCCAACGCACCTACGTTGGACTCTGCACCCGTACCGCCGCCCGGCACCAACGCACCCACGCTGGGCATTGCACCCGTACCGTCGACCCTCCCGGCTCAAGGCCGGGATGACAGGGTCGACCCGAAAAGTGTGGCCAAGAAGAGGGACCCCACCGCCGAACCCATCGAAAAGCAGCTCTGGCGCGCCGCCGACAAGCTGCGCAAGAACATCGACGCGGCCGAGTACAAGCACATCGTGCTCGGCCTCGTCTTCCTCAAGTACATCAGCGATGCCTTCGTGGAGCTGTACGACAAGCTGGTGGCGGAGAAGGACTCCGGTGCCGACCCCGAGGACAAGGACGAGTACAAGGCCGAGAACGTCTTCTTCGTGCCGCCCGGCGCGCGGTGGAGCTTTCTGCAAAGCCACGCCAAGCAGCCCAGCATCGGTAAAACGGTGGATGAGGCCATGGATGCCATCGAGCGGGAGAACGACTCGCTGAAGGGCGTGCTGCCCAAGGTGTACGCCCGGCAGAACCTGGACCCCACCAGCCTCGGCGGCCTCATCGACCTGATCGGCAACATCGCCCTGGGCGATGCCAAGAGCCGCAGCGCCGATGTGCTGGGCCATGTGTTCGAGTACTTCCTGGGCGAGTTCGCGCTGGCCGAGGGCAAGAAGGGCGGCCAGTTCTACACCCCGCGCAGCGTGGTGGAACTGCTGGTGCAGATGCTGGAGCCGTACAAGGGCCGCGTGTTCGACCCCTGCTGCGGCAGCGGTGGCATGTTCGTGCAATCCGAAAAATTCGTCACCGAGCACCAGGGCAAGGTCAACGACATCAGCATCTACGGGCAGGAGAGCAACCAGACCACCTGGCGGCTGGCCAAGATGAACCTCGCCATCCGCGGGCTGGACAGCTCACAGGTGAAGTGGAACAGCGAAGGCTCCTTCCTCAACGATGCCCACAAGGACCTGAAGGCCGATTACATCATCGCCAACCCGCCCTTCAACGTGAGCGACTGGAGCGGCGACCTGCTGCGC
>JAHBUM010000067.1 GCA_019638075.1 Flavobacteriales bacterium | reverse complement strand
TCGGCGGCCTGCTCACCTTCCAAGAGGAGTGCATCAACTTCGGCCGGGGCGACGGCACCCCGCGGTTCAACCCGTTCTTCATCCCCAAGATGATCGCCGACAGTTCCTCGGGGCTGATCAGCATGCGCCACGGTCTGCGGGGCCCCAGCTATGTTACGGTGAGCGCCTGCGCCAGCTCCAACAATGCGCTGATCGATTCCTTCAACTACATCCGCTTAGGGACCGTGGACCTCATGGTTACCGGCGGCAGCGAAGCCTCCATCCACGAGGCCGGGGTGGGCGGCTTCAACGCCATGCACGCCATGAGCACCCGCAACGACGACCCCGCCACCGCCAGCAGGCCCTATGACAAGGACCGTGATGGGTTCGTGCTCGGCGAAGGCGGCGGGATCATCGTGCTGGAGGAGCTCGAGCATGCCAAGGCCCGAGGTGCCAAGATCTATTGCGAAGTGGTGGGCGGCGGCATGAGCAGCGATGCCTACCACATCACCGCCCCGCATCCCGATGGGTTGGGCGCCGAACTGTGCATGAAGCATGCGCTGCGCGATGCGGGGATCACGCCGTCGGAGATCGACTACATCAACACGCACGGCACCAGTACGCCCATCGGTGATCCGCAGGAGGTGAAGGCCATCCAGCGCCTCTTCGGCGAGCATGCGTACAAGCTGAACATCAGCGCCACCAAGAGCATGACCGGGCACCTGCTCGGCGGCGCGGGCGCGGTGGAGGGCATCGCCGCCATCATGGCCGTGCATACCGACACCGTGCCGCCCACGATCAACCATTTCACGGACGATCCCGACATCGACCCGCAGTTGAACTTCACGTTCAACACCGCCCAGAAGCGCACGGTGAACGCCGCCATGAGCAACACGTTCGGCTTCGGCGGGCACAACACAGCGGTGGTCTTCCGCAAGTACCGGTAGCCCGTTCGCGTGATCCGCAGCCTCTTCAACCGTGCGCGCAACCCCGAAGAACGCCGGGTGCGGGCATGGTGCCGCCAGACCTTGGGCATCACCCCCGGCGACCTGTCGCTCTACCGGCAGGCCCTGCGCCATGTGAGCGCCGTGACCGAGGGCCGGACAGACCTGCCCGACAACGAGCGCCTCGAATTCCTTGGCGATGCCGTGCTGGACACCATCATCGGCGACATGCTCTTCGCGGCCTATCCCGACAAGGGCGAGGGTTTCCTCACCCGCATGCGCAGCAAATTAGTGAGCCGCCAGCAGTTGAACGCCTTGGCGAAGAAGATCGAGATCGAGCGCGTGATCGAGAGCAACGTGGCGCGCTCGCAGGAATCATCCGTGCCCGGCAATGCGGTGGAAGCCCTCATCGGCGCGCTGTTCCTTGACCGTGGCTTCGACCGTACGCGCAGGGTGGTGGTGAAGCTGCTGCATGCACATTTCGACCTCGGCGAGATCGAGAAGGAGGACCGCGATGGCAAGAGCCGCCTGCTGGAATGGGGCCAGAAGCGCCGCAAGAAGGTGGAGTTCGTGGTGCGCGAAGAAGGCGGCAACGGACGCGGCAAGCACTACGTGGCCGAGGTGCGCATCAACGGCGACGTGCGCGGCACAGGCCACGGCGCCAGCAAAAAGGTGGCCGAGCAGGACGCCGCACAGAGCGCCTTCCGCAGCATGCGCTCGCGCAAGCCGCAGCCGCCGAAACCGATGGCCGAAGAGCGCGCACCCGCCATGCACGCCCCGAGGCGTTCGGGCGGCGGCGCGCGGCGTGGGTGAGTCTTGGCCGCGTAGGTCAGCAGGTACCCACCCTGTCGAGATCGGACCCGCCCGCCGCTTCGCTTCATCAACACCGCCGGTTGATACACGCACTCCCTTAACGCAGGAAGACCTCGGTGCGTGGCTACCTTTGGCCTACACCGCCCGCTCCGGCCCACCACCGGAACCCACGGAAAACGCATGGCCAAACTGAAGCTCGACCTCGAGCCGGATCCCGACGTTACGGTGATCGGCATCAGCAGCCATGTGCATGACTACAGGCTCTGCTGGGCCATCAACCGAAGCGTGGGCCTTGAGCTGACCCGCCGCCGCGCCGACATCGCCGACGAGGCGAACGGCATCGTGGCCAGCTATTCGGCCTACGACCATGTGGACGAGCCGACGCAGGCACGCTACACCTTGGTGAATAACCACAGTGGCGACGGCATCCTGCTGAAGGAACACAGGCAGACGGATTTCTTCCTCGTGGTGGACAACGAGCTCGCCGAGCTTAGGCCCGATCTGCTGGATCGTGTGCGCGCGGCCGAGTTCGTGCTCACCGCGTTCCAACTCTCCTACGACCAATTGAAGGCAGGGCACAAGCTCCTGCTCTGACCCCCACAGATGAAAGACCCGAAGACCAAGATCGTCGCCACCATCGGCCCCGCCTCTTCAAGCAAGGAAGTGCTGCGCGACATGATGCTGAGCGGCATGGACGTGTGCCGCCTGAACTTCAGCCATGGCAGCTACCAGTTCTACGCCAACCTGATCGGCACCATCCGCGAGCTGAACACGGAGCTGAGCCTGAACACCGCCATCCTCGCCGACCTGCAAGGTCCCAAGATGCGCGTGGGTGAGATGGCCGATGGCCCCATCGACCTGCCCGACGGCAGCGAACTGGTGATCACCACCGAGGCGATCAAAGGCAAACCCGGTATCGTGAGCACCAGCTACGCGCAGTTCCCCAAGGATGTGAAGAAGGGCGAGCTCGTGCTGCTCGATGACGGCAAACTGCGGCTGGAAGTGATCGCCACGGACGGGGACACGAAGGTGACCACACGCGTGATCCATGGCGGACCGCTCAGTTCCAACAAGGGCCTCAACCTGCCCAACACGAAGATCAGCCTGCCCAGCTTGACCGAAAAGGACCGGCAGGACCTCGATTTCGCGCTGGACCACGACGTGGATTGGATCGGCCTCAGCTTCGTGCGGGGTGCCCGCGACATCATCGAGCTGAAGCACATCATCCTGCAACGCGAGAAGAGCGCCAAGGTGGTGGCCAAGATCGAAAAGCCCGAGGCGCTGGTGGAGATCGACGAGATCATCCGCGAGGCCGATGCGCTGATGGTGGCACGGGGCGACCTCGGCGTGGAGATCCCCATGGAGAAGGTGCCGCTCGTGCAGAAGGACATCATCCGCCGCTGCCTGTTGCAGCACCGCCCGGTGATCGTGGCCACGCAGATGATGGAGAGCATGATCACCAACATCACCCCCACGCGCGCAGAGGTGAACGACGTGGCCAACGCCGTGCTGGACCATGCCGATGCCGTGATGCTGAGCGCCGAGACCAGCGTGGGAAAGTTCCCCGTGGAAGTGGTGAAGGCCATGAACAAGATCCTCCTCGAAATGGAAACGAGCGAGGCCATGTTCAATGTGCAGGAGCCGGGCCTGCGCAACAACGACCGCCTTGTGACCGATGCCATCTGCACCGCCAGCGTGCGCATGGCCGCCGCCATCGACATCAAGGCCATCGTGACCATGACGCACAGCGGCTACACCGCCTTCAAGATCAGCAGCATGCGGCCCAAGGCGCACATCTTCGCCTTCACCAGCAACCGCGCCATCCTCTGCACGCTCAACCTCGTATGGGGCGTGCGCGCGCAGTACTACGACAAGATCGTGAGCACCGACCACACCATCGCCGACATCAAGCACATCCTGCGCAGCAAGAAGCTGGTGCAGAAGGGCGATCTGGTGATCAACACAGCCAGCATGCCCATCGCCGAACAGGGGATGAGCAATATGTTGAAGTTGAGCCCGGTGTAGGGGAAAGTGTGAAAGTGCAAGCCGTGTCATCCATCACTCGCACCCTTGCGCTCTATATCCCCTCAAGGATGTAATACCACAGCGCCACTGTAAGCAGCGACAGCGGTATGCCCACGCCCACCATCATGTTCGCGAGGCGCGGCTTCAGTCCGTGCGATGACGCGAGGATGGATGCCGTGATCATCGGTGCCATCGCGCTTTCGAGCACCGAGACGCGCACCACCGTGCCGGTGCCATCGAGCAGCACCACGTAGAGCAGGAAGATGAGCGCCGGGGCCAGCACGAGCTTGTACGCCAAGCCAAGGCCGAGGAAGCCCCAATGCTTGCTGTGTTTCGCGATCCGCAGTTGAAGGCCCACCGCGATCAATGCTACCGGCGTCACCGAATTGCCGATCCGCAGCAGGCCGCCGCGCACGCCCTCCGGGAAGTGCAGGTCCAGCACGTTCATCAGTACCGCGATGGCGAAGCCGATGAACGGCGGGAACAGCAGGATCTTGCCGACCATGGACACGGCGCCCACCTGCTGACGCGAATAGAGGGTGGCCACCACGATGCCCAATGTGGTGAGCACCACGAACGATCCCGGCTGATCCACGAGCAGTGCGGTGCCCAGCGCATCCCGGCCATACGCGGCTTCGATCACGGGAAAGCCGATGAAGGAGGTGTTGCCCAACCCCGCGCATAGGATCAGGCAGCCCGTGAGCTTCCGCGACCAGCCGAACGCGTGCCGCAACGCGCCGAAGAACAGCCATGCCGCACCGAAGCATATCCACGCGACGGCGATGGGATACAGCAGCTCGGTGCCACCACTGATCTCGGGGATGTGGTACAGCGCCAGCGCGGGCAGCGGCGCGTAGAGCACGTATTGGTTCAGCGTG
Organism: Flavobacteriales bacterium; assembly: GCA_019638075.1. Lineage (GTDB taxonomy): Bacteria > Bacteroidota > Bacteroidia > Flavobacteriales_F > PHOS-HE28 > PHOS-HE28. The sequence continues at coordinate 10,023 of JAHBUM010000067.1, read as the reverse complement.
GCCGCAGCGTTCGGCGGGAAGCCCGGCACACGCTGGAACAGCACGCCCGCAAGCAGGCAGAACACGAGCAGGAACAGGCTGTCCATCGGCGGCGCAAAGGAAACAGCCGGGCGCATACCAATGTCATTGCGGAGACGTGCTGACGTTGATGTGAAGGAGGGGCAGTTGGTAAAGGGTATCGGCAGGGCAAATGGAGCAATGGGACAATGGAGGAATGGAGCAAAGGGTGGTACCGGCAAGCTTATCAAGCATAGCGCGGGCGTTCTTCAGAAGCACCTTTGCTCATTGCTCCATTGCTATTCCTCCATTGCTCCATTTGTCATGCTCCTGCCAACTGCTCCCGCCCCTGACACATCGCGGATCAACGCATGATCGTGGATACCGGCCGCACACCATGCGCGATACTTGCGCTGTTCGTGGATACCTTGCCGTTCAACATACAACCCGCAGCGGCGCACACCCTCCACCACGATCACCTCGCGTTGCTGCACAATTCCGCAGCCGATGAACGAACGCGATTGGGATCAGGTGGCAGAGACCTTCGAAGAGGAGATCTTCAATGTGCCCGCCAACGATACGAAGGGCCTCATAAGCCGGTGGGTGGAGAAGCTGGCCGGGCCGGATACGGTGGCTACGGACCTCGGCTGTGGCGTGGGCCGCACACTTCCCATGCTGGCCGAACGCTATGCGAAGGTGTACGCGGTGGATGTGAGCAGCCAATGCTTGGAGGTGGCAGAGAAGGCTTGTGCGGAACACGGCAACATCCAGTATGTACACGCCGACCTGAGCAAGGACCGGAACAGCTACCCCGCCACCGACGTGGTGCTGTGCATCAACACGCTGCTCAACGCATCGCTGGAGATCCGCGAGCCGCTGATCGACCGCACGTGCCGCAGCGTGAAGCGGGGCGGTCACCTGTTGCTCGTGGTGCCTTCGCTCAACTCGGCCCTGCTCACTGCATACCGTCACCTGCAATGGAACCTGAAGGATGGGATGGATCCGAAAGAGGCCCAGCAGAAAGCGGCGCTCAACAGCAAGGGATTGGAACATGGCACGGTACACATCGACGACGTGCCCACGAAGCACTACCTGAAGGAGGAGCTCGAAGCGCTGCTTGCGGACCGTGGCTTCGATGTGGTCGCGATCGAGAAGATCGAATATCCATGGACCACCGAGTTCACCGATCCGCCGAAGTGGATGAAGGCGCCCTATCCGTGGGATTGGTTCGTGGTGGCACAGCGGCGGTGAACACTCAGTGCTTCAACGCGCGCCCCAGCACAAGGTCCATATAGAATCCCGGTTTCTTCAGCCGTTCGCGCAGATCCATGTCGGTGAACATGCTGCTGATGGTATCGGCCAGCGCGGGGTTGTTGTTGGCGCGGTCCACCACGAAGTCGAACAGCCAAGCTTGGTTCGCCATGCGTTGCAGGCGCGTACTGATGGCGAGTTCCTTCCCAAGGCGCTTCCATACACGTTCATCGTACTGCTTCGCTTCGCTCGCAGCGACCGACCCGTTCCTGAGCATCTCGTGCGCCACATCCGCCGCATACACACCGCTTATCATCGCGTGGCTGATCCCCTCGCCGGTGAAGGGGTCGATCAGGTGGCCGGCATCGCCCACGAGCAGGTAGCCATCGCCGCTCAGCGCGCGGCGCTTGCTTGCCAGTGGCAGGCCCATGCCTTGCACGCTTCCTTCCATGCGTGCATCCACAAAGCGGTCTTTCAATTGCGGATGGGAGGAGACCAGATCAGAGAGCAACTTCTTCAGGTCGGCCTTGCGTGTGCGCACCACATCGCTGCGCAGGCCGAGGCCCACGTTCGCACGCCCGCCGGGCAGCGGGAACACCCACAGGTAGCCGGGTAGCAGATCCTTCAGGAAGATCAGTTCGATGAAGCCCTGCGGATCCAGGTCGCGCACGCCGCTGAAGTACGCGCGAACGCCTGCTGCATGATGCTTCGGCTCCATCGGCAGGCCCGCCACGCTGCGCGCGAAATGCGAGTTGGCGCCCGAAGCGTCGATGATGAGGGAGCAGGATATGGTTGTCGGTGCCCGGTTGTCAGTCTGCAGCACTGACAACCGAGAACTGACATCTGACAACTCCTCCCTCACACGCACCAGCCAACCATCTGACATCCGCTCAAAGCTCTTCGCCGCCGTTCCTTCCAGCACGGTGATCCCATCGGCGCTCTTCGCACGTTGGAAAAGGATGTCATCGAACCGCAGCCGGGGAAGGATCACGCCGGGCGCTTCGCCGAGGCCGGTGTTGCGCGAGAACGGTACCCGCAGGGCACGTCCGCCGGGGGCCACGAAGGTGACGCCCCAGCTCGGCATCGCGGCCGCCTCAGCCTTTACCGTGGCGGCGAGGGATGGATCGAGGCGCTCCAACGTGCGCATCACCTTGCCGCTGAGCGCATCGCCGCACACCTTGTCGCGCGGGAAAGTGCTCTTCTCCAACAGCACGGCTTTCACGCCATGCTTCGCGAGCTGCAAGGCAACGCTGCTGCCGCCCGGCCCACCGCCAAGGATGCAGACTTCCGTGCGGAGATCCGCGGACATGGTGCGTCAGCTGCGGAAGGTCGCGGCCGTGAACTGGTCGAGGAAGCGCACGTCGTTCTCCCAGTACATGCGCAGGTCGGGCACGCGGTAGATGAGCTGCGCGATGCGCTCCACGCCCATGCCGAACGCGAAACCGCTGTACTCCTCCGGGTCGATACCGCAGTTGGCGAGCACCGCTGGATCCACCATGCCGCAACCCATGATCTCCACCCAGCCGCTGTGCTTGCAGATATTGCAACCCGCGCCGCCACAGATGGTGCAGCTCATGTCCACCTCGGCGCTGGGTTCGGTGAAGGGGAAGTAGCTGGGCCGCATGCGGATGGTGACATCAGGCCCGAACATGCTCTTGGTGAAGTAGTCCAGCGTGCCCTTCAGTTCGGCGAAGCTCACGCCCTTGTCCACGTACAGGCCTTCCACTTGGTGGAACATGCAGTGCGCGCGCGCGCTGATGGCTTCGTTGCGGTACACGCGGCCGGGCGAAACGGTGCGGATGGGCGGCTTGGTGGTCTCCATCACGCGCACTTGCACGCTGCTGGTGTGGGTGCGGAGGGCGAGCTCGTTGGGATGAAGTCCGGTGATTGTCGTGTCGATCCCGTCTATTCGATCCTGAGCAGGATCCGCTGATCGGACAAAGAAGGTGTCCTGCATATCGCGCGCCGGATGGTCGGGGGCGAAGTTGAGCGCGCCGAAGTTGTGGTGGTCGTCCTCCACTTCGGGGCCGTGGCTCACCGTGAAGCCGATGCGCCCGAACACCTCCACGATGCGGTCGCGGATGATGGAGATGGGGTGGTGGCTGCCCAAGGGTTCGGTAAGGGCCGGTGCGCTCAGGTCGATGGATGGGCCCTGCTGCGCCGGTCCTTCGGCTTCCACGGCAGAACGCAGCGTTTCCAACCGGGCCTGCGCAGCCTGCTTCAACTGGTTCATGCGCTGGCCGAGGGCGCGCTTCTCTTCGGAAGTGACCTGTTTGAAGGTCTCGAACAGTTCGGTGATGGCCCCGTTGCGGCCCAGCATGGCCACGCGGAACTTCTCCACTTCGTCGGCCGTGCGGGCTTTCGCGTTCTCCAGTTCCGCTTCCAGCGCGGCGATGCGTTCGGTCAGGCTCATTGCAGTATGCGCATGTACATCGGTATGTCCTCCATCGGCCGGTCCCACGTGTTGCAGGGCTCTTTGGCAATGGCGTCCAGCACGTCGATCCCCGACACGATCTGCCCGAAGACCGTATAGGAACCATCGAGGCGCGGCTGGCCGCCTTCGGCCGCATAGGTACGACGGTCTTCCGTGCTGTAGGCGAAGGGCGAGCCGAGCGCGGCATTGCGCGTGGCGATGCGGTCCAGCTCATCGCCCACGTAGGGCCCGCCCAGCACGAAGAAGAAGCGGTCGCGGTGCGAGCGGCGCCCCAGTCCGGGCGTATCGCCTGCGGGCGCTGCGGCCAAGGCCCCTTTCCGGTGGATCAGCCCCGGCACCACGGTGAGGGGCAGGCCGATGGTATCCTGATCCTGCCCCAGCGCAACACCGGCGGCCGCATGCCGGGAGGCTGGGTCTCCGCCCTCCACGGCGAAGCCCGGTACCACGCGGTGCAGCAGCAGGCTGTCCATTTCACCGGCCTTCACGCGGGCCATGAAGCGGTCGCGCAGCTCGGGCGTTTCGTTGTACAGGGCCACCACCATGGTGCCCAGCCGGGTGCGCACCTCCACCATGGGCCGGGTGGCGGGTGCTTGCGCCTGCATGCCCGCAGGCAACCCAAGGCCGATGAGAAAGGTCAACAGCACGGCCAGCCGGACATGGCGTGGCTCGGCTGACTTGCTTACATTTGGCATTCCTTGAAAAGCCCCTGATCCTCAGGGCACCAAAAGTAACCCAATGACCACATCCGCCTTCCGCCGCGCACTTACCAGCGCCCTGATGGCCGCCGTGCTGGCTGTTGTCCTCCCTGCGTGCAACAAAGAGAAGCCCACCACGGTGGTGATCACGGTGAAGGATCCCGCTGGCAGGCTGGCCTCCGGCGTGGCGGTGAAGCTCTACGCCAACCCCACGGTGCCTTTGAAACCGGACCTGACGAGGTTGCAGAAGGAGGGTACCACACGGGCCAACGGCCAGATCGAGTTCGATTACTCCGAGTTCTTCGAGCAGGGACAGGCCGGGTTCGCCGTGCTGGACATCCTTGCCGAGAAGGACACGCTCTTCGCCGAGGGGATCATCAAGATCCTTGAAGAGGAGACGAACGAGCAGACGCTCATCCTGGAGCGCATGCCGGATTAGGGGAGGCAGTTGTCGGTTGTCAGGCTCCTTGGTGGGCACTGGCTGGGCGGGAAGCTCGAAAAGCTCGAAGCTTCAAGCGCCAAGGAGCCTTTGAGCTTGATGGACTTCCGCTTTTTTGTGCAGAAGCTGCGGAGGCAGGCATTCCCTGACAACTGCTACCCGACAACTGACAACTGCCTCACCCCTCGAAGTACGCCAGCACGGCCTCTTTCATCAGCCTTTCCTGTTCCTCCGGCCCCAGCGGCGGAAGCTCCTGCACACGCTCGAAGTGCGGCCAGCCGTCGGCATCACGGCCCAGTTCCTTATAGTAGCCGTAGGGCAGCAGCACCACGCAGATCGCGATGTGCATCAGTGCCACCTTCTCGTCCTTCTTGAAATCGCGCGCATGCTGGCCGAGCTCCTGCACGCCGATGAGGAAGAGCACGGCGTTGAGGTCCAGCTTGCCCGCATCGAACCGTGCGGAGAGCTTGGCGATCAGGTCGCGCCAGCGTTTGTCGAATGCGAGGTCCACGGCAGGGATGGTGTTCGGGGGCGCAAAGATGGCGGGTTCTGCGATGACGTTGTTGAGAGAGCGACGAAGAAGCGGCTTGTGCGAGGGGATGCGGCCTTCACTCTCGCACCCTTTCACTTTCACACCCTTTTCCCGCTCTACTACGGCAGCGCAGGGCGCGTCATGCACTGATCGCGCAGGAGGTTGGCCCCTTTCCGGCTTCCCGCGTTCGAGGCCCGATCCCAGTCCGCGCAGGCCTGTTCTACCGAGCGGCTCAGGAAGTGGCTCAGGCCGCGGTTCACGAGCAGGTCGGTGTCTCCCGGTGTGTAGTGCAGGGCGCGGGTGAAGTCGGCGATCGAGCCTTCGTAGTCCTGTGCCATCGCCTTGGCATTGCCCCGGTTGCGGTAGGCGTTCGCATTGCCGGGCCCGTGTTCCAGCGCCAGCCCCATATCGCGGATCACGGCATCCATGTTCCCGAGCTCCTTGTAGGCCAGCCCACGATTGAAGTAGCACGATGCACGGTCGGGCCTGTGCAACACGCAGGCGTCATAGTCCTTGATGGCCCCCTTCATGTCCCCGTCGTGGAAGCTGGTCAGCCCACGGTTGTAGTAGGTCAGGTCATCATCCGGGTACCGGCCGAGGATGTCGGTGAAAAGCGAGTAACTGTCCTTCCAAACAGCGATGCGGTGGATGGTAAGCCCCGCATGCACGGGCAGCGCGGCCACGAGCAATAGGGCGGGGAGCAGGGCAATGCGGTGGCTGGTCCCTTTCGCTCCGCGCCACAGGTCCAGCGAGAGCTTCACCACGATGAGGGAGAGGCCGATGTACGGCACGTAGGTGTAGCGTTCCGCCACGATGGCCCGGCCCACGGGGAACAGTTGCAGCACCATGGCAAGGGTGATCACGTAGAAGAGCAAGCCGCCGCAGACAAGGGGCCAGTAGGCCCGGTTCCTCCATGCCAGCAGGAGCGCACCGCCCATGACAAGGGCCACGCCGATGGCAGGGCCGACCAGCGGAGCTATCGGATCGCCGGGATCGAGCGGGTAGGGGTGCATCGCGCTCTGGCCGTACGGAACGAAGAAGCGCACCGTATAGAACGCCAGCGCATACAGCGCGATCAGCGGACGTTGCGACCAGGAGAAATGCGGGGCGAAGCTTTCCTCCATCGCCACGCTCTGCGAGGAGAGCGCGACGATCCCGAAGATCACCGCCAAGCCGAAGAACGGAAGCTTCTCCAAGGCCGACCGCAGGGTGACGGAACGACCTTGCAGTTGGTCGATGACGAACAGCAACGGAGCCATCGCCGCCGCTGCCGATTTGGAGAGCAGCGAACAGGTGAAGAGCAGCAGGGACAGCGCGTACATACCGCCGCGCCGCTCCCGCATGAAGCGCATGTAGCACAGGAGCGAAAGCAGGAGGAAGAAGGTGTAGAGCAGGTCCTTGCGCTCGGCGATCCACGCCACGGATTCCACGTGCATGGGGTGCAGGGCGAAGAGGAGCGCCACGAGCACGCCGCCCCAATGATCGTTCAACAGGCGTTTGCCGAGCAGGAACACGAGCACACCATTGATCGCGTGCAGCACGATGTTGGTGGTGTGCATCAGCGCGGGATCCACCCTGCCCGCGAAGGCGTATTCCAAGGCATAGCTCAGCAGGGTGAGCGGGTGGTAGTTGCCCACGAGGTAGGCGCCGAAGATGTTGCGCAGGCCGTTCCAGCTCAGGTCGCGCAGATGGGGGTTCTCCGTGATGTAGAAATTGTCATCCCAGTTCAGCAGGCCGTTCCGGGCCGCTCCGCCGTAGACCATCAGCGCCAGCACCAGCAACGCGCAGACCGTGGTGATGCTCCGAAGAGGCGGCCATCCGGATGGCTTGCCGGGGACCGCCGCAGCCTGTTCCCTGCCTTTCCTCCTCTGTTGCTTCTTCGCGGACACGGAGGCAAGATAGCCGTAGTTTCAGCGCCGCATGAACTGGCTCGATTGGACGATCATCGCACTGGTGGCGTATGCTGCCATCAAGGGTTTCTCGCGTGGCCTCATCGTGGAACTGGCGTCGCTCGTGGCGTTGGTGGCGGGCGCATGGGTGGCCCTGCATTTCAGCGATCGCGTGGTGGAGGCCATCGGGCTGGGCACGAAGAATGCGGCCATCGCCTTCCTTGTCACCTTCATCCTTGTCGTGGTGGCCGTGCATTTCCTCGCGCGTTCCCTCACCACGTTGATCGACATCGCGCAGCTGGGCCTGCCGAACAAAGTGGGTGGCCTGTTCCTCGGCGCCTTGCGTTCCGCCTTCGTCCTCAGCATCGCGCTCAACCTTCTTGCAGGCCGCTCCGGGGATACGCTGCCGCCGAAGGAAGCCCGCGAAGCATCGGTGTTGCATGGGCCGGTGCGTGCGTTCGCTCCGCTGATCGTGCCCGCGTTGAACGGAACGAAATGGATGGAACGTGCCTTGGAGGAGATCCGGCAGGGGGTCGATGGACTTCCGTCGTAATTCGGGTCAAACCACGGATGACACGGATCTCACAGATAGCCTCATCTGTGAGATCATCCGTGGTCCAAAAATGTCCGCTGTTGGCGGACGGATCACTCCACCTTGATGCCGTGGCGCATCAGCAGGCCGGGCAGGCCGTGCAAGGAGAAGTGCGCGCCCTTGATGCGGTTGCGCTCCGGGTCGATGGTGAAGTTGCGTGCCTCCCGCAGGTCGGCGCCTTCGAGGTTCGTGCCATCGAAGACGGCACCGGCCAGATCGCAATCGACGAACGATGCGTTGCCAAGGTCGGTGCCGCTGAGATCGGCTTCGATCAGGCTGCACGCATGGAAATGGGTGCCCTTCATGACCAGCGAACGGAACGAGGTGAAGTCCAGCCGACAGTTGGTGAAGCGCAGCGCGAGCAGGAAGGCGCTGCACTGATCGAACGGCACGCCGAGCAATTTGCAACCGGCGAACTCCACGGTGCGGAAGCCGGCGGCCCTTACCCGCGCATTGCTCAGGTCGCACTGCTCGAAGACACAATCGGTGAACCGCGCGTTCGTCAGGTCGGCATCCATCCACCGCAGCGCGCGGAACACGCAACGCTCGAACTCGCCGCCCGCCACCGCCTCCGGCCGGAGGCTCGTGGCCGTGAAGAGCTCGTCCTGATGGAATGCCGGAACCATGCGGGAGCTGCCGGTGGGCCGTTCAGCCTTTGCGCACGCGCACCGCGTTCATGCCGCGCGGGCCGCGCTCGGTCTCGAAGATCACCTTGTCGTTCTGCGCCACCTCGTCCAGCAGGCCGCTGATGTGTACGAAGAAGCGCTCCTGTGTGCCATCTTCCTTGATGAAGCCGAAGCCCTTGGACGTGTCGAAGAAGTCGATGCGGCCGGTATGCTCGTTGGACACCTCCTCATGCTCGCGGCGCGGCACACCGATCTCGATGTCCTCCAAGGCCACCTCCTTCCGCTTGGTGGGGTCGGGTGGCGTGCTGGTGATCTGGCCGTTCTCGTCCACATAGGCCAGCATGCTATCCAAGCCACCTCCGCCGGAACTGGCTTTGCGCTCTTCTTTGCGGCGGAGTTTCTCCTCCTGTTTCTGCTGGCGCTTCTTCTCCTTCTCGCGCTTGTTGAATGATCCTGATGATGCCAAGTGTGCGGTGTGCTTGTTATGCCCGTGATCGCGGCGATCCTGTGCGGATGCACGGCCCAAGGCGACATAAAGGTAGGGGTTGGCGCGGAATGTGACCGGAACGGCGGTAATGCGCCCCCCATGCTTCGTGCTTGTGGTGCCATACAACGTCCTGTCGTGGCAGCTCGGCGATCCGTTCCAAGGGCACGCGATCAACAACTTCTTCCAACGTATAGCGCCGCGTGCCCGGATAGATCACATAGAGTTGGCCCAACTTCTTGCATCGCTTGCTGGTAGCGGCTGTGTTGGATCATACATGAAGATCGGTGATCGAACTGCCGATCTTCATGTATGGGCATTGGGCAGCCTGCAACAGGTTGAAGATCAGACTCTTTTATGCCCGCATTCTTCTTACATCGGTGCCTGACCGGAAAGGGAGTGGTCAGGCGCCGGGTTCGCGCAGCGGCAGGCTTCCATTCACCAACCCGCCTTAAGCCACAGCAGGCTTTTCGTCTTCGAGACACTGCTATCGGCTACGAACGTCGTTGTTGGGCGGCATCCTTTTCACACCACATTACTTCGGTACACGAAGCGAGAGAATCTGCCAAGGTTACAAGAGCCTACACCGATCGGATAGGTTTCAATGGAAGTGCTTGACCCCCAATTCTTCTTTCAGTGCTTGGATCTCCTTGAAGGACCGCCCCAACTTGAACAAGATGGTCCTGAGCCGCAACCTTCCCACGAACTCCTTGACTTCGATGCTCCGCTTGTACATCCCGCGGAGCAGGAACTCCACACCCGGCACCTGATCCCGCCCGGCTATCAGGAACTTGATGGTTACTGCATGCCCATTGTGGAAGGTCAGTGATAACGTGGCGATGCCGTTGTGGGTAATGTCCCGATGGGAAAGAGCCTCTCCTTTGATGTGGTTGTGTTCGAGAATGGCGCTGCGAACGTCTTGGAATAGGACATGTTGCAGATCACCGTCCTGTGTCAAGGTCAAACCGTCATCATCCACATGCAACTCCCCGATCATATCCTTGTCCCTCGGCCAATCTGGATACAGCTTTCGCGCGAACTCCATCGACTTGATGACCAGCACCACTCCCCAAAGGATGAGCAG
>JAHBUM010000066.1 GCA_019638075.1 Flavobacteriales bacterium | reverse complement strand
TGCCGAGGCCTTGGGCAAGCCTGCGGTGGTGAACATCAGCATGGGTGGGTACGGCGGTTCGCATGACGGGAAGGATGCGGCGGCCCTCTTCATAGAGGCCATGCTGCGCGAGCAACCCGGACGCGCGCTGGCGTGTTCGGCGGGCAATTCACACAACGACTATCCCTACCACGTGCGCACCGGGGTGGGGGCGGATACCACGTTCACTTGGTTCCAGACCAACAATTTCCCGCGCCCATACAACAGCTTCGACTTCCCCAACGTGTTCTTCGAGGTATGGGCCGATACTGCCGACATGCGGGATGTGCGCTTCGCCATCGGTGCCGACCGCATGGCTCCGCCGCTCACGTTCAGGGGGCACACCCCGTTCCACACCGTGGCCGATGCCATGGGCGAGGTACTTATTGAGCCGCTCGTGAGCCACGCTGGCAACACCTTGGGCACTGTGCAGTACCATGCCCAGCAGCGTGGGGGACAGGTGTTGTTGCAGGTGCTGATCGCCTCACCCGATTCTGCCGATCACCTGTGGCGCTTCATGTCCACCGGCAGCGGGCTGTTCGATATCTGGTCCCTCGTCACACGCACGGCCACCTCGAACGTGGTAGGCCCCATGCTGGCCGCAACATGGCCCGGGGGGCTGCCGTTCCCCTCTGTGGAACAGTATCCGGCCATGGCCCATTACGTGCAGCCCGATGACTTCATGCACATCGTGAATTCATGGGCCTGCCTGCCCGATGTGCTTACCGTGGCCAACTATTGCAATGAGGTCGAGTTCACCGGTTATTTCGGTGGGGCGTGTTCCGTGCCGGGCACCGAAGGCGACATCGCACCGTACAGTAGCTCCGGACCCACCCGCGACGGTCGCGTGAAACCGGATATCGCCGCTTCGGGTGATATCACCTTCACCGCCGGGTTGTACTCGGCCCTCCATAACCCCGACCCTCCGCTGGACCCTGGAGCCGACTGCTGGGTGGATCCCGGAGGGCTGCACATCCGTGCCGGTGGCACTTCGCAGGCCGCGCCGGTGGTGGCCGGGGTGGCGGCGCTCTACCTGCAGAAATGCCCCGGTGCGGGCGTGGCCGAGGTGGCCGAAGCCATTCGCAGGTCCGCGCGCACGGATGCGTTCACGGGGGCGGTGCCCAACCCGCGCTGGGGCTTGGGCAAACTGGATGCGTTCGCTGCTCTGCTGAACCGTACGGCGTTGGTGGCGGAGGCCACCTCCCTGTGCGAGGGGGATGTCGTGGAGGTTAGGTATGTCGGGGCGCCGGGTGGCCTTCAGTGGAGCAATGCGGCCACGGGCAATCCCGTTCAGGTATCCACTGCCGGGTCGCTCAGCGCCACTTCGGTGACGGCCTCCGGTTGCCTGGCCTATTCGGATACGCTCCATTTCACGGTGTGGCCCGCACCCGCCACGCCCACCATCGCGGCCAACGGCCACTTGCTCACCAGCTCGGAGGCCGATGCCTACCAGTGGCTTGAAAGCGGGCAGCCCATCGCCGGGGCCACGCAGCAGGAATGGGATGCCTTCGCCACCGGTTCCTATCAGGTGCGGATCACCGATGCCAATGGATGCACGGCGGTGAGCGATCCGGTGCAGATCATCAACGTGGGTGTGGATGAGCGCGGCCGGGGTGGACTCGCCGTGTGGCCCAGCCCGGTGCGCGACATCCTGTACGTGGGTGTGCCCGCCTCGCTGTCGGGTGCCGTGGATCTTCGGGTGATCGCCGCCGATGGCCGACTGGTCATGGAAGAGCGCCGCGTGGCGTCGGAGGTGATGCAGCTTCCGCTCGGTGGCCTGCCCGAAGGCACGTTCACACTATCCCTCTTCTCCGGGCAGGGGAACTGGCACCACCGGTTCGTCAAGGTGCGTTGATGGGGGGAGTAGTTGTCGGTGGTCAGTTGTCAGACTCCTTGGTGTCACTGCTGGGCGAACGACCGTATAGCAGTTACGGAGGCAGGCATTCCTGACAACTGACCACCGACAACTGACAACTGAACACCTACTCAGTGGACCACCACCAGTTTGGTCCCGACACTTCCGGTGCGCAGATAGTAGGTGCCGCTGGCCCAGTCCTGTACGTCGATCACCACACGTCCGTTGATGCGCCCGCTCCAGACGATGCGCTGCAACGGGTCCCACACGGTCACATCGGTGGGCTGATCGACCTGCATCTCGAACCGATCCGTTGCCGGGTTCGGGTGGACGTGGATACCACTGGTGGAAAGTGTTCCGAAGCCGGTGTGGGTCTCGTTGTTCGCGGCGAAGGTGGCGGCTTGTTGTACGAAGGGGCCCGTGCCGTTGGGAACGCGCGCCAGGGCGATGTTCGCGGTCTGAGCGCCGAATGCAAGGTGGTCCAGCACCACACCATCGGATGCCGCCAGCCACACCTCTTCACCACTGGCCGAGAGCTTGAAGTTCGTGTGCAGCGGCCCTTCGTCCTGGTCCTCATCGGCCCACACGATCAGGTATTCGCCGGGGGCGATCACCGTGCCTGCCGGGAATTGCCATTTGAACACGTTCGCACCATCGTCGCTCAGCCAGCCACCGCTCAGGTCGAACGGCTCGGTGCCGTTGTTGTACAGTTCGATCCAGTCCTCGTACTGGCCGTTCTCGTCCTGCTGCCCGGTGGTGTTCTGTGCCATGATCTCGTTGATCCGCACCGGCCCGTCCTCGGCGAACTGCACCTGCACTTGGTAGGTGAAGACATCGTGTTCCGCGCCGGGCGGGAAGAAGGAAACGCTCTGCGCGGCATTGCCCGCCGTGGCCATCACGTAGTAGCGCACGCGGGTCATGGCCGGGGCTGCAGGGATCGTTCCGCCGAACACGCCATCGCCGGGTGCCCCATCGCCGTGCGCGCCATCGTCGAATAGCTGCACGGATGTAAAGCTGCCATAGAGGCCAAGGCTGTAGAAGAGATCGGCCCGTGCCGCGCCACCGCTGATGGTGGCGGTGACGGCCACTTCCTGCGAGGGCAGCGGATCGGCCCATTCCGTCCCGTTCACGCGGTGCGAGGCGGTGGTGATCGTCGGTGCCACCTGCGCCACCTCGCTGTTGGCCGTGAGGTAGTTGCGCCGGTTGGTCATGTAGGTCTTCAGCGTGTTCAGCTCGGTGTTGAAGGCGCTGTAGGTGTACAGCTTCTTCGGATCGGCCTGTACTTCGGCGTCGATCAGCGCGGCATAGCCATCGATCAGGGCGTTGAACGTCGCGCTCTGCATCTTCTCGGCGATGATGGTGCGCAGGTGGGCCAGGTAGCGTTGGCGCAGGCGCGGCACGGCGAAGAGCCGGTTCATCAGCGGGTAGTTCGCGTTGGTCGCATTGTAGAACGGGCTCCAGTTCGTGGCGTTGGTCTTCATCACGCTGTTGCCGTCGAACTCCAGCGGGGTCATGCGCCCGGTCTCCTCGTCCCAGTATAGGTAGTAGTCCATCTTGCCCTTGTACACGTAGCCGTCGTCATCACTGAAGGCGATCTCCGACGCCAGGAACCACAGCGTGCGGTCCACCTCCATGTACTTGTCCAGGCTGTCGGCCAGCTGGTCACTGGGCAGTTGGTTCAGCTTCTGGCAGGTGCGTACCAGGTCGCTCCACGGGAAGTCCTGTTCGGTGCGCTTCAGGGTGTAATGGGTCTTGTAGGTGGTGGTATCGGCGCCGAGGTAGTTGAGGGCCGCCGTGCCGTCGCCCCAGCCACCACCGGGGCCGCCGGGGCCGGGGGCTGCACCATCGGGCCGGTCGGCGCGCCACAGGCTGCCGTTGTTGCTGAAGTACCACTCCTTCAGGAACTGGCTGTTGAGCTGCTGCACGTTCGGGTAGATGCCCCAGCTATCCCCGTTGATGTTCAGATGTACGAAGTTGGCCTTGGCTGCGGGCACGTGGTCGCGGATCAGGTCGAGGTACACCACCTCGCGCAGGAAGGAGGCATCTTGGAAGGCATTGTTCAGGTTCAGGGTCTCATAGCCCATGAGGTTCTGATCCTCGATCGCATGGTCCACCGTGATGTTGAAGGACTTCTTCTGCGAGTTGGCGGGCAGCATGGAGTAGCTCGTCTGGCCCTTGAAGCGTACGCCCACGCTGTCGAACACGGCGCCATCCACGGTAAGTGTGGCCGGGATGTCGGTATGGCTGCTGTAGTTCTGCGTCATCAGCGTCCAGTAGTTGGGCTGCGCGAACTGCAGGTCGAGCGTGCGGATGGTCTGCTTGGCGTACAGCCCGGTGCTGGGCAGGCCGCCGGTGCGCAGCATGTGGTTGGGCGCGTCCAAGTACATCTCGGCGGGAAGGCTTTGTGCGGTGCTCCTTCCCGGAGCGGTGAGTAGTGCGGCCAGTGTGGAGAGGGCGATGATGGAACGCATCCGTGGGCGGGTTTTGGTTGGACAGATGGACCGCGAATTGACCGCTTGGTTCGATCGGTCCCCGGTGTTTTCGCCGGATCGCGTGCTTTCGTCGTTGTACCCGCTTCGCGGAGCGGCCGGTTCACTGCACCTGTTCCCCGGCCACATAGGTGGCAGTGACCCGCACTTTGGTGTTGGTGCGCAGGCCGGTGGCCGGGTCGCCGTTCAGGATCACGAAATCGGCCCACTTGCCGGGTTCCAAGCTGCCTCGGTCGTTCTCGGTGAAGGTGGCGATCGCGTTCCAGATGGTCATGCCGCGCAGGGCATCATCGGCGCTCAGTGCGTTCGCGATCATGTAGCCATCGTGGGGCCAGCCCTGTGCATCCCTGCGCTCCACCGCCGATCGGAACGTCTGCAACGGGTCGATGCCTTCCACCGGGAAATCGGTGCCCAGCGCGAGCAGGCCCATTGTCCTGCGCAGATCCTCGTAGGCGTAGGCATTGCTGATGCGCTCGGCCCCAAGGCGCTCTTCGGCCCACGGCCCATCGCTGGTGGCATGCGTGGGCTGCACGCTGGGTATGATGCTGTACGCGCCGAATTTCGGACGATCCTCCGGTGACACCACCTGCGCATGCTCGATCCGCCAGCGGAGATCGTTCGTGCCGCCCAGCACTTCGCCGTACACATCGAGCAGCAGCTTGTTCGCCGAATCGCCGATGCAGTGCGTGTTCATCTGGAAGCCGTGCTGCTTGCACCACTTCGCCACGTCGAGGAAATGATCGCGTGATGCCAGTTGCAGGCCGTGGTGTCCGGGTTGATCGCTGTATGGCTGTTTCAGCAGCGCCCCACGCGACCCCAACGCGCCATCGGCATACACCTTCACGCTGCGCACCACCAGCCGGTCGTCCTGTATGGGGCCGCTCTTCGCGAAGTGATCGAGGTTCTCCGGCGCATCGGCCACCATCGCGTAGATGCGCATCTTCAACGAACCCTCGCGTTGCATGGTGCGCATCAGTTCGATGGTGCCCACATCGAGGCCGGCATCGCATACCATGGTCAGGCCCACGCTGAAGCAATCGGCCTGCGCATCCAGCAGGGCTTTGCGTTTGGTAGCCTCATCGGCTTCGTCGAAGATGGTTTGGAACACCGACACGGCGTTGTCGATCAGGATGCCGGTGAAGCGCCCATCGGACATCAGCAGCTGCCCTCCTGCGATGTGCGCGTGTATGTCGAGACCGGCCGCACGCAGTGCCGCCTCGTTCACCAGCGCGGCATGGCCGTCCACGCGTTGCAGCAGTACCGGCCGGTCGGGGAACAGCTCGTTCAGTTTCCTGTTGTCGGGATACATCTGCTGGGGCCACAGGTTCTGGTCCCATCCGCGCCCGATGATCCACTTCTTGTCAGGGTTCGCCTCGGCATAGCGCACCACGCGTTCGATCAGTTCATCCATCCACGTCACGCCGCTCAGATCCAGCTTCTGCTTGTTCAGCCCATATCCGAGGAAGTGGCAATGCCCATCGATGTAGCCGGGATGGATCACGCGGCCTGCGGCATCCACCTTCCTCTTCGCGGCGTAGCGGTTCATGATCTGCCGTTCGGGGCCGAGTTCCACGATGCGCCCATCGCGCACGGCCATGGCTTGGTACACGGTACCGCCCTCGTCCATGCTGTGGATGCGCGCGTTGTGGACCACGAGGTCGGCCTCCTGCGAATGGTAGCACCCGGCCAGCGAGAGGGCGAGCACGAGCGATGCGATGGATCGTGTCATGGTGCGGATATGCGCCGGAGCCACGGCCAGCGGGCCATCAGGCGTGTGTGGTCCAGTATCAGCAGTCCGGCGATGAGGAGGAAGGGGAGGAGGGGCGTGCGGTAGCGCACCACGGCGCCCATCACCGGGGTGGTCCAGCCGATCACCAGTGCGAGGAGCAGTACGTACAGCACGATCGTCGTCAGCAGGGTCTTGTCGATGCTGGGCCACGGGCGGCGGTATGTCACGCATACGGCGAGGAACAGGATGATGGCGGCGTTCTCCACCGCTGCGAACAGGCCCAGCGCACCGCCCGACGCATGTATCAACGGCCCCAGTAAGGCGATGGAGAGCGCGTAGGGTGCCTGCTTCGCGAAGAGCCACACGTCCGGCAGCAGCAGTTCGGGCATCACGAAGCTGCCTGCATCCATCTTCAGCGACAGCCCGATGAAATCGCGCTGCTTCATGGTGAGGATGCCGAGGATGTTCCAGCCGGGCAGGAAATGGTGCAGGTTGAGGCCGAGCGTGATGAGGATGCCGTACAGCACCACGGTCTTCGCCCATAGCGGGGGGCGTTGCATCTTCCGGCTCCACGCGAAAAGCGCCAACGCTGGCAGCAGGCTCAGCAGCACGTAGAACTTCAGGAAGAAGAGCATCACCACGTTGAAGGCCAGCAGCGCGAGGTCCCATGCGCGGATCCTGCCGTTCAATGCGCGGTCCACTTGGTACACGAGCAGGCCGATGCCGAAGAACAGCAGGCTCTCCTTGATGACACCGCTGGCCCAGAACACCACCGAGGGCACGAGGAACACCGCCGCCGCGAGCAGCCGTTCCCTGCCCGGCAGCGCACGCACGAACGCATGGTACAGCCCCAGCAGCCCGGTGAGCGAGAGGAACGCGGTAGCCACGGTATGCACATGGAACTCCCCGAAACTGAAGAGCCGCACGAACGCATTGAAGCGGATGATGGTGTGCGCATCGTTGTACAGGTTGCTCTCGTAGTGCCGCACCCAGTTGTTCATGTCGTTGTAGTACCGCTCGTGGAAGTACGGCGTGTCGTTGCCGATGCCGGTGAGCATGCGCAGGTAATCCACGGGCTTTTCAGGCAGCGCCTTGAACATCTGGGCACTGTCATCGAAGTACTTGAAGATGTCGGCCGTGGCACGGTCGGGGTACACGTAGGTGTAGATGGCCCATAACGCGATACCCGCAGCCACCCGGAGAAGGAGGAACCCCGCCACCCAGCGGAAGGACAGGCCCGGAACCCGCGCGTAGAACGGCATGTGCCGCATGAAGTACAGCAGCAGGGCGGTGTACGAAAGGGCGAGGAGGATGCCGGTCATCGCAGGGGGCGCAAGGTAGACGCAGCCACCACACCATCGGATGCTCGCGCATTCCCCACGGCTACCTTTGCGCCCTCCCGATGAGCACCCTCACTACCAACCCCGATACCGCGCCCGCCGGCGTGGAGACCGCGAAGAAGCTGGGCCTGCTGCCCGAAGAGTTCGACAGGATCGAGGAGATCCTCGGCCGCGCGCCGAACTTCACCGAGTTGAGCATCTACAGCGCCATGTGGAGCGAGCACTGCTCGTACAAGAACTCCATCAAGCAGCTGAAGACCCTTCCGCGCAGCGGCCCCAAACTGCTGGCCGAGGCCGGTCAGGAGAACGCGGGCCTCGTGGACATCGGCGATGGCTGGGCCTGCGCCTTCAAGATCGAGAGCCACAACCACCCCAGCGCCATCGAGCCCTACCAAGGCGCGGCCACGGGCGTGGGCGGCATCAACCGCGACATCTTCACCATGGGCGCGCGGCCCATCGCACAGCTCAACAGCCTGCGTTTCGGCGACATCACCAAGGAAAGCAGCAGCCGCTGGCACATGCGCGGCGTGGTGAAGGGCATCGGCGACTACGGCAATGCCTTCGGCGTACCCGTGCTCGGTGGCGAGGTCTACTTCGATCCCTGCTACACCACCAACCCGCTGGTGAACGCCATGAGCGTGGGCATCGTGCGCACCGACCGCGTGATCAGCGCCACCAGCCACGGTGTGGGCAATCCCGTCTTCATCGTGGGCAGTGCCACCGGCAAGGACGGTATCCACGGCGCCAGCTTCGCCAGCAAGGACATCACCGAAACGAGCATGGACGACCTGCCCGCCGTACAAGTGGGCGATCCCTTCATGGAGAAGCTGCTGCTGGAAGCCTCGTTGGAACTCGCACAGACCGATGCCATCATCGGCATGCAGGACATGGGCGCGGCGGGCATCACGTGCAGCACCAGCGAGATGAGCGCGAAGGGCGGCTGCGGCATGGACATCCAGTTGGACAAAGTGCCCACACGTCAGCAGGGCATGCGCGCGTGGGAGATCCTGTTGAGCGAAAGTCAGGAGCGTATGCTGGTGGTGGTGAAGAAGGGCCGCGAGGCCGAGGTGCAGGCCATCTTCGATAAGTGGGACCTGAATTGCGTGGAGATCGGTGTGGTGACCAAAGGCGATACGCTGCGCTATTTCCAAGGAGAAGAACTCGTGGCCGAAGTGTCCGCCGAAAGCCTTGTGCTGGGTGGCGGTGCGCCGGTGTACGAGCGTGAGGTGAAGGAGCCTGCCTACATCAAGGAGAACGCGAAGTTCAAGACCGATGATGTGGATGAACCCGACGATCTGCGCCGTGTGGCCTACGACCTGCTCGCCAGCCCCAACATCGCCAGCAAACGCTGGGTGAGCGAGCAGTACGATAGCATGGTGCGCACCAACAACATGAGCACCAACGCGCCCAGCGATGCGGGCCTCGTGCTGGTGAAGGAGACCGGCAAGGGCCTCGCCGTCACCGTGGATTGCAACGGCCGCTACGTGCATGCCGACCCGTACACCGGCGCGATGATCGCCGTGAGCGAGGCTGCGCGCAACATCGCCTGCACCGGTGGCGAGCCGTGCGGAGTGACCAACTGCCTCAACTTCGGCAACCCGTACGACCCCGAGGTCTACTGGCAGTTCACCCAAGCCATCAAGGGCATGGGCGATGCCTGCCGCGCGTTCGAGACGCCGGTGACAGGCGGCAATGTGAGCTTCTACAACCACACCGTCACCGACAAGAAGAACATCCCGGTGTTCCCCACGCCCACGATCGGCATGGTGGGTATCGTGCCCGACATCACCAAGCGGATGAGCCTCGACTTCAAACAGAAGGGCGATCTCATCTACCTCATCGGCAAGACCACCGACGACATCGCGTGCAGCGAATACCTCACGCGCATCCACAAGATCGACCGCAGCCCCGCGCCGTACTTCGACATCGAGGAGGAACGCCGCCTGCACACCATGCTGCTCATCCTGATCCGCAAGGGCGCGATCAACGCCGCGCACGACATCAGCGATGGCGGCCTCTGGACCACGCTCGTTGAAATGGCCCTGCCACGCGGCCTCGGCTTCGACGTGATCACCGACAGCGAGATCCGCGAGGATGCCTTCCTCTTCGGCGAAGGGCAGGGCCGCGCGGTGGTCACCGTCAGCGACGAGCAGGAGACCGCTTTTCTCGATCTGATGCAGGTCAGCCGCGTGCCGTGCATCCTTCTCGGCCACGTCACCAAAGGCAAGCTCATGGTGGACGATGCACCTTTTGGCTTCATTGAAGATGCAAGGAAGGTGTATGAGGAGGCTATTCCCAAGGCGATGGCCGAGTAGGGCGCTCACTTCACACCTCACACCTCACACCTCACACTTTACACCTCACACTTCTTCCCCATGCCCCAACCAGCAACCATCGGCACCCTGCCCCAAGTCGGCACCGCCGCCCCCCAGCTCCGCTTCGTGAAACAGGATCGCAGCAACGCCGACCTCGCCTCATTGAAAGGTGATGTGGTGGTCCTGCTCTCCGTGCCCAGCCTCGATACCGGCGTATGCGCCACCGAGACGCGCACCTTCAACCAGAAGGCCGCCGGGCTTGGCGCCAAGGTGATCGTCATGAGCATGGACCTACCCTTCGCCATGAAGCGCTTCTGCGATACCGAGGGCATCACCAACGTGGAACCCGCCAGCGACTTCCGCTTCCGCGACCTCAGCGGGAAGTGGGGTGCTGCCTTTGCCGAAGGCCCCATGGAAGCCGTCACCGCCCGCGCTGTGTGGGTGATCGACAAGGAGGGTGTGATCCGCTACCACGAACTTACCCCCGAGTTGGGCAGTGAGCCCGACTACGACGCGGCACTGAATGCGGCGAAGGGGTTGCTGTAAAGCGGTCCTTATACTACCGCAAAGGGCGCGAAGGACGCAAAGGAAGCCTGCATGGGTGGGCATTGCCAATGCTTGCCACAATGCAGCTTTGCGTCCTTCGCGTCCTTTGCGGTATGTATCTATTGAGCGGTCTTCCGCGCCAGCACGCGGTCCAGCGCCGTGAACAGAAGTGCGCAGGCCGAGGCGCCGATCGCCCACGCGGGCCAATCACCTTGCGGTAGTCGGATGCCATTGAGCAGGCTGGTGAACGGCGCGAAGTAGGAGGGCGTTCTAACAATGGCGCTTCCATCGCCGATGAACGCCAACGCGAACAACGTGATCGTTCCGGCAACGATCATCGCCCAGCCTTTTCTACCGATCAACGGCTTCTCTGCGACCGGACGCGTGATGGGCGTCACCGCCACCTGCGCCATGATGCGCGCGGTGAGGTCCGTGCCCGGCATGTGATGCCCTGCTGTGCGGAAGAGTTTCCGCAGGCTTTTGTCGTCCATTTCAGGCATGATCCAAAAGTAGTTCGCGCGCCTCGGGGCCGAGTTCCGTGTTCAGCACATCGAGCAGTTTCTTCCGGCCCCGGTGCAGCTTCACTTTCACATTCGACGCCCCCAGCCCGGTGACGGTTACGATCTCCTCCACGCTCATCTCCTCCAGGTAGAAGAAGCTGAGGATGGAGGCGTCCTCGGTGCTCAGCGTGGCAAGGGCGCGGTCCAAGTGGTGCTTCAGGTCGGCGTGGCGGATCTCGTCCCGGTACTCAGTGGAAGGATGGTGGGCCAGTTCATCCACGGAGAGGGTGTCCTGCCTGCGCTTGCGCCCGTGCGAGATCGCCGTGCGGTAGGCGATGCTGTACAACCACGTGCTGAATTTGGCGCTGCCGCCGAAACCCGCGAGGTGCTGGTAGGCCTTCACGAAAGCGTCCTGCGTGGCCTCCTCCGCATCCTGTGCGTTGCGTAACACGCGGTGGCACACGGTGTACACCATGTGCTGGTAGGCGCGCACCAGTTCCGCGTAGGCGTGGTTGTCGCCTTGCAGGATGCGCGTGATGAGCGGGGCGTGGTCCACGGTGGTGCGGCAATGGGACGCATGGTGAAGGTAGTCCGGTTACAAAAAGAAGGCGGGATAGGGTGATCGGGAAAGGAATTCACACGAACGGCTCGGAGCGATCGTAACCGGCCGCCACCGGATGGCGTCAGATGGGTGAACGCATCAATGATCCGATGCGCGGCTTCATCCACACGAACACCTTGCGACCATGGACATCACCGGCATCATCGCCATCATCTTCACCTTCAGCACCGGCTTCGGCATCTGCTACCTCTATTTCACCACGCGCCACCGCGAACGCATGGGCATGATCGAACGGGGCATGGACCCCAATGCGCACAAGGCCGCTCCTGAACCGAACAAGGCTTTGCGTGATGGGCTGTTGATCGTGGGCATCGGCCTTGGTCTGTTGGCGGGCTGGCTGTTCAGGGAATACGTCATGGGTCCGGGCAACCATTCACCGCTACCCTTGTTCATCGCAGCGGCCATCATCGGCGGGTTGTCACAGATCATCTACTACCTCAGGTTCGGCCGCAAGCAACAGAGATGATATTCCCGGTGTTTTGATCGTTCGGCTTTGCGCAGGATGTGGATCAGCCGCGGCTCTACGTGGCCCTCACTGGTGGTGAAATGCTTGATCCTGCTCATGCCGGTGGCGGAGGATGCGAGTTGGTCACTCCGCAGATGGTCTTCACTCTAATGGTGGATCCACCGCGCTCGGGCTCTTCTTTTACGCATAGTTACCCACCTTTGCGCCACCGCCCGGGTGGTGAAATGGTATACACGAGGGACTTAAAATCCCTTGGTCCGTAAGGGCCGTGTGGGTTCGAGTCCCACCCCGGGCACCGATGGCAGGCGCATGAAGAAGACCCGCATCGCCCCCACGCCGAGCGGCTACCTGCACGCGGGGAACGCCTTAAACTTCCTCGTTACCGATCGGCTGGCCAAAGCCACCGGCAGCCAACTGATGCTGCGTATCGACGACCTCGATGCCGAGCGCACCCGGCCCGAATACATCGCCGACATCTTCCGCTCGCTGGAATGGCTGGGGATCCGCGTGGATGAAGGCCCATCCGGCCCGGAGGACTTTCATACGAACTGGTCGCAGCATCTACGGATGGATCGGTACGTGGCATTGGCCGAAGAGCTGCGTGCGAAGGGTGCGCTCTATCCCTGCGCCTGCTCCCGGCCGCAGTTCGAGCGGATGGAGCGCCATGCGCATTCATGCCGGACGGCTGCGTTGGGCACGGTCCCGATCGGAACACCTTGGCGTCTGTGCATACCAGCGCATTGCCCGGTGAATATCATCGGCCTCGATGGAAGCAGCGAGCCGCTCGACCTCGCCACCCTCATGTCCGACCCGGTGATCCTGCAGCGCGATACCGGCCGGCCGGCGTACCAGATCGCCTCGCTCTGCGACGACCTCGACATGGGCATCACCTTCATCGTTCGTGGTGCCGACCTGCTCCCCTCCACGGCGTGCCAGCTTCATCTTGCAGGTCTGCTGAGGCAGGCGGCCTTTGGTTCCATGCGCTTCCACCACCATGCCCTCGCCTTGGATGTGGAAGGCCGGAAGCTCTCGAAATCAGCCGGTTCCACTTCGTTGAAGGCGATGAGGGAGGCCGGTCGTTCGCCAGCGCCCATCATCGTTCAAGCCAGCGCATACGCGGAAGGGCTGCTGAGGCACTTCAACCTTTGAATGCCAGGATATTGCTGAGGTCTACGCGCAGCCCTTCCGGCTCGCGCTGGAGCACAACGGCGCTGAGCAGGGCATCCACATCGCGCCGCAGCGTTTTCTCCGACACCCCGGCGTAGAGCTTCGCGAGGGTGGGGGAAAGGCTGCTCAATCGGTTCAGTGGAACGGGACCATCCGCGGTCGCAAGGTCCAGCAGCACTTGGCGCTGGCGGCGGGTAGGCTCATCGTTCCCTTCTTGGAAGAGTTCGAGCAGTTGCGCCCGCCACTGGCCGCGCATCTGCAGGTCGCGGATGCGGGCATGGGTCTCGTGCAGCACGTCGGTCATGCCGCGCAGGGCGAAGGCGATGAAAGGGAGCGGGTCGGCGTTACCCTCCGAAGCCTGCTGCACTTGGCGCTGGAACTCGCGGGCGTGGCGGTGCAGGGCGATGGACAGCAGGTGAACGGCCGTGGCGCTCATCCCGGCATGGCGGAGGATGACCGCTCCGAAGGCACCGGATACCCTGAAATGGGCCGATTCGAACGGCCGTATCCAAGCGAGGTAGAGCTCGGCGAGCAGCATCCGGATGAGGACGTAGGCCTGCTCCTCGTCCACTGCTGGCGCTGCCAATTCGGCACTTGCGAGCCAGTCGCACAACTCCTCGGTGAAGAGCCCGGCCACCTCGTGCGGAACCCCTTCCCAAGGCTTTCCGCCGGTGGGTAGCACCCGCCATTGCCCCGGCCTCTCCTCTTCGGAGGAGCCTTCCGATACGGACCGGTGCAAGCGCTTCAACTCGTCTGTTCCGGGGGATGGAGCGGGGGACTTGGCGGAAGGTTGCAGGCTGCCGAGGTAGGCTTCCACCTCGTGCCGCCCGGCTCCTGCCGATGTGCTTTCCACGCGTGCGGGGACCCGTTGGCGGACCGTCTCGATCGGCAGCAGCAGGCCATCCAAGGCGAGCCGCGCATGCACCCCATGCACCACCAGATCACGCTCCACGGAACGCGCTTCGGCAGCGGCCAGCGGGATGCCGTTCAGGTGCCTCAGCCCCGCGCTAAGATCCCCGAGAAGGAGCCAGAAAGCGGGTGGCGCATGCCTCAGTCCTGCCCGGAACGTGAGCCACGTGATGGTTTCTTCATAAGCCCTCATGATCGTCCAAATAAATGTCCATTTATATGGCTTGAATATCAATTGAAAGCAGTTTTATGAACGCTGAGATGTCCAAATATATGTCCCATGAAATGTCCCTACATAAGTACATGAAAATGACCGACACGATGGCTGTTCAGAAAAAGAATGGAGCGGACAGGCTCTAGTTCAGCAGGACGATCAAGGTGATCAATCCGGCGAGTGCCCCGATCATGAGCGCGGCGATGGCGAAGCCCTTGCCCCGCCATTCAAAGGTGCGCCCCTTCCGCACGGCGATGGAGGCCAGCACCAAGGTGGCGATCACGGCCAGCACCACGATCAGTTCGCTGGTGCCGAGGATGGCGTAGGCCACGGTGCCCAAGGCCACCACGAAGGCGGGGACCGCCCATGGGTTCCAACGAGGCTTGGGCTCTTCCATGGCGGCGATCGCCGACACTTCCCGGAGGGGCTTTTCAGGTGCCGTTGCATCCGCCTCGCTCATGGGAGGTGGGGGCGTTCGCGGGATGGTGAAGCGCG
>JAHBUM010000065.1 GCA_019638075.1 Flavobacteriales bacterium | reverse complement strand
CTTGGTCACGTCGTTCACCACGGTCTCGTACTGCGTCAGAAGCCTGTCGTAGTTGCCGCGGAACAGGTTGCTCAACTCGGTAAGCTGCCGGAACTCGCCGCCCTTCGATTCAAGGTCCTTGATCATGGCGAGCACCTGTTCGCGCTGGCCGTGGCTGGCGCCCGAGCTCAGCATGCGCACGTAGCCCTTGGTCAGTTCCTTGGCCTGCGCCTCGTAGGCGAGCAGCCCAGCCGTGCGGCGCAGGGTATCCAGCCGCGCCTCCACCGAATCCAGCTTGTAGCGTTCGTGCGCAAGGGCCTTCTCGGCGATGTTCAGCACCTCGTACGATTTCTCGCGTTGCAGGCGGCGGGCCAGCAGGTTCACCTGATCCAGCATGGCATTCACCATGTCGCGGGCGCGCACGGGATCCTCGTCCACCACCTCTATCATCACGCTTTCGTACTGCGTCTTTCCGATCTCCACCCGCTCCAGGAATTCGTTGTACAGGGCGAAGTGGCCTCCCTTCTTCGAGGTGTCGGCCTTGTACACCGTGCCCAGATCGAACTGCCTGATGAGGCTGTCGCGGATGCTGTTGCTCCTCAGCAGCTGCAACAGCTGGTCGGTGCGGGTCTCGATGGAGTAGCTGTTCAGGTTGACCGGGTACACGGTGGCCTTGGACATGTAGCGCGGCTTGATGAAGGAAGGGCCGCTGAACACACCCGCCAGCACCGCCGCGATGATGCCCACCACGGCGAACACGCGGTACTTCGCCCTGATGAGGGCCATGAAACGCTCGAAGGAAAGGGCTTCAGCCATGGGTTCTACGGATCTTTTGGATGTTGGCCTGCACCACCAGCACGAGCATGGCAAGCAGCACGGATGAAGCCATGCTCACTGCCACCACCAGCCAGCGCACGGGCGAGTGCTTCTTGTCCGACGGTTGCGCGCGGTTCACCACGAACTTATGCGGCAGGTCGCTCTCCATGTCGGCCTGTGCCTGTTCCAGTTTCATCCGCAGCACGCTCATCCGCTTGGTCTCGTTGAAGAGCCGGTCCTGCAACGTGACGTACGGCCCGCCATACTGCGCCAGCACCTTGAACCGCTCCTCGAACTCCTTCACCGCGCGCTGGTCGCCCTTCACGATGGCGGCACCCATGTATTCGTTGTAGCGCTCGGTCTGGGTGTGGTAATCATGCACCCCCAGCTCGCGCAGCACCCGCATGCTGTCCGCCATCCCGCGGATGCTCTCCTCCAGCTCGCGCACCCTGCTCTCCACCAGCCGGAAGCCCTTGCTGGCACGTTCGCGGGCCATTTCGGACCATACGGTATCCACTTGGTCGGCGATGTAGTTGGCCATGTCCGAAGCACGCTGCGGATCGGGATCCAGCACCTCCACGCGCACGCTGCTGAACCGGGTGCGTTCGTACTTGATGTGCCGCGCGTATGCCTCGTGCAGGTCGGAGATCCGGTGCCTGCCGGTGCTGTCGATGTGGTACACCTCCATCAGGTTGAAGCGCCGCGCCACGCGCTCCCTGATCTTCTCCGAATGCAGCATCTGCATCAGCTGTTCGCAATCCTCCTCATCGCCCAGCGCAAGGATGTCATCGCGCCCGGTGCTCTGCTCGTTCAGCAGCGCCTTGGACACCGAGTTGGTGATGGCGGGGAACATGACCACCTCGCTCTTGTACAGCGGCGTGATCCAGTAGGCGGCGATGATCCCGGCCACCAAGCCCGCAGCCATGATCCCAAGGATGAGCCTGCGCCGGTCCCACAGGTAGAGGATCAGATCGAAGGAGTCCTGTTGCTTGACTGTCGTAGGTTCCTGCATGCGTGCTTCCGCGAAAAGAGGGCCTAAAGTACACCTTCGCCCCCGAGCAGGCTTGTACGTCTGTGGCGGGCTGGGGTGGTCAACGAACCTCTTTCACAATTCGGGTCCAACCACAGATCACAGATCTCGCAGATGGGGCTATCTGCGAGATCTGTGTGGATCTGTGGTTCAAAATGAGGGTCCGCCGACGGCGGACGAAATATCCAAGAGGTCAATCCCTTGCAGGAACGCGCAATTCCAGCGCTTCGTATAGCACCGCACGGCTGAGCATGCCGGTGACCCATGCAAGCGCCACGGCCCCGGCCGCGAACAGCGCCAGCATGACCGGCAGGGTAACGCCTGCGAAAGCCCCCCCGACGGCCAAGGCCATCAGGCCGGTCGCATAGATGGCCGCCCGCAGCCAGAGCCCCGGCTTGAGGGTGGCACCATACAGCCTGCCCGCCAGCCAGATCTGCGCCAGCGCGGTAAGCACCTGCGTCACAAGGCTGGCCCAGGCGGCACCTTCGGCCTGCATGCGGGGTATCAGCAACAGGTTTAGTCCCACGTTGAGCACTGCGCCCATAGCGGCCATCCAGTTCAGGTGTTTCAACCGACCACCCGCCGTGAGCAAGGTGCCGAACACGTAGGTGGAGCACACCGCCACGAAACAGCCGATCAGCAGGGCGAACACCGGCGCGCTCTCCGCCGTGTGCTGTGTGTAGCGCAGGTCCATGATCTCCTGGGCGTTCACCACGCCGAACACCGCGATGGCGAGGGTGCCCGTAAGCACCAGCCGCATCGCCAGCCGCACCAGCGGTGCAAGCCCGGCGCGGGCCTTCGCATCCTTCTCCCCCAGCAACCGGCTGAACATGGGCAGCAGCAGCCCGGCCATGAGGTAGCCCAGCATGTTGAAGGCCTCGAAGAAGCGGAAGCCCTGCGCGTAGATGCCCGCCTGCACCGCGCCATCGGGCAGCATGCGCTCCAGCATCAGCGTATCGATGCGGTAGTAGAAGGTCATCAGCAGGATCAGCAGCGCGTAGGGGAAGCTCTGCTTCATCACCACCCACGCGTAGGCCGGGCGCCACGCCAGCCGGACGCCGCCCGCGATGCGATGCACCAGCGCGTACGACACCAGCAGCGTTACACTGTACGCCACCGTCTGCGCCCACACGAACCATTCGATGCGGAAGGGCGCACCGTCAGCTCTGCACCACAGCAGCCAGCCCACCATGCCGATCAGCAGCACGCGGTCCAGCACGCTCAGCAGGCTGTCCTGCTTGAACCGCTGCGCACCGGCGATGTTGCTGCGCATGAAGTTGATACCGGCCACCAGCGCCTGATTCATCACCAGCCAGCCAAGCACGGCCATCTGCTCCGCACCATAACCCAGCACCAGCCCCGTGCCAATGGTGAGCACCGCGTACAGCGCCACCAGCACGAAGCGCACGCCGAGCACGCCGCCCACCGTCTTGCCCATCAGGTGCGTATGCTGCGCGATGTGCCGCGTGTTCTGGTTGGTGATGCCCATGTCCAGCACGATGCTCAACAGGAAGCTCAGGCTCAGCAGCGCCGCGTAGGTGCCGTACGCCGCGCTGCCCACGGCATCCTGCACCCCGGCATCGATGCCAAGGATGTAGAAGGGCTTCACCAGCAGGTTCAGCACCAGCAGCAGGGCGAGGTTCAGCAGGAAACGGCGTTGCATCGGCGGGACGAAGATGGCACGAACGGTTGTCACCACCTTTGCCCCATGCGCATCGTGGTCAACACCCGCCTCCTCCTCTCCGGCAAGTTGGAGGGCATCGGCTGGTTCACGCATGAAACGCTCTCGCGCATCGTGAAGGCGCACCCGGAGCATCGGTTCATCTTCCTCTTCGATCGTGCCTTCGACACAAAATCCATCTATGCGGACAATGTGGAAGGCGCGGTGCTCTTCCCACCCACGCGGCACCCGCTGCTATACCGCCTTTGGTTCAACTGGCTGCTGCCGCGCAAGCTGAAGGCACTGAAGGCCGATGCCTTCATCTCGCCGGACGGTTACCTCTCCCTGCGCAGCAACGTACCCACATTGGCGGTGATGCACGACCTCAATTTCGAGCACCACCCCGAAGACCTGCCCAAAGCCTATCGCGACTATTACCGCAGCTACTTCCCGCGCTTCGCGAAGCACGCCACGCGCCTCGCCACGGTAAGCGACTATTCCCGGCAGGACATCGTGCGCACCTATGGCGTGCCCGAAAACCGCATCGACGTGGTACACAACGGTGTGGGCGATGTGTACCGGCCGCTGACGGCGGCGGAGAAGGAGGATGCCGTACGCGAGTTCACCGGCGGAGATCCCTACCTGATCTGCATCGGATCGCTCAATCCGCGCAAGAACATCGCACGGCTGTTGCAGGCGTTCGATAAGCTGATGGAAGAGCATCCATCCGATCTGCGCCTGCTGATCGTGGGCGAGCGCATGTGGCACGACGCGCACATGGAACGCACGTGGAAGGGCATGCGCCACAAGGATCGCGTGATCTTCACCGGACGGCTGCAACAAGCGCGGCTGCACCGCGCGCTTGGCGGGGCCACGGCGCTGGCGTTCGTGAGCTACTTCGAGGGCTTCGGCATACCGGTGGCCGAGGCCATGCGCTGCGGTGTGCCCGTGGTGGCGGCCAATGCCACCAGCCTGCCCGAAGTGGCCGGTGATGCCGCGCACTACTGCGATCCGTTCAGTGTGGACGACATCGCGCGGGCGTTGCATGAGGTGTGTTCCGATGCGGCCTTGCGTGAACGGCTGAGCCGGGCAGGGATCGAACGGGCGCAGCGGTACACGTGGGAGAATGCGGCGGAGGCGTTGTGGAAGAGTTTTGAGCGGATGATGGATGATGCAACGAAAAGATGAACACCATGTTCCCATCATGAGCAAAGGGATCTCCAGCACATTTTTCATCATTGGAGTCCTTCTGCTCGCCATCGGGGTGTTCCTCTATCTGTCTTGGTGGTGCTTCCCATACGGAATGGGGGCAGTAGCCTTCGGTGCCATTCTTGTGCTGGTATCGAAGCAGGGATGGAAGACAAAGACGCTTGTGGCAGGTGTTCCGGTGTTGTTCGTGAGCTGGTCCTTCGCGATGACCTTTTCCCCGGAACAAACGATCCTGATCCCCGCCGACTATCATGGTATGTTCGCCATCGTATATGGAGAACCATGCGGCATGCCATCTACGAAAGAGGACGGGCGGTATATCATCCGTATTCCACAGGAAGGTGTCGCGATCGTTCAGCGCGAGTTCCATTCAGGGTGGGTCGATGATGCGTATTACTTCGAGGCCCCACAAGGAGAGCGTATCAAAGTCTCCGAGGTAATTAGCTATCCGCCACAACCCAAGCAAGGCCGTGTTGTCATGCTGGGAAGTTCGGGGGCCATACCCGCCTCCATGCCCAATGGGAACTCTTCGACCGATGCACCCGAAGCTTATCGTTTCACACAGTTCCACGTGCTGGATACCGACTCACTTATCGAACCCACCTTCAAGGAGGAAGGTGCTCTCCATGCGAAAATGATGAGCAGCGTTCAACATTGTCGAGCTTCTGTGGAAGGAGGAAGGAACAAGTAGGAAGAACCGCAAGAAGAAAGAAGAGCTATCCCCACGGTTGATCGTAACGCGGCTACCAGCAAGGAGATCTGACAACCGAGCACTGAGACCTGACAACTGACATGCGCCTCGCCCCCTATCACACCAAAGGCCTCCTCGAAGCCGGTTGCGACGAAGCAGGCCGTGGCTGTTTGGCAGGTCCGGTGGTGGCCGCTGCGGTGATCCTTCCCCAACGGGTGCGCATGCCCGGCTTGGATGACAGCAAGAAGCTGACCGCCGAGAAACGCGAAACACTGCGCCCGCTGATCGAGAAGCATGCGCTGGCATGGGCCGTCGTGGCCGTGGAACCGGCGGAGATCGACACGCTGAACATCCTGCGCGCATCTTTCATCGCCATGCACCGCGCCGTAGATGCGTTGCAGCAACGCCCCGAACACCTGTTGATCGACGGCAACCGTTTCATCCCGTACAACGGCATACCACACACCTGCCTCATCAAGGGCGACGGCCGTTTCCGCAGCATCGCCGCAGCCAGCATCCTTGCGAAGACGCACCGCGATGAGCTGATGACCCGCCTGCATGATGCGCATCCCGAATACAACTGGGCCATCAACAAGGGCTACCCCACCGGCGATCACCGCGAAGCCTTGAACCGCATCGGCCCGTGTGTGCATCATCGCAAGAGCTTCCGGCTGGACTATTCGGAACCGGTGTTGTTCTGATCCGTGCCGCAGGACCCGAAGGCATTCAACACGGCCCTGTGCAAACGCCCCGTCCGGCGCGGGAAAGCGGCCTGTGCGTCCCGGTACCTTTGGACACGCCCATGCGTCGTTCCCTCGTTGTCCTGCTCCTGCTGGCCGTATGCGGTGCCGTGGCATGGACCCTGTTCCGCTGGAACCGGACCACCAGTGCCGCTGCCGACCCGTGGCGCGCCATCCCCGAACGTTCCGCAGCCATCCTCGTGATCCCCGATGCATGGACCACGTGGGACCGCTTCACGCACACCTCGCAGTTCTGGACCAGCTTGGAGCATCGGCCCACGGTATCGGCCATGGGGCGGATCATGGACCGCACGGCGGCCCGCGCCGAGAACGATGCCGCGTTGCGCTCGGCCCTGCAACAGGTGACCGTGCTGGCCGCGCTGATGCGCACCGGCGGTGATCATGTGGATGTGCTCGTGGCCTGCACGCCGCGCGCTGGTGAAGCGGTGCCCATCCATGCGTTCGCCGAACTGCTGAAGGTGGACGAAGCCTCGCTCGCCACGCTGGACAAGGGTGGTGTGATCCAGTGCAGGCCGGACACCGCGTTGCCCGCCCTGTCGCTGTGCATGCAGCAGGGCATCTGGATGCTCGCCTCTTCGCCCTCGATCATGGACGAAGCACTGCTGCAGCTGAAAAGCGGGAGGGCCATCACGCAGGAGCTGCTCTTCCGCGATGCGCTGAACACCTTGGGCGGCGGCGCGGATGCGCATGTGCTGGCACACATGGAACGCGCGAAGAACGCGTTGCACACATGGTGGCGCGCGGCGGTGCTCGATGCGCAGGACCTGCCCGCTGGATGGGCCGCGCTCGATCTGCGCGCCCGGCCCGATGCCTTCCTGCTGAGCGGATTGATCCTGCCCGATACCGCACATGCGGTGCTTACGGCGCTGGACCACCAAGGCACCGGCCGCAACGATCTGGGGCGCTGGCTGCCGGTGGATGTGGCCGCGTGGGACGTGCATCAGGTGAGCGATGGCGAACGATACCTCCGCGATCTCGGTGTGGCGAGCGACAGCGCGATCAGCACGTTGGCTCCGCGCCTCTTCAATTGGGTGCAAGGCAGCGTGGGCCTTGCACAGGCCGCCGATAGCAGCGGCGCAGGCCGCACGTGGGCATTGTTCCAGACGGATGATCCTGAAGGCGCCGCCGAGGAGATCCGCAGGCTATGCCCCGATGGGCGCACGTGCGACACCCTCGCGCATCGCGGCGTACAACTGACGCAACTTCCTGTGACCGCTGCGCTGGAGCGTTTGTTGGGGCCATCCTACGCCGCGTTCCACCGGCCGTGGTGGAGCGTGCTGGGCGATGTGATCGTGTTCGCGCCCGATCCGGGAACGTTGCGCAGCGCCATCGACGCGTGGCACGACGGGCGCACCTTGGCGGAAGATGCGCGCACCAGCGCATGGACCGAACGGATCGCATCCACCGCCGGGCGTACCCTCCGGTGGGACATCGCCCGCTACTGGCCGCGCATCGCCGATGGGTTGAAGCCCGATGCCGCAGCCGCCGCCAAAGCGGAAAGCGCCACGTGGCAACGGGTCGGCGGCCTCGCCGTGCAGCTTTCGCCCGCGCAGCACGGCCGCACGCACATCACCATCGGGCTGGAGCATGCGCCGGTGGAACAGCGCAGCACCGGCATCCACTGGAGCACGCCGCTGCCGCCGGGCACCACGCGCAAGCCCGACATCCTGCGCAACCACACCAACAACACACGCGAAGTGCTGGTGCAGGACGGCGATCACCGGATCCACCTGCTGGGCAGCTCGGGCAAGGTGCTGTGGAAGTATCAATTGGATGGTCCCATCATGGGCGAAGTGCATCAGGTGGACCGCTTCAAGAACGGCAAACTGCAATTGCTGTTCAACACGGCGGGCCGCGTGTACCTGATCGATCGCAACGGCAAGGATGTAGGTGGTTTCCCGATCGGCCTGCCGGAGAAAGCCACGGCACCCATCGCGGTGTTCGACTACGAAGGCACGAAGGAATACCGCGTGGTGGTGCCGCTCGCCGACGGCCGCATCCATAATTACGGCATGGATGGCGCCATGACCACCGGCTGGGAGACACCCCACCTGAACAGCGCCGCGCAGCATCCCGTGCGGCACCTGCGCATCAAGAACAAGGACTACCTGCTGGCGTTCGATGGCGATGGCCACATCCGCATCCTCGACCGGCGCGGCGGCGAGCGCGAACGCACCAACTTGGACCTCGGCGCCGGTGCCTGTGTGCAGGCGGTATCGCCCGGTCTTGAGTTGAACGGCACACGCGTGATATGGGCCGATACCAGCGGCGCGCTGTACGAGGCAACGCTGAACGGCAAGCCCCGGCCACTGGCCCCGCCCGGCCGCAACACCCTCGGCGACCTTGCCGACGACGGCATGTACGACATCGTGCGCACCACCGGCGACAGCCTGATCGTGATGCGTGGCGCGCGCAGCATCGTATCGCGCACCTTCGGGGCCACGCTCGCGCCGGAGGTGTGCCGCTACAAGCTGGGCCGTGGCACCGTGTTCGGCGTGGTGATACCCGAACGTGAACAGGTGACCTTGATCGACGACAGCGGCCGCGAACTGGACGGCCTTCCGTTGCGCGGTACCACGCCCTTCAGCATCGCCGACCTTGATCTGGACGGTACGCTGGAACTGGTGACCGTGACCGCGGATGGGCACGTGGTGGCGTACAATGCGCTGCCCCCGCAAGTATCGCGCTGACCTTCCACCGTGCATCCGCCCGCCGCAGCGGAAGAGAACTGAACTGCGGAGAGCGCGGAGGGGAAAGCCCTGTTGAGCGGAGATCCGAACGTCCTTCCTCTGCGCTTCTCCGCGCTATCTGCGGTTCATCCACGGCCAGCAGCGGCGACACATCCTCTGCCATGTGTCTGCACGGTACAATGGCAGAGCCGCATTGGAACGCAAGCATTGCGCACCACGCAGGAATAGCCCCGTACCAATAGTCTACCGGCGCGGCTTGCGTAGCAGGACGCGCTGCCCGGCGCTCAGCTTCGCATCCTCGGCAAGGCCGTTGTACTTCGCCAGTTTGCCCAGTTTCACGCCGTACTGCTGGCTCACGTCCCACAGCGTTTCACCGGCTACGGCCACGTGTTCGCTGCTGGTCTTGGAGGCGTTGCGTTTCGGCTGGATGTAGATGCGCTGGCCCGCTGCGAGCTTGGCGTTCTTATCCATGTCGTTCCAGCGCGCGATCATGCCGTGGGTCATCTCCAGATCGCGCGCGAGGGTGCGGAAGTCGTCGCCCTCCTTGGTGGTCACGTACTTGATGCGGCCCTCGAAGCTGTCCACCACACGGCCCGTGCTGAAGTCGATCACATCGCCGCCACGGCTGCTTCGGCCCGGTTTGTGGCCTGCGGGCTTGGTGGTGGCAGGCTTGCTGGCACTGGGTCTGCCCGTGGTGCCGGTGCCCGGCTTCGGCTTGTAGGCCACGTCGATCCCCTTGTCCAGCTTGTGCAGTTCGTACCGCTCGATCAGGCCGATCAATTTGGTGGGATAGTTCGGATCGGTGGCGTATCCGGCCTTCTTCAAGCCCTTCGCCCAGCCTTCATAATCGGTGGGCTTCAGCTCGAACAAGGCGGCATAGCGCGGCCTCTGAAGGAACTTCGCGTGGTCCTCGTAGCTCTGTGCGGCATCCTTGTACACCCGGAAGCAATCGTCCTTCTTGTCGTCGTCGTGGTAGGTGCGGCCACCGGTCCAGTCGGCCGTGCATTTGATGCCGAAGTGGTTGTTGCTCCTGCGCGCCAGCTCGCTGTTGCCGTTGCCGCTCTCCAGCAGCCCCTGCGCCAGCGTGATGCTGGCCGGGATGCCGTGCTCCTTCATCTTCTTCACGGCCACTTCCTTCCATTCGCCGATGTACTCTTCGGCGGTGAAGCGCTGGCCGGGCGGCTGGCCCTGTGCCGAAAGGGCGGCGGCCAGCACAACGGCGGTCGGGAGGATGATCGTTCTCAACATGGCGACAGCGGCCGAAGACCGGGTAAGGCAGTCTTCGCGATCATGCGAAGCTACCGGGGCCTGTATGGGGCCACCCACGGCCCAGCCACCGAGTAACGCACTGTTCATTGTGGAAACAACGCATCGCACCCGACCTTAGCGCCCTCGCCCGCCGTAGCCGGGCGCAGGCGAGCCCATGGAACCGCCCTACACCCTCCCCCACCCCGACGACCCGCGCGGCCTTCGGCTGAAGGAGCGGGGCTACATCGACGGCGACTTCTACTTCACTCCGGAAGGCTACGTGGTGTTCACCGAACAGTTCCTGCTGCGGCGGGGGTATTGCTGCGGCAACAAGTGCCGGCATTGTCCGTACGGGCACGAGGCGGTGCGGAAGGTGCAGGGATGAGACCAAGAGCCGACCTTCGTTGCCCGACCGATCAGCCAACACAACCCCATGGACCTTACCAAGATCACCGACCCCACCGTACGCCGCGCCGTGGAAGCCCTGCAAACCGGGGACAAAGCCGCGTGGTACGCCTGCTTCACCCCCGATGCCATCTTCACCGACGATGGCAAGCGCATGGACTTCCGCAGCTTCTTCGACAACGCCTTCGCGCACAAGGAGAAGTTCCTTGACATCGATACCGTGGCCGACGGCGGCACGCACCTCCACGGGAAGTTCTTCGCTGGGCAATGGGGCACCTTCCGGGTGTACTTCAAGTTCCACCTGAACGCAAGCGGCGCGATCGAGCGATTGGATATCGGGCAGGCGTGATGCTGCGGCGGCTTCAGGATCCATCCGATCGTTGACCCCAAGCCCATGAAACCCGACCACATCGTCATCGGAGCCGGTTCGTCCGGGGCGGTCGTCGCCAACCGGTTGAGCGCGGATGGCGGGGCGCAGGTCCTGTTGTTGGAGGCGGGCGGGAAGCCACACTTCCTTTCCCACATACCCGGCTGGTACAGCCTGCTGAACCGCAGCCGCATGGATTGGGCGTTCTGGACCGAACCGCTGCAGCACGCGGGCGGCCGGAGGGTCTTCATCCCGAGGGGCAGGGCACTGGGCGGCTGCAGCGCCACCAACGCGATGGCCTACGTGCGCGGCAACGCGAAGGACTACGACCGCTGGGCGGAGCAGGGCAACAGCGGCTGGGACTTCCGTTCGCTGCTGCCCTATTTCAAACGGTCGGAGAACAGCCATGTCTTCCGCGATGCGTTCCACGGCAACGAGGGCGAACTGCACATCACACGCCGGGCGCGGTACAGCCCACCGGCCTATGCCTTCATCGAGGCCTGCCGGGAGCACGGAATACCGCTGAACGAGGACTACAATGGCGAGCGTCAGGAAGGGGTATCGTTCCTGCAGTACACGATCCTCGACAACAAACGGCAGAGCACCTACGACGCCTTCCTGAAACCCATCGCCGCGCGGAGCAACCTTCGGATCAGGACCGGGGCCTTCGTGAAGCGGATACTGATCGAGCACGACAGGGCCGTGGGCGTGGAGGTCTTCACCGGCCGCGACTCCACCGAGCGGATCCTGTGCAACAAGGAGGTGATCCTGTGCGCCGGTGCCATCCAGTCGCCGCAACTGCTGAAGGTGTCCGGCATCGGGGATCGCGAAGAGCTGGAGCCGTTGGGCATAACCACCGTGCGGCACCTACCGGCGGTGGGCCGCAACCTGCAGGACCACATCTGGTCAGGCACCAGCGACCACGGCACGGCGACGGGGCTCAACCATGCCATCGGCAAGCCCCAGTTCGTGAAGCACCTTGTGCGCCACCTGCGCGGCAAGGAAAGCCTGCTGGACAACTCCATCATCGAGACCACGGCCTTCTTCCGAAGCACGGAGCAAGAGGTGGTCCCCGACCTACAATTCCATTTCACGCCGCTCCACACCGGGGGCGACTACAACGCCGACCTGTACGACCCGTTCACGCTGCCCACCACCAACGGCTACACCACGCTGGCCATCCTGCTGCATCCGGAAAGCCGGGGGCACATCGGCCTGCGGTCCAGCGATCCCCGGATGGCGCCCATCATCCAGCCGAATTTCCTTTCGCACGAGCGCGACCTGCAACGGCTCATCATCGGTCTGCGGAAAGCGATGGATGTGATGGACTCCGGACACTTCGCACCCTTCCGGGCGCGACCGATGAACTGGCCGCCGCGCAATGCCAGCGACGATGTGCTGAAGGAACACATCCACCGGACCTTGGAGACGCTGTACCACCCCGTGGGCACCTGCCGGATGGGCAACGGCGAGAACTCCGTGGTGAACGCGGAGCTTCAGGTGCATGACCTGGCGGGCCTGCGCGTGGCCGATGCGTCGATCATGCCGGAGATCATCAGCGGGAACACCAACGCCGCGTGCATCATGATCGGTGAGAAGGTGGCGGATATGATCATGCGGAAGGGGTGAGGGAGGCGCCTGTTCGGGTGTGGCACGGGGCACACATTCCGCGTTGATGGCGATGGTATAGCGATGTTCTCCCGGACTTCGTCATACATGAAAATCGTGACCCGGACTCACGATTTTCACGTATGCCACCTGCCTGGAAACTGCCGACGTCATACATGAAAAACAGAAATGGCACTTCTGGTCTTCATGTATGGCGGCGGAAACGGTCGCCTGCCCCCGTTCCTGCATGTGCGGCGAACATGGAGCGTGGTAGCCGACCGGTGTTCCTCCCGACAGGAATATCTTTCCGCCCATGGCCAAGGCGACCTACGACAAGGAACTCGAACAATTCAGGGAGTACCTGCGCAGTGAGCGCAATGAGGACGCCAGGCGCCCCCTGCTGTACCCGCTGTTCCAGAAGCTCTTCAAGGACAAGTTCCGGATCGAGAGCGCGGCCGAACGCGCCGATGCGTACGTGGAGGGCAAACTGATCGTGGAGAGCAAGACCGACCACACGCAGTGGTTGGAGGGGTTCTACCAGGCCCTGCACTACCAGCGCAAATACGGCCTGGGGTACAACACCGTGATGGTGGTGGCCCGCGAGTTCGTCGCCATCTGGAAACTGAAGCAGTTGCCCGAATACGCGGTGATCCAGTACAAGACGGCGGACGTGAACCAGAGCCCCAACGCCGTGGGCAAGGCCAATGCGCGAAAGACCAGCAAGGCGAACAAGGAACTGATCAAACAGGCCGCGTACTACTGGCTCGACCCGCGCGATCTGGACGGGGACATCTTCCAAGGCGCCAAGAACCTGCTCACGGAGAGCTACGAGGTGCTGAAGATCCTCAACAATCTCGATTCGGACCGCATTCCCGTCACCACGCACAACTTCATCGATGCCATCGAACTGTTCAAGCCGTACTTCGAGCAGCCGATAGACGCGGTGCACTGTTTCTACAGCATCGTGGCCTATTGGGACATCACCAGCGTCGTCACCGAGAAGCCGAACGGCACCGTCTGCGTCACCGGGTTCAACGGCCAGCGCGCCAGTGACGACATCACCATCGGGCCGCGCCACATCCACGACTTCCGCAAGCTCATCGAAGGGCGCTACATCTTCACCAATGAGGGCAGCGGCCTCACGGTGGACTACTACTTCAGCCGTTTCGACGAGGTGCTGGCGCGCATCGACCCCGAATACGTGAAGCAGCACGGCATCTTCTTCACCAACGACAACCTGAGCAAGTTCGCGTTGTGGTACGTGAAGGAACATTTCCCCGGCCGGATCGATGAGGACTACATCGTCTTCGACCCCGCGGGCGGCAGCGGGAACCTCGTGAGCAGCTGGCGCGGAAAGCTCAAGCACAAGATCATCAGCGAGCTGCAGCCCGACCTGCTGCGCATCATCGAGCGGCGCATGAACGTGGACCCCTTCCACCTGCAGACCGGCTTCACCATCGTGCCCAAGACGAGCGAGGGAAAAGGGCTCAATTTCCTCGACCGGTCGGCCACCGCGTACCTCGAACAATTGAGCAAAGAGGTGGGGGTCAAAGGCATCAAACTCGACAAGCCCCTGGCCTTCCTCTTGAACCCGCCGTACAAGACGACAGATGAAGGCGAGGAACGCCGAGTAGCTACAGATGCCTCATACGAAGTTCATCCATCCATAATTGATCTCACCGGTGATGATGCTGGCAAGGAACGCTACCTCGCTTTTCTCGCGCAGATACTGAACATAGCACGAGAACAGGCGCGCCTGTTCCCGGGGTCGAAGCCAATGGTGATGGTTTTCACGCCAACGAGCTGGTTGCTACCGCGTACTACTTACAAGCCCTTCCGCGCGGTCTGGGACAGGGAGTTCAAATACCATGGCGGGTTCATTGTCACCAGTTCGGAATGGTTCAAGTTGAAGGGTACATGGCCTTTGGCCTTCACACTGTGGGCATACGATCCGGTGACCGATGATCGCGCAAATGACGTACAGGTACTCGACCTGACGGGATTGCACAAAGCCGATCTGAACATTTCGTGGAATGCCCCGGAAAGCGAACTCCGTGCTGCCGTACAAAGCATTCTTTCCGGAATCCCATCCGTTGAATTGAACGACCACCGTGGAAGCATCCGGCAGCTTCTTCCACTGTTGGAGCGCAAGGGCGAACGGATACCTCAGCCAAGACTGAATTTCTATCGAAATCAGGCAAAGGAAGAAGTGGGGCTGCCGGTCATCAGCGGGTTTCCACTGAAGGACGAACGGCACTCCAAGGTGAAAGCACCATATGGTTTCGCTGATGGCAACTTCGTGGGCTTCATGGACGACGCTACTCCAGTCCGACTGAGGCAAGAACCAAGCAATAGGCATTCAAATCTCCCTGACAGGGTTTGGTTTCGGCAGGACTTGTCCTTCATCGATACGAACAAGTCGCGTTGCCTGAACGGTGCGCCTGATCAAAAGGGGTATTGTGCATATGATCTGCCCAGT
>JAHBUM010000064.1 GCA_019638075.1 Flavobacteriales bacterium | reverse complement strand
CGGTGAAGTCCGGATCGATGGACTTGGCGGTGATGATGGCCGAATGCTGCTTGGTCATTCCTCCCCGAAGAAATCGCTGTCGATCCGCTTCACCACATAGGTGCGTTGGGTGGTCACACCGAGGTCATGGTCGATCATCAGCTGGGTCAACTCCTCTCCGTCGATCAGAACGATCTTGGTTTCGTTACGAGGTACATACTCCCGTGCTTCCTTTGAGAATGAAGCGGTGGTGATGAAGATGCCCTTCTTGGCTCCCTGACCGGCCAGTGCACCAACGAATTTCTGGATTTCCGGTCGTCCAACCGTACTGCCTGACTGCCACTTCTTGGCTTGGATGTAGATAATGTCCAGTCCTAGTTTGTCTTCCTTGATCGTGCCATCAATGCCTTCGTCGCCGCTTTTGGTCAGTGCGCGGCCAGCATCCTTGACAGACCCGCCATAGCCCATCCTAACAAGTAGTTGGACCACCAAGCGCTCGAAGTCCATCCATGAAAGGGCTTGGACTTTCCCAAGTAGATCTTGGCTCAGTGTACTCCGGACTTGCTCATATCCAGATTCGATCACCTCTTCAGGGGTGCGCTCATTACTCTCTTCCACTTGGGGTGTAGCCGTCTTCGCTCCTTGCTTTGGTGCTTGGAACTCGAGGAATTCCGGGAACCGTTTCAGGTACTTGACATCGATGCGCTTCGGCTTATCCTTTATCACCTGTTGACCACGTGATGTGATCTGGATGGTCGCACGCTTCGGGGCATCAACAAGCCCAGCTTTCTTCAAGTAGGTTCGTGCCCAAGCCACCCGGTTGTCGAACGCAGCCTGCATTCCGCTGGGTAGCATCTCTCTACGATCTGCTTCCGTCAGCTTGAAGTGTTCTGCCAACCCTTCAACCACATCCCGAATTGGGTGTATGCGATCATCGGACACGTGCTTCAGAAGGGGCAGCATGATGCTCTGGTAGTCCGGAACGGCCATGAGGAATGATCAATTATGCACGCAAGATCGTTGTTCCCAAGGAACCGATGTGTTCTATCGCGATCCACATCCCATCGCCTGATCCTCTGATCCTTCATCCACCCTCGGCGGCATCAACTTATTCATCACCGGCTTCACCAACCTGCTCAGCAACGTGCTGCTGATCGATCCGCCGACCAACACGATCACCAGCGGCGAGATCGTCGGATCCATTCACAGCGTGCTCGATCCCACGCTCGCCACGAAGCTCAGGCTGTTGCCGGTGACCCACCGCGCCACGATGCTCAGCCGTATCACGCCCGGCACGATCACCGCGCCCTTGAGCGTGCCGAGTTCCGGCACGTCGGTCGCCCCAACAACTGACATCCGTCAGCCCCCGCCCCCCGCCGATCACCGCACTTTGTGGCATGAAGGCCGAACAGCTGACGCAAGTCACCTGCTACCATTGTGGCGATCCCTGTGCCGATGAGCACCGCAAGCGGGATGGCCGCGACTTCTGCTGTCAGGGCTGCGAAGTGGTGTACGACCTGCTGAACGAGGCCGGCCTGTGCGATTACTACGAGCTGGAGAAAAGGCCGGGCGTGAAGCAGCGCAGCAGCGTGGACGATCAGCGCAGCGAGATCTTCGGCCTGACCGATGTGCGCGAGCGCCTCGTGGAGTTCAGCGAGGGGGGCATCACCCGTGTGCGCTTCAACGTGCCGCAGATGCACTGCAGCTCGTGCATCTGGCTGCTGGAGAACCTGCACCGCATCGACAAGGCCATCATCCGCTCGCGCGTATCCTTCGCCGACAAGGAGCTCACGATCACCTTCCGCGAAGAGCAGCTGCCGTTGCCGGAGCTGGTGGAATTGTTGCGGCGCATCGGTTATGGGCCGCAGCTCACCAATGCCAGCGGCCGCAGCAGGAGCGGGGTGCCGCACATGCTCTACATCAGGCTGGGGGTGGCCGGGTTCGTCTTCGGGAACACCATGCTGCTCAGCTTCCCCGAATACCTCGGGGCCGACAACGAAGCGGGACTGAAGACGGGCTTCCAATGGCTCATCGTGCTGCTCTCCTTCCCCGTGGTCTTCTTCCTCAGCGCCGATTTCTTCCGCAGTGCATGGGCGGGCATCCGAAGCAGAACGGTGAACATCGACATCCCCATCGCGCTCGGCATCGTGGCGCTATGGACGCGCAGCCTGTGGGACGTGGCCACTGGAGCGGGGCCGGGCTATTTCGATTCGCTCGCCGGCCTGCTCTTCTTCCTGTTGATCGGCCGCTGGTATCAGGCGTACACGTATCGCGCCCTGCGCTTCGATCGTGCGCTGGAGGACTTCCTGCCGCTGGTGGTGATCCGCAAACGCGGCGATGCCGAGGAGCCGGTGAAGGTGAGCGAGCTCGCCGTTGGCGACCGCATCATCGTGCGCGATCAGGAGCTGGTGCCGGTGGATGCCATCCTGCGCGAAGGCACGGCGCATATCGACAACAGCTTCATCACCGGTGAGCCGCTCGCCGTGCGCCGCAACGCGGGCGATGCGATCAAGGCGGGCGGCCGCCAGCGCGGAGCTGCCATCGAACTGGAGGTCGTGCGGCCGTTCGGCGAAAGCCGCCTGAAGAAGCTCTGGGCGGAACAGGCCGCCGTGGGCGAGCGACCTGCCATGCCACGCATGATCGACAATGTGGCCCGGCGCTTCACCATCGCGGTGCTGCTCATCAGCCTCGGTGCGGCGCTCTATTGGTGGGGCAGGGATGCCGCGCAGGTATGGCCGGTGGTCACCGCCGTGCTCATCGTGGCCTGCCCGTGCGCATTGGCGTTGAGCATGCCCTTCGCATACGGCCATACCATCCGCCTGATGGGCGCGCGCGGCCTCTTCCTGCGCGATGCCGAAGTGGTGGAGCGCATGGCCCATGCCGATACCGTCGTGTTCGACAAGACAGGCACCCTCACGGCCCGCGAAGCGCACGAAGTGGTCTGGCATGGGGCGCCGCTGACCGGGGAACAGGGCACGCTGGTGCGCTCCATCGCGCGCAGCAGCGTGCATCCATTGAGCGCCGTGGTCCATCACCACCTGAAGAACCCGCTGCGCCAGCCTTCGGAGGTGGAGGACGTAGCCGGGCAGGGCGTGATGGGCCTCGTGGATGGACATGCGGTGCGCATCGGCTCGGCCCCGTTCTGCGCAGCACCCGACGTGGAGCGTGCGAGCGGCGAGGCGCTGGTGCATGTGAGCATCGATGGCGTGGTGCAGGGCCGTTTCGTGATCAGGAAGCGCGCCCGTTCGGGCATCGCCGAGGCCATGGGCGAGCTGCGGACAGCCACCCGCACCGCACTGCTCACCGGCGATGCGCAGGTGGACGACGGCCTGCGCACCATCTTCCACGGCGCCGACATGCGTGCCGGATGCTCACCGGCCGACAAGACCCGCTACATCAAGCAACAGCAGGAAGAGGGCCACCGCGTGGTGATGGTGGGCGACGGCCTGAACGATGCCGGTGCCCTTGCCCAGAGCGATGTGGGCATCACCGTGACGGAGACCAGCGCCGCCCTCACACCCGCGAGCGATGCCATCCTCGATGCCGACGCCATCGCCGACCTGCCCCACTTCCTGCGCATGGCCCGCCGCGCCCGCCGCATCGTGATCGCCAGCCTCGGCATCTCGCTCTGTTACAACATCA
The DNA here is from genome assembly GCA_019638075.1 of Flavobacteriales bacterium. Classification (GTDB taxonomy): domain Bacteria; phylum Bacteroidota; class Bacteroidia; order Flavobacteriales_F; family PHOS-HE28; genus PHOS-HE28. Next base: position 11,332 of record JAHBUM010000064.1, on the reverse strand, counting down.
CCGGCGTATCGGTGGCCGTGGCCGGGTACATGACACCGCTGTATGCCGCCATCCTCATGCCATTGAGCAGCGTGAGCGTGGTGGGCTTCGTGTCGCTGGCGGTATGGCTGGGGGCGCGCAGGCCGGGTCTCCACCACGAAGTTGTAGGATAAGCCGGGGGAACGGTGCGATGAAAGCAGACAGAAAGTAGCAGGCAGTCGGCAGCATGGCGATCGGGTCATGCTGCCGACTGCCTGCTTCCTCTTCCCCCCGATCGACCGGGTACCGCGAATTACCTGTTGCGGATCATGACGGGGAATGCCTCCGGCTCCCCAACTTTGCGCCCCCGCAACGCCGGGGATCCCAAACAAACCTAAGAATGGAAGCAGTGGGCGCTAAAAAGGCGCAGAACAGGCAGGGCATGTACAAGGTGGTGATGGAGCAGTTCGAGCACGCCGCCGATGTGATGGGTCTGGACGCTGGTGTCCGCAAGATCCTGAGCCAGACCAACAACGAGATCGTGGTGCATTTCCCGGTGAAGCTGGATGATGGCACCATCGAGGTGTTCACCGGCTACCGCGTGCAGCACAACAACGCGCTGGGGCCCTACAAGGGCGGCCTGCGCTACCACCCCACGGTGGACATCGACAGCGCCCGCGCGCTCGCCATCTGGATGACGTGGAAGACATCCCTTGCGGGCCTGCCCTACGGCGGCGGCAAGGGCGGCATCGAGATCGACCCCAAGAACTACTCCCTCGGCGAACTGGAGCGCATCACGCGGCGTTTCACCTACGCGCTGGGCGACAACATCGGCCCGGATCTGGACATCCCCGCGCCGGACGTGAACACCAACGCCCAGATCATGGCGTGGATCGCCGACACGTTCAGCAGCACGCAATCGCCCAGCACGCGGTTCGCCAACCTGCACGTGGTAACCGGAAAGCCCTTGGGCGCCGGTGGGCTCGAAGGCCGCGACCGCGCCACCGGCTACGGCGTGGTGGTTACGCTGAAGGCTTGGGCCGAGCGCCGCAACGAGAGCCTGCAAGGCAAGCGCTACATCGTGCAGGGCTTCGGCAACGTGGGCTACTGGACCTCGCATTTCATGGCTCAGGAAGGCGCCATCCTCGTTGGCGTGCAGGATGCGGGCGGCACGCTGTACAACGCGGGCGGCATCGACCCCGAGCAGCTGATCGCGCATTCGGACGCCAACAACCGCAGCGTAGGCGGCTTCAAAGGCGCGGAAACGATCGACCCGGCCACCTTCTTCGCGTTGGATTGCGACATCGTGGTGCCCGCCGCACTGGGCAACCAGATCACCGCCAAGAACGCCGCTGGCATCAAGGCCAAGGTGGTGGCCGAAGGCGCCAATGGCCCCACGGATACCGAGGGTGAAGCCATCCTGCGCGAGAAGGGCGTGGAGATCATCCCCGACATCCTCTGCAACAGCGGCGGCGTCATCGGTAGCTACATCGAGTGGCTGCAGAACAAGCGAGCCGAGTACTGGAAGATCGAGGAGGTGATGAAGATGATCCACGAGAAGATCAGCACCGCCTTCACCAGCGTGGTGAACACGGCCAACGAGTTCAACACCGACTGGCGCACGAGCGCGTACATCGTGGCACTGCGTCGGCTGGAGAAGACCTACAAGGAGCGCGGTATCTTCCCGTAGATCCGGCACTGTCGAATGTGGAAAGGGGCGCGGACCGGTCCGCACCCCTTTCTTCTTTATCCACGGCCCGGCTACCATGATCGTGGGATGTGAGCCTTGGTCCGTGGCCGATCATGCCCTCCGCAGGCCACGGCCCACGCGCCAAGGATCCCCGGCCTTCGCTCCCTGCGCGCATTTCCTGATCGTTCGGTCCGCCATCGCACGGTACATCGCGCCTTCGCGCCGCACCCATCGGCGCACCTTCGCATACCGGTCGAACGAACGATGGACCCCGCGTCCACCAAGGGTTTCCCGATCGTGGACAAGGCGGTGGACAATGATCGCCGTTCCTGACGTTCATCAGTTGCGCCAGCGAGGAACTTTGCCTTCCCCCGGATCAAGAACATCATGCGCATCATGCCGACCAGCACCACCCTCGACCAGCCCGCCGTGAAGAAGTCCAACCCCGCAGCCGTCCGCAGCACCTTCACCAAGGAGGAGGCCGTGGCGCGCTCGCTGGCCTACTTCAAGGGCGATGAGCTGGCCGCCACCACCTGGGTGAACAAGTACGCGCTGCGCAACGCCGATGGCGAATTGCTGGAGGATACGCCCGCCGGGATGCACCACCGCATGGCGCGTGAGTTCGCACGCATCGAGGCGAAGTACGCGCCGCTGCCCACGGCCAAACGTGCGCTGTTGAGCACCTACGGCCGCGAGCGTGATGCCCTTACCGAGGAGCGCATCTTCAAGCTGTTCGACGGCTTCCGCGATGTGGTGCCGCAGGGCAGCGTGATGGCCTCGCTCGGCGACCCCTACCGGCTGGCATCGCTCAGCAACTGCGTGGTGATCCCCGCGCCGTTGGACAGCTACGGCGGCATCTTCCGCAACGACCAGCAACTGGCGCAGCTCTTCAAACGCCGCTGTGGCGTGGGCTTCGATCTGAGCAGTTTGCGTCCCGAAGGCGCTGCCGTGAGCAACGCCGCCCGCACCAGCACCGGTGCTGTGAGCTTCATGGAGCGTTTCAGCAACACCACCCGCGAAGTGGCGCAGAAGGGCCGTCGAGGTGCGCTGATGCTCACCATGGACATCGCCCACCCCGACGTGGAGAAGTTCATCACCATCAAGCAGGACCTCACCAAGGTGACCGGCGCCAACGTGAGCGTGCGCGTGAGCGACGAGTTCCTCCGCGCCGTGGCCGATGGCACCACGTACACGCACCGCTGGCCGATCGATTCCAAAGAGCCGCAGGTGACCAAGGAGGTGGATGCCCGCGAACTGTGGAACACGCTGGTGAGTTGCGCGCACAACAGCGCCGAGCCGGGCCTGATCTTCTGGGACCGCCAGCACCTGTACAGCACCAGCAGCGTGTACCCCGCGTTCAAGAACGAGAGCACCAACCCGTGCAGCGAGATCGCCATGCAGGGCGGTGACAGCTGCCGCCTGATCGCCATCAACCTGTACAGCTTCGTGCAGGATGCCTTCACGCCGAAAGCGTGGTTCGATCACGACCGTTTCGCCGCCGTGACCTACGAGGCACAACGTCTCATGGACGACCTCGTGGACCTCGAACTGGAGGCCGTGGACCGCATCCTCGCGAAAGTGGACAGCGATCCCGAGAACGATGAAGTGAAGCGCGTGGAGCGCGAGACGTGGGAGTTGCTGCGCGATACCGGAAAGAAAGGACGCCGCACCGGACTGGGTTTCACCGGCATGGCCGATGCACTGGCCGCGCTGAACCTGAAGTACGACAGCGATGCCGCGATCGAGGCCACCGAAGCGATCATGCGCACCAAGTGCCGCGCGGAGTTCGACAGCAGCATCGACATGGCCATCGAGCGCGGTGCCTTCGAGGGCTTCGATCCGGCCATCGAACGCACCAGCGAGTTCGTATCCATGCTGGCCGATGAACTGCCCGAGGTACACGACCGCATGATGCGCCACGGCCGCCGCAACGTGAGCATCAGCACGGTGGCGCCCACCGGCACGCTCAGCCTGCTCACCCGCACCAGCAGCGGCATCGAGCCGGTGTTCATGCTGGGCTACACGCGTCGCCGCAAGATCGTGGCAGGAGATAGCAAGGCCGTGGTAAGCTTCACCGACAACATGGGCGATCAGTGGGAGGAGTTCACCGTGCATCACCCGCGCCTGCTCGATTGGATGAAGGCCACCGGCAAGGACGACACCGCGCAGAGCCCGTACCACGGTGCCACCGCGAACGACATCGACTGGCAGCGGCGCATCCGCATGCAGGCCGCCGTGCAGAAGTACGTGACGCATTCCATCAGCAGCACCATCAACCTGCCCAACACCGCCACGGTGGAGCAGGTGGGCGGCATCTACCTCGAAGCGTGGCAGCATGGGCTGAAGGGCATCACCGTGTATCGCGATGGCAGCCGCAGCGGTGTGCTGGTCAGCACCGATGCGAAGACCGATACGGCGCCCGCTCACCACCATGTAACGCGCCCCGAGCGCTTGGAGGCCGATGTGTTGCGTTTCAACAACGGCACTGAGCCGTGGCTCGCCGTGGTGGGCCTGCTGGATGGCCGGCCCTACGAGATCTTCACCGGCCGCGCCAACGGCAGTTTCGAGTTGCCCAAGTGGGTCACGAAAGGCTGGGTGGTCAAACGCGCCGACCCTGAGCGCAGCAAGAGCATCTACGATCTGGAGTACGCCGATGACGAGGACTATCGCGTGACCGTACAGGGCCTCAGCCGCACGTTCGACAAGGAGTTCTGGAACTACGCGATCCTGATCAGCGGCATGCTGCGCCAGGGCATGCCGTTGCCGCAAGTGGTGGACGTGGTGGCCAATCTCAACCTCTACGACGCCACGCTGGGCACGTGGAAGAACGGTGTGGTGCGCGCCCTGCAACGCTACATCGCCGACGGCACCAGCGCCAGCGGCCGCAAGTGCAACGACTGCGGCGATACCGATGGCCTGATCTACGAAGAGGGCTGCCTCAAGTGCAAGAGCTGCGGAAGCACGAAGTGCGGGTAGGGGGCCGATCAGAAGATCAGACGATCAGAAAATGAGATGATCAGACAATGGGGATCCGCCCTCCATTGTCTGATCTTCTGATCATCTCATTTTCTGATCCCCCCGCCGTTCAATGCGCGAACGCGGTGTCCACCAGCCCGTGCATCCGATCGATCCGTTCCAATTCCTCCGGCGTGGCCTGTTCCTGCACCAACTGGAAAAGCACCCGTTCCTCGAAACGGATGTGCGCCTCCAGTTCGTCTTCGATCTTGCTTAACGTTGTGCGCGGGTCATCGTCCTGCTGGAACAGGCGGGCCAGCCGCCGGTGCTCCGCGATGGCGCGGTGGACCAGCGGGTGGGCATGACCCAGCACAGGGAACACCACTTCCTCCTCCACCGCGAAATGTGGCAGCAGGTCGCTGTGGAAGAAGGCACGGCATTCGGCCAGCACCTGATCGTGGTCGGTGCGTGTCGTGAGATCGCGGCGGATGCGCCAGCACAGCAGCAGCCCGTGGTGATGTTCGCGGCTCAACGGCCGCAGCAGCGGATGGCGCTCAAGCGGTGGCATGGCGCAGTTCCGCCTCCAGGGCCACGGCCTTCGGGAAGAGGATGTTGTTCTCCAGGTGGATGTGCCGGTGCAGGTCCTGTTCGAACTCCTTCAGCAGCGCGAAGGCCGCGCGGTAGGTGTTGCATCCGTCGGCGGGTGGCGTGTAACCATTGGTGAGCGCGGCGATGCGGCGGAAGCGTTCGCCCTCCTCATCGTGCTCGTGCATCATCATGTTCACCGGGTTCTCCACGGTGCCGAAGTGCGGCACGGGTGGCACGCTCTGTTCGCGCTTCGCCAGTTCCAGCCGGGTGATGAAAGGGAACAGGACCAGCTCCTCCTTCTTCATGTGCGCGGCCATGGCACCGGCGCACCCGTCGAACTCACGGGCGATGTCGTGCAGTTCGGGATGCTCGCCGCCATGGACCTTGCACAGTTTGTTGAGGTATTGCTGCAGCACCGGTGTGCGTTCGTTCACGTAGCCGTGATGCACGCGCTCGATGTGCTCGGCCAGTCGTGTGAGCGACCAGGTGTTGGGGTCATCGGCCGGAGCGGCATCGCGGCTCAACGAGGCCCTGATCTCGTTCTCCAGCGCGGCGGGATCGATGCCTTTGGCACTGCACACATCTTCGATCGTGCGGCCGCCCTTGCAGCAGAAGTCGATGCCGTGGGCGGTGAATACGGCGGCGGCGCGGAAGTCATCGGCCACGATGGATCCGATGGTGCGGGAGGGGAAGGTGTTCATGGGTGTGTTTTTAGGGTGAATGGCGAATGGTCATTGGTGAATGGATGGTGAACGGCTGGTATTTCCCATTCGCCATTCACCAATGACCATTCACCTGTATTTTTCATATCGCGGTCGTTGTCGCAACTCTTCCGAACAGCCTGGTCCCGAACACCACCAAGGCCACCACCTTCACCACTTCGAAGGCCACGTAGACGAAGTGGAGTTGCGAGGGCGGTGCGGGGCCGTTCTGGATCACCGCTTCGGCACGGGCGTCCAAGGTGGGCAGCAGCCAGAAGGTTTGTACCAACAGCAATGCGGCAGGCAGGCCGATCCAGAGCCATGGCGCCATTGCCGGTCCCTTCCCCAAGGGGAGGGCGCTTTTCGCGAGACGAGTGCGCAACAGGTCGATCGCGATCACTGCGGCCAGCACCAGTTCCACCTTGTTGAGCGCACCGAACACAAGGCGACCGATCCCAAGGCCGATCGGCAGGGTGACGCCCGGCGCGCGGAACTTCAACCATGCTTCGAGGAAGCTGATGGCGCAGACGAAACCCACCCAGGTGAAGGTGCAGATGAGGGCGATGGGGTTCCGGAGGATCATCACCTCAACTCATCGATCGAATCATCCAGCGGATGCCATGGTGCTGCGAGGCGCTCCATCTCCATGGCACGGGGGAAGAGGATGTTGGCCTCCAGATGCACGTGCCATTGCAGGTCCTCGGCGAATTCCTTCAGCAGTTGGAAGGTGCCCACGTATGTGCCATCGGCATCGGGGGGCAGTGCGTAGCCGCAGGTCAGCTCAGTGATGCGGTTGAGGCGTTCGCTCTCGCGCTCGTGGTCGCTGAGCAGCGCCAGGATGGGCTGGCGGATGGTGCCGAACGGGCCGGGGAGCACACAGCTTTTGCTGCGCGCGGCCAGCGCGAGGTCCTTGATGTAGGGGAAGATCACCTGTTCCTCGGTATCGAGATGGATCAGCAGGTCGGCGCTCACCGACTTGAACAGGATCGCCATGGCGTACAGTTCCGGATGCTCGCGCCCGTGGCGGTCGCTGAGGCGTTCGAGGAAGTTCACCAGGATGGGCACCCGCTCGCGCACGTAGGCATGGTGCGTGCGCACGATGTGGTTCACCAGCCGGTCCAGCGTCCAGTCCTGCATGTCGTCCCCGGCGGGGCGCGGTCCGGCGGTGGCGGCTTCGATCTCCTGCACCACTTCGGCGGGATCGAGCCGCGCATGCAGGCAGGCTTCGGCCAATGTGGTGCGGCCGTGGCGCGCCGGGTCGATGCCCTTGTGGAACAGCAGTTCGGCGGCGCGCGGATCGTCGGCGGCCAGCTGGCCGATGGGGCGCTCTTGTGAGATGATGAGGGTGCGGCTCATTGGACGTAGCGTTGCGGGTGCTCGCGGAAGAAGGCGATGCGCTCCATGAACATCGCGGCCATGCGTTCGGCATTGGTGAGGGCCAGCTGGGCCACGGGGCCGTCGAAATGCTCCTTCACGGTGGCGTGGAACAGCAGCAGCCATCGGTCGAAGTGTAGCTGGTCCACCGGCAGTTCCTTGTGCGGGCGGAACGGCGCGCCCTGGTAGCTCTGCTCGCCGATCAGCACCGTGCCCCAGAAGGTGTACATCTTGGCGAGGTGCTGCGGCCAGCGGTCCTGGATCACGCCATTGAAGATGCCGCCCAGCAAGGGGTCCACGCGGACCTTGCCGTAGAAGGAGTCCACCAGCAGGCGGATGTGCTCCGGGGTGGTGATGTCGGTTTTGGCTGGAGTGGCGGTCATGGATCGCGGAACGGGACAAAAATACGGATAAAACCATCTGAATAAGAAGAAGGGTGCTCGATGTGCGTGTCGATCTTGGCGTGGGCGTGTTCACGCCGACGGTATGCGAAGGGCGGATAACCACCCGTTCTTCGGACCTTTGCTGTCAATTCCGAACACATGAACTGGTTGCTGCTGATACTGGGCGGGCTTTTCGAGGTGGGCTTCACCTTCTGTCTGGGCAAGGCCCGGGAGTCCGCCGGGAGCGATAGCCTGCTGTGGTACGGCGGCTTCGCCGTAAGCCTTGCGCTGAGCATGTACCTGTTGATCCGCGCCACGCAGACGCTACCGTTGGGCACCGCCTACGCCGTGTGGACGGGTATCGGTGCGGTGGGCACGGTGCTGATGGGCATCCTCGTGTTCAAGGAACCGGCCACCTTCGCGCGGCTGTTCTTCATCGCCACACTGATCGGCAGCATCATCGGGCTGAAGGCCGTTTCAGCACACCACTGAGGCGGCGGACAAGAGGCGGTCTGTGCACATTCTCACTCTTTGCCCCGATCCTCTCACTAAACTCAGGGTAGAGCCAAGGAAAAGGGCGCAAGTAGGAAGGCGCAAGAAGAAAGAGCGCCACAGAGCGGACTCTTGTCTCTTCGAATTCTTTCCTCTTCTTCCTTGATCCTTCTTCAGTGCGAATGGCTGTACTGAGACGGCAACAAAGAAGCGGTATGTGCAGCGGCGGTCAGCGCTTCAGGAAGACTTTTCCTTCTGCCAGCTCCAGCGCCAGCGTATGCATGTCGGTGCTCTCCAGCATCTTCCGCAGATCGTCGCGCACCTGCTGGAAGTGATCGTGCATGGGGCAGGGCTTCTTCGCATTGCATTGGGTCAGGCCCATGCCACAGCCGAGGTACACATCATCGCCATCGATGGATTTCACCACCATGCTCAGCTTCACCTTCTTCGCCATGGCGGGCGGCAGATCGAAGCCACCGTGGGGGCCTTTCCTGCTCTTCAGCAGCCCATCGCGCACCAGCTGTTGCAGTATCTTGGCGGTGAACGCATGTGGCGAAGCGGTCCGCTTGGCGATCTCTACCATACTCATGCGACGGCCGTTCGCGGTTTCCATGGCGATGAGCACCGTGGAGCGGATGGCGTATTGGCAGGCTTTGGAGAACATGGCGCGAAGGTAGGCGGATGATGGCAAGACCGTTTTTCGGACGGGTAAGTACCCAATGTCCTCTGGCGCTCCCTCGAACGGCCACCCCCTGATACCTCCACACCATCGTTCCGATCACGCATCTTCGCACCATGCACCTCACCGCCACCGAATTCATCCTCTACGTCGCCGATCAAGCCCGTAGCACCGCGTTCTATACTGCCTTGCTCGACCGCGTGCCTGTGCTGAACGTACCGGGCATGACCGAGTTCGAGCTATCGCCGGGCCTGAAGCTGGGCCTGATGCCGGAGGCTGGCATCGCACGGATCATCAGTGGGCCGATGCCGCACCCTTCCACCGGAGCGGGTGTGCCGCGTTGTGAACTGTACCTCGTCGTGGAGGATCTGGATGCCGCCATGCAACAAGCATTGAACGCCGGTGCAGCGGTGGTGGACCCTGCCGCCGATCGCGACTGGGGACACCGGGTGGTGTACTACGCCGATCCAGACGGGCATGTGATCGCGCTCGCGGAGGTGACAGGTTAAGTGTGTTGCACGGTGACGATCGTCACTCCGCAGGGATCGGCAACGCTTGAACTTTGGTGCATAAACGATCCCGACCATGACCACGACCAAGGAATCCCGCGTCCACATCGCCGACCTGCACAGCGACCACAAGCTGTGGCTCAATGCCCTTGAATTCTACAAGCAGGAAGTGGGCCTGCTGGAGAACCGCATCGCCGACATCGCCCAGCGCAACACCGCGCAGGAGGTGATGGCCGAGCTGGAGCACTTCCAGAACCAGTACATCCGCCAGAAGGAGGTGATCGACACCCTGCGCAACAAGATCAACCACCACCACGACGATCTGGAGCGCGAGTACAAGGAGCGCCCCGTGGCCATTGAGCACCGCCTCTTCAACGACCACACCGCCATGCGCGACGAGATGGACACCTTCGAGAAGCTGTACCGCGAGCTGAAGGAGGAGCTGTTCCGCTGGCTGGCGAAGTGGATGTGAGCATTTCCGTTACGCTTGTACATCCATTCCACTGGTGCTACGGTGTGTATACATCCCGTAATACTGCGGGACGAGACCGGAGAAGAAGGACTGAAGGTCCGACCACATACCAGCCCATGGCAACGCCATGGGTTGGAAATGTGGCCGTGTTCGCGGAGGGCTGAAGGCCCGACACATCAGACACAAGGATGTATCGGGCCTTCAGCCCTTGGCTCCATCGTGCGATCAAGGCCATGGCGTTGCCATGGGCTGGTATGCTGCGGGCCTTTGGCCCTGTGAAAGGCCTGCCGGTGGCGACCATGATGGCCTGATCCGATGCCATCGCGCCCGCCCCCGCCGGTGGGCGTTTCTCGTTGGTGACGATCATCACCGATCACATAGCGATATGTCTATACGTTTGCATCGTCATTCATGCGAGCGATGGACACGATACTCAGCGAACGCGTCGGCAGCGACCGGCTCCTGCGCGTAAGCGAAATGTTGAAGGTGGTGGCCCATCCGCAGCGGCTGGCGATCCTGGACCTGCTGGGCGCGAAGGATCGCATCTGCGTGAGCGACATGGTGGACATGCTCGGCATCGAGCAGGCCATCCTCAGCCAGCACCTTACCCTGATGCGCGACAAAGGATTGTTGGAAGTGGAACGCTCCGGCAGGTACAGCTACTACCACGTGGCCCAGCCCGGCTTCCTGAAGATCATCAAGCAGCTGGAGAACTGCTGCGTGCGCCTCTGATGGAGATCCTCGGTTACATCGGCGCGGTGGTCATGGGCCTTTCGTTGGGCCTGATCGGTGGGGGTGGCAGCATCCTCACCATCCCGGCACTGGTATACCTTTTCCATTTCGACATGGTCACGGCCACCACCTACTCGCTTTTCATCGTGGGAGCGGTGAGCGCGGTGGGCGGCATCCGTAGCTGGCGCAGGGTCGGCCCAGATAGGCAGGCATTGCTACACTTCGGCCTGCCCAGCGTGTTCGGTGTGCTGGCTACGCGTGCATGGCTGCTTCCGGCACTGCCCGATCCGCTTTTCATCGTTGGCGGGGTGGCGGTGGGGCGATCGCTTGGGCTGCTGCTGCTCTTCGCCGTGCTGATGCTCGTGACATCCCTGCGCATGATACGGCGCGATACCACGCCCGCTTCTCCGCGCACCACAGGAGATCGCCGCATCGCGTTGGTGGTGTTGGGGCTGGGCGTGGGAATGATCACCGGATTGCTCGGCGCCGGTGGTGGCTTCCTGATCATCCCGGCACTCGTGCTGCTCGCAGGCACGCCCATGAAACAGGCCATCGGTACATCGCTGCTCATCATCGCTGCGAACACCCTCATCGGCTTCACCGGCGATCTGCTGCATGGCCGCGCAGTGGATGTGGCATTCCTGCTCACCTTCACCGGGCTGGCCGTGATCGGCGTGCTGATCGGTGGCCGGTGGAGCGAACGTATCCCCAACGAAAAACTCAAACCCGCTTTCGGCTACTTCGTGCTGGTGATGGGCATCTACATCATCGGCCGCGAGCTTTCCAGCCTTTCCTGAAG
>JAHBUM010000063.1 GCA_019638075.1 Flavobacteriales bacterium | reverse complement strand
GTTCCTTCAATGGCGGCTGGGGTGTGCCGTGCGCAGGATCCAGCAACGGCAGCATCGACCTTGACGTGACCGGCGGCACCGCACCCTTCAGCTACAGTTGGAGCGGCCCGAACGGCTTCACCACGAACACGGAGGACATCAACGGACTCGCCAGCGGCACCTACACCGCGCTCGTCTCCGACGGCAATGGCTGCACCGTGAGCCTCAACCGCACGATCACCGCACCGGCGATCCTTAATGCGAGCGTGACACCCGGCCTGCACGGCAACTACCACATCAGCTGCGCGGGCGCTGCGGATGGAAGCCTTGATGCGACCATCACCGGTGGCACCACACCTTACATATTCTCATGGAGCGGACCCAGTGGCTTCGGTGCGGGCACTGCGGACATCAACGCACTGCAACCGGGCACATACAGCCTCAGCGTAACGGATGCGAACGGTTGCACCGCCAACGCCAACGCCACGCTGACCGAACCGCAGCCCCTCACCGCCACCAGCAGCACATCCACCACAGCCAACGGCGATGCGATCGGATGCCATGGCTCCTTCACGGGAAGCATCGGCCTTGACATCGCGGGTGGAAGCCAACCGTGGACCATCGCATGGAGCGGGCCTGATGGCTTCGCCGCCAGCACCGCAGGCATCACCGACCTTGGTGCAGGCACGTACACCGCGACCATCACCGATGCGAACGGGTGCAGCATCAGCGAACAGGTGATCCTTGCCCAGCCCGATGTGCTCAGTGCCATCGGTGTGCAGGGCGGCTTCAACGGATCATCGGTCTCCTGTGCGGGTGCTGCCGATGGAAGCATCGACCTCACAGTTTCGGGCGGAGCCGGTGGCAACACCTTCATCTGGTCCGGGCCGGACGGCTTCGGCGCCACCACCGAGGATGTGAGCGGACTTGAACCCGGCGACTACCACGTGGTGGTGACCGATGCGAACGGATGCACAGTGGATGCCTCGTTCCAATTGCAGGCGCCCTCCGTGATGAGCACCACGCTCACCGTGCAGGACTTCAACGGCAGCGGCGTGAGCTGTGCCGGTGCTGCGGATGGTGGCATCACGCTCGGCATCGATGGCGGCACGGCACCGTACACGACCGCATGGAGCGGACCCAGCGGCTTCATCGCTTCCGGCGAAGTCCTCAGCGGCCTTGCGGCGGGGTCGTACACCGCGAGCATCACCGATGCCAACGGCTGCACCGCGACCGCCAACGCCACGCTTGCCACACCAGCAACGCTGAACCTCGGCCTTGACGTGAGCGCGTTCGGCGGAGGCACACAGGTATCCTGCGCGGGCGGCACCGATGGCGCGATCGACCTTACGATCACCGGCGGCACGGCACCGTACACCGTAGCATGGTCCGATGGCGTGGGCTTCACCGCGAACACGGAGGACATCAGCGGATTGAACGCCGGTGCATACCAAGCCATCGTGACCGATGCGAACGGATGCACACAACAGGCCGGCACATTGCTGACCGCGCCCACGCCGGTGGACATCAGCGCCGTGCTCTCCGACATCAACGGCAGCAACGTGACATGCAACGGCGCCACCGATGGCAGCATCGACCTCAGCGTGAGCGGCGGTGTGATGCCCTACACCATCCTATGGAACGACAGCAGCACGGATGAAGACCGCACCGGCATCACCGCAGGCATCTACTCCGTGACCATCACCGATGCGAACGGCTGCGCGGCGAATGCCTCCTACGCGCTGACCTCTCCGGCGAGCGTAGTGGTGGATGTGACCGCGAACGTGGGACCCAGCGGAATGAACATCACCTGTGCGGGTGGTAACGACGGAAGCCTTGACGCATCCATCAACGGTGGAACGCAGCCCTACACGATCGCATGGAGCGGGCCGGATGGCTTCGCCGCAAGCACCGCCTCCATCGCATCGCTGTTCGCAGGCACCTACGAACTGACGGTGACCGATGCCAACGGTTGCAGCCATGCCAGCACACACGTGGTCCGCGGGCCCGATCCGGTACACGTGGACCTCGCCTCCGTGACCTACAACGGCGGCTACAACATCCCGTGCGCCACCATCGCCATCGGTGTGTTCAACGCGACCACGACCGGTGGAACGCCCGGCTACACCTACGCATGGACCGGGCCGGACGGCTTCACCAGCGATGCGGAAGGCCTCATGAGCCTGAACGCCGGACAGTACGATCTGCTCGTGACCGATGCCAACGGATGCACCGGCACGGCCAGCGCCACGCTCACCGCGCCCGATCCGATGGAAGTGGTGATCGCGTTCACCGACTTCGACGGCCACGCCGTGAGCTGCGCGGGCAATGACGGCGGCGTGGAACTGACCGTGAGCGGTGGCGCGCCCGTGTACCAATTCGACTGGACCGGTCCCGATGGCTTCGCATCGCAACAGGAAGACATCAGCGGGCTGGCGCCGGGAACCTACGTTCTGGTGGTGACCGATGCCAACGGCTGCCGCAACGACACCACGTTGACCCTTGCCGCGCCCGAGCCGCTCAATGCTGCGTTCACCACCAGCGCGAACATCTGCGCGGATGCTTCCATCGGCAGCATCGACCTGTCGATCACGGGTGGCGGCGCACCGTACACCATCGCGTGGACCGGGCCTGACGGCTTCACCGCCACCGATGAAGACCTGAGCGGCCTTGTCAATGGCACCTACACCGTGAGCATCAGCGACGGCCTCGGTTGCGCGGACAGCTTCAGCACGACCCTTTCCGGCCCCGCGCCGATCACCAGCGGCACCTACGTTTCGTTCTATGGCGAGCACAACCTGCAATGCCAAGGCGACAGCACCGGTGTGCTTAACCTGCAACCCGCCGGAGGCACGGCACCTTTCACGGTAAGCATCAGCGGGCCGAACGGCTTCACATCTGCAACCATGGGGAACATCCGGCTTGAAGCGGGCCCCTATGTCGTGACGATCACCGACGCGAACGGATGCGCGCTGGACACCACCATCACACTGACCGAACCCGACACCCGCGTGCATGCCGAGCTGACGCTCTCCGCATATCCCAGCGGTACCAACGTGAGCTGCCATGGTGCCAGCGATGGCGCGATCGACGCCACCATCACCGGCGGCAACGGCCCGTACGTGTTCATCTGGCGCGGCCCGGATGAGGTCGAGTTCGCGAACACCGAGGATATCCATGGCCTGCCCGCAGGCGACTACAACTACGAGCTCGTGGTGATCGATGCCAACCAGTGCAGCTTCTTCACCACGGTGACGCTGACACAACCCGACTCGGCATTGACCGCGATCGCGACGGCCACCCTGCACAACGGCTTCGGCACCACGTGCAGCGGTGCAAGCGATGGCGCGATCGACCTTTCCATCAGTGGCGGCAATGGCGGCCATACGATCGCATGGAGCGGACCTGACGGCTTCACCGCCACCAGTGCCGACATCGCCGGGCTTGCCAGCGGCACCTACACCGCCACCCTCACGGACATCAACGGATGCGTTGCCGTGGAAGTGGTGGAGATCATCGCCCCGCTGCCGATCGTTCCCACCCTGCACACATCCACCTTCCCCGGCGGCACACAACTCTCGTGCGCCAATGCGCAGGATGGATCCATCGAGATCGTCACCACCGGCGGAGCAGCACCCTTCACATACGCTTGGAGCGGACCTGATGGCTTCGCCTCGGCCGATGCGATGATCCTGAGCCTCGGCGCAGGCACCTATTGCGTGGTGATCACCGACGCGAACGGATGCACGGCCGAAAGCTGCACCACGCTGAACGCCCCGGCCCCGCTGGAACTCAGCGCCACGGCCAGCGCAGCGGCCTGCGCCATCACCAACGGCAGCGTGGACCTGAGCGTGACCGGCGGAAGCGCGCCGTTCCAGTACAACTGGGATAATGGCTCCGATACGGAAGACCTCACCGGCCTTGCGCCCGGCACCTACAACGTGACCGTGACCGATGCCAACGGTTGCCCGGCACAGGCTTCCGCCACGGTCACCGGATCCCCGGCGCTTGAAGCGGACGCCACCACCGGCGGCAACCTCTGCCACGGCGATGACAACGGCCACGTGGACCTCAGCATTGACAGTGGAAGCGCGCCGTACACCTTCGCATGGAGCAACGGTGCCACCACCGAAGACCTCCACAGCCTCGCCGCAGGCACCTATTCGGTGACGGTGACGGATGCGGCCGGATGCACCTTCAGCAGCAGCTACACGATCCTGCAACCTACCGCGATCGCCTTTGACACGCTGCTCTCCAGCCACGCACAGGGCCACCACGTGAGCGGCTATGGTGCGCAGGACGGAAGCATCGCCGTGGCGGTGAGCGGCGGCGAAGAGCCGTACACCTTCAACTGGTCCAACGGCGCCACCACGGAGAGCATCAGCGGGCTGCCCGCAGGCACCTACACGCTGGAAGTGACCGACGCCAACAGCTGCATCGCCACCCTCACCGTGGAACTCACCCAGCCCACGGACCTCGTCATGCCCACCGCCTTCAGCCCCAACGGTGACAGCGACAACGAGCATTTCGTGGTGCGTGGCATCGAAGGCTACCCGAAGAACCTCTTCACCGTGCTGAACCGCTGGGGCAACGTGGTGTACGAGCGCCCCAATTACAAGAACGAGTGGGCGGGCGAGAACGGTCAGGGCGGCCAGCTCCCGAACGGAACCTACTTCGTGATACTGAGTATAAACGACGGCGAGCGCACCCTGCAAGGGTTCGTTGACCTGCGCCGCTGATCCGACACCGGGACATGAAACCCATACGCCACATACTGACGCTGGTGCTGGCCGTGCTCGGTTGCTCGAAGATGATCGCGCAGCAGGAGGTGATGGTGAGCCAGTACATGTTCAACCAGCTCTTCCTGAACCCGGCCTACGCGGGCAGCCATCCGTACATGAGCAGCAGCCTCCTGCACCGCAGCCAGTGGCTGAAGGTGGAAGGTGCGCCACGCACCAGCATGATGGCCGTTGATGCGCCATTGATGAAGGGGAAGATGGGCGCGGGCCTCTCCATCGTGCATGACCAGATCGGCGTGAGCCGCGACCTCGACATCGCAGGCCACTACGCCTACCACATCCGCGTGAGCGAAGGCAGCAAGCTGGCGTTCGGCCTGCGCGCGGGGCTTTCCATCTACTCGGCACGGCTGAGCGAGCTGACCTACTGGGACGCCAACGATCAGGTGTTCCAAGGCGACCTCACCAACAAGCCCGTGGGCAAGTTCGGCTTCGGTCTGTATTGGTACGACACGTATTCCTACATCGGCCTTTCAGTTCCCACCATCTACGCCGCCGACGGGAAGATCGCCATGAACGCCACCGGCGTGATCGAGGACTACTTCACCCAGCACTATTATCTGCATGCCGGGCGCGTGTTCACGCTGAACGAATCGTTCGACCTGAAGCCGAGCACCATGATCAAGTACACACCCGCAGCGCCCATCGAAGCGGACGTGAACTGCAACCTGCTATACCGCGAGCGCATCTGGTTCGGGCTTGGATACCGCACCGGCGACGCCGTGGTGGGCATGGTGGAATACCAAGTGAACCCCATGCTCAGGGTCGGCTATGCCTATGACATGACCACCTCGAAACTGCGCACCTATACCAGCGGAAGCCACGAAGTGATGCTCGGGATCGACTTCGGCAGGGACCCCATCCGCATCAAGACCCCCCGCTATTTCTGATGATGAAACGCGAACAGCCCCTCCCCTGGCTCGCAATCATGGTCATCCTCTCGGCATGCTCATCCATGCGCCTGCAACGTGCGGACGAGGCTTATGACCTGATGCAATACCCGAAGGCCGAGCGCCTTTACGAGAAGGCGCTCGCGCATGGCGAGGACCGGGCTGCGCGCGCCCGCCTGGCCGATGCCTACCGCAGGCACAACGCCGTTGACAAGGCGCTTGCGCACTACCGGACGCTCCATGCCGCACATCCGCTCAGCGGCGATACGGCACTGCACTACGGGGAAGTGCTGCTCGCCGTCGGCGAACCGGATGATGCCGCCGACCTGTTCCTGCACGTACTGCAACAGACACCCGAGAACACCCACGCGCTCGACCTGTTCGAGTCCACGCAAGGGTACTCCTCCTTCTACGCGGACTCCACGCGGTTCTTCGTGAACAGGCTAACCATTCCCGGCGTGGCAACGGCCTTTGGCGGCATACCGTACAGGAACGGGCTTCTCTTCGCCGGTGAAAAGGAAGCGGACACCCGCAAGGGCAACCCATGGAACGAGCGGTCCTTCCTGGACCTGTACCACACCACATCGAAGACCGAGGTGACCTGGCTTCCGGCCCAGGCCCTGCCCGGAGCCGTGAACGGAAGCTACCACGAAGGCCCGGCAACGCTGAGCGCCGATGGGCGTACCCTGTACTTCACCCGCAGTAACTACCTCCGGCGCAAACTGCTGAAGGACGACCGCAACACCAGCCACCTGATGCTGTTCCGCGCCACGCTGGACAGCACCGGGAAGTGGGGCGACCTGCGCGCCTTCGCCTACAACAGCGAGCGATGGTCCACAGGACATCCGGCGTTGAGCCCCGATGGCAAGACCCTGTACTTCGCATCTGACCGCCCCGGCGGGCTCGGTGGATCGGACCTCTGGCGATGCCGGGACAATGGAACCGGCTGGTCGGAACCAGAGAACCTCGGCCCCACCGTGAACACACCAGGCAATGAAGTATTCCCCACCGTGAACGGCAACACGCTGCATTTCGCCAGCAGCGGGCACCTTAACATGGGCGGGCTGGACATCTTCGAGACGCAGGAGCATGAGGGCCGGTGGAAAAGCCCCGTGAACCTGAACGCCCCGATCAACACGCCGAAGGATGATTTCTTCTTCGTCCTCGACAGCACCAAAAAGGCCGGATTCCTCAGCAGCGACAGGGATGGGATGGACCAGATCTATGCCTTCACCCTCTACGAGCCGCTCTTCTACCTGACCGGCCTCGTGCTGGATGAAGAGGGCGGCTACCTCGCCAATGCGGAAGTGGTGATCACCGACATCCTCACCGGGGAGGACCGCTCCATGCTCACCGGTCCGGATGGCAAATTCAGCCTGCCGCTGAAACCCAACACGGACTATGCCATGCGCAGTTCCAAGGAGGGCATGCTCACCAGTTCCGCCACGATCAGCACGAAGGGCCTTACCCGCAGCGATACCTTGGCACAGGCCATGACCCTGAGCAAGGTCCGCATCGGCGAAGCGATCGCGATCAACAACATCTACTACGATTACGACAAGTGGGACATCAGGCTCGATGCGGCCGTGGAGCTCGACAAGCTCGCGCGGATCTTCATGGACAACCCGGGCATGGACTTCGAGCTGGGATCGCATACGGACAGCCGCGGCGGCGACCTGTACAACCTCGTGCTTTCCGATGCCCGCGCGAACTCGGCCGTGAACTACCTCATCCAACGCGGCGTGGATCCCGACCGGATCACCGCGAAGGGCTATGGCGAGGAGAAGCTCATCAACCGCTGCTCCAACGGGGTGCGCTGCACGGAAGAGGAGCATCAGGCCAACCGCCGCACGGAGTTCACCGTAACGGGAGTGGCCGGTGTGGCCTCGGTCACATCGGGACAGTGACCGATCACCGCGATGGCGCGAGCTGGCGCCGAACGGCCGCGCTGAAGGAGATCCCTTCCACGTGGGCCGACACCCAGGAGACCACATCGAAGTACTTCAGCACAAGGCTCTCGTTCGGGTCGGCCAGCAACGGCTTGAACTCCCTCTGCATCGACCGGAACAGGCCGAGCTTCGCCTCGGGATCACCGGTGCGGGCGAGCTTGCGGATGTGCTCCAGCAGCACGTTCTCCATGCCATCGGCGCGCTGGCGCTTGCTCAGGAAACGCTGTGTGGAGCGTACGATGTACTCCAGCAGGTCGTAGTTCCCAAGCTCGTAGTGGATCACCAGGTTGAACAGCCGCGCATAGGTGAATATGTCCTGGCGCAACGTGGGCTCGCTGTCGTTCAGCACCTTGTTCAGCCAGAAGAGCGCCTTGTTCATCTCCCCGCCGCCGAAGTGTACGCGGGCCAGGGTGTAGCAGAACTCGATCTCGTGCTCCTTGTGCAGCCGCTCGCCCAGCTGTTCCATGCCGGCGATGATGGTCGGCGTGAGCGCGATCGCCTGCTCGTGCTCGCCGCTCCGGTCCAGCAGGCGCAGTTCGCTGAGGAAGCTGGCCACGAACACCTGTGCCTCTATGTTCTGCCCACCGAACCCCGCCTGTCCCGGCAGTTCGCGCATGTGCCCGATGTTGGCCCTTGCACTCTTCAGGTCGTGCAGTTCGATCTGCGCATTGATGATGTAGTGCAAGGTGCGGATGTACCGCTTGGGAAGATCGGACCGGATGGGCGCATGCTCGTCGAGGATCTGCTTCACGCGCTGGAACTTCTCCATGCTCGTCTTCCAATCGCGCTTGGCCCACTGGCAGAACCCCTGTGTGTAGTAGCAGATGGTGGCGGCGCGCCATGACAGCGCGGTGTTCTTCCCCTTGATCAAGGGGTGCTCGCTGATCTCCTCCACCATGGCGTGCTCCTCGTCGGTGCGCACATAGCCGCCGCTTCGGAACACATAGTTGATCTTGCTGTACAGGATGTGGTACGCCGCCAGGTTCCGCAGCTTCTCGATCACATCGCGCTCCTCCTCGATCAGCGCATCGAGGTCCTTGGTGAACTCGCCGCTCTCGTACGCCTCTTCCAAAAGCATCTTCTCCCAGCTGAGCAGCTCGAACCAGTAGTAGAACCGCTCGTTGTCCCTGGCGACCCGCTTGGCCCGGTGCAAAAGCTTGTTGCACTCGGTGTAAAGCCCCTTCTGGTAGAGGATCTCGATGTTCTTGATCTCCTGCTTCAGGACGCCGCTGACGGAACTCTCCGCATGGAAGGCCCGCAGCGCCTTCAGGATGAGCTTGTACAGGTGGTTCTTCTCCGAAGGAAGGTGCTTGATGAAGGTCTCCTTCTCGAACTGCTTCTTGATCGCATCCTCATCGTAGACCTTCTGCCTGTCGATCGCATCGAAGATCCGCAGGTAGTTCTTGTCGCCCGACTGCAACGCGGAATGCAGCTTGAAGAAGCGCTTCTCCGACTTGGTCAGCGACTTGATCAGATCGTGGAGTTCGGCGCTTGGCTTCATGGCAGATGGGGTTTGGGACCCCAACCGATGGTATCAAAGTTAGGGATCCTGAGCGCGTGCATAAAGTGCCGGTCGGCCCTCGGCTCGGTGGGAGGATCAGGGAAAGGGCGAGAGGGTGCAAGAGTTCGAGGATGCGGCTCTCGCACTCCGGCACCCTCTCACTCATTCACCCTCACCGGCACCCGCCGACCTACATTTGAACATGCACCCTCGGAGATACACCAGCTTGGTCCTGCTCTGCACCCTGCTCACCACCATCGCCGCCAGCGGACAACACGACTGTGCCAGCACCAAGCACCGGATGCGGCGGGGAGTAGCGAAGAGCGGCACCGCAGCCCTGGCCCCCATCGACATCCTGCACCAACGCATCGAGCTGGACCTCACCTTGGGCAACATCATCCGTGGCGCATGCACCATCCATCTCGTGCCGCGCACCGATGGTCTCACCAGCTTCGATCTGCACTTGGAGGCGCTTTCGGTGGATTCGGTCACCACGTCCGAAGGGCGATGGCCCCACGAACAGAACGGGATCATGCTCACCATCACGCCCACCGCTGAACTGAACACCTCGGACACCGTGGAATTCACCGTGCATTACGGCGGCGACCCGGTGACGGACGCCAGCGGCTTCGGCGGCTTCTACACATCCCCATCGCTCACCTACAACCTCGGCGTCGCCTTCGAGAGCGTGCCCCACTCATACGGCCGCACATGGTTCCCCTGCCTCGACGACTTCACCGAACGCAGCACCTACGAGTTCTTCATCCGCACCGCCGGTGGCAGGAAGGCGTGGTGCAACGGAACGCTGGTGGAGCGCATCCCGCTCGGTGGCGATACGCTGATCAACCACTGGACGTGCGCGGGTAGCATGCCTGCCTACCTCGTGTCCGTGGCGGCAGCGAACTATGCCGTGGCCCGCGACACGCTGCCGACGGTGCTGGGCGGAACGGTGCCGGTGGAACTGGTCGCTGCGCCCGCCGATACGGTCAGGATGCGGTCGTCGTTCGCACACCTTCCCGATGCGTTCGCGCATTTCGAGGCGCTCTTCGGCCCGTACCAATGGGAGAAGGTGGGCTACGTGCTCACCACCGTGGGCGCCATGGAGCACAGCACCAGCATACACTACCCGCGTTCCATCACGGATGGCACCCTGGCTTACGAGACCACCATGGCGCATGAACTGGCCCACCACTGGTTCGGCAACCTGGTCACCTGCGACCGCGCGGAGGAGATGTACATCAACGAGGGTTTCGCGGAATACCTCAGCTACCTCTTCCTCGAACACGTGTACGGCAGGCCGCGCTACATGGCCGAGGTGCGTTCCAACCACCGCGCCATGGTGCAGCGCGCGCACCTCGCGGACGAAGGCTGGTGGGCACTGAACGAAATGCCGCAGGAGTGGACCTACGGCACACACACCTACAACAAGGGCGCGGATGTGCTCCATTCTCTGCGCAGCTATATGGGCGACGAAGCCTTCAGCGCGGGACTCACGAGCTTTCTCGGCACCCATGCCTTCCAGCCGGTGAACACCACCATGCTGCGCGACCACCTGAGCATGACCAGCGGCATGGACCTCACCGATTTCTTCACCGACTGGATCCAGCAGCCCGGATGGGCGGCGTTCGAGATTGATGCGCAACGCGTCACGCCCGGCGAGGATGGCTGGATCATGCAGCTCACCATCGGGCAGAAACAACGCGGGCCTGCAGCGTCCTACCACAACGTGCCGGTCACGATCGCCGTCATCGGCACCAATGCCAACAACGTGTACCGCGACACGGTGATGGTGGGAGGAGCGTCCACCGCGCTCGATCGCACGATCCCCTTCGAGCCCGCGTTCGTGTGGATCAACGACGATGAGCGGCTGTCGCTGGCATGCACCGGAAGCACCTTCACGGTGACCAACACGGCCACGATCAATTCCACGCAGGCGAATCTCGAACTGCGCCCCCGCGCGGGCGATCCAACGCTCGTGCGCATGGAGCAATACTGGGTGGCGGCCGATGAAGGCTCCTTCGCCGGGGCTTCGGCCTATGTGATCAGTCCCGACCGCTATTGGCGCCTGACCGGCAACTGGACCGACGCAGCACGGTTCAGCGGGCGCATCGTGTTCGATGGCCGCAACACCATGAACACGCTCGATCCCGGCTTGATGCGCGACACTCTTGGCCTCACCTTCCACGAGGACAGTCTGGTACTGCTGCACCGCAACGGCCCCGACGCCGCGTGGATACCGTGGGGCGGCACCACCTCCAACCTCGGCTCGGCCACCGATGGCTACGGCCGCATCGACATCGACAGTGTGGCGACGGGTGAATACGCGCTCGCCTGGCGGACGGGTACCGTGGGCGTAAGCGAACGCGCCATGCAGCGGAACTGGACCGTCGGCCCCAACCCGGCGCACGAGCAGGTGGTCGTCTCCACCGATACGCCGTTCACGGGCACCATCGAACTGATCGACACGGCCGGCCGCTCTGTCGCCTCCCTCGCAATGAACGGGCTAACGGTCGTGCTGCCGCTGCACACACTACCAAACGGCCCGTACCTCCTGCTCGCCCGATCGGACAACGAAGACCTGATGATCGGCACCGTGGTGGTGCGGTAGACCTCGCCCGCATCGCGGACAGGAGCGGCACATCAGCCCACGTACCGCAGGCTCCTTCCCGGATACCGCGCCGCCGCGCCCAACTGCTCTTCGATGCGGAGCAACTGGTTGTACTTCGCGATCCTGTCGCTGCGGCTGGCGCTGCCGGTCTTTATCATGCCGCAATTGAGCGCCACGGCCAGGTCGGCGATGGTGTTGTCTTCCGTCTCGCCGCTGCGGTGGCTCATGATGCTGGTGTAGCCCGCGCGGTGCGCCATGTCCACGGCTTCGATGGTCTCGGTGAGCGTGCCGATCTGGTTCACCTTCACCAGGATGCTGTTGGCGGTGTGCTTCTCGATACCTTCACTGAGGCGCTGCGTGTTGGTCACGAACAGGTCATCGCCCACGAGCTGCACCTTGTCACCGATGGTCTCGGTCAGCAGTTTCCAGCCGTCCCAATCGTCCTCGCTCATGCCATCCTCGATGCTCACGATGGGGTAGCGCTTCGCCCAATCGGCCCACATCGCCACCATCTCCTTGCTGGTGAGGCTGTCGCCGGTGCTCTCCAGCGTGTAGCGTTTCTTCTTCGCGTCGTAGAACTCGGTGCTTGCACAATCCAGCGCGAGCACGATGTCATCGCCGGGTTTGTAGCCCGCCTGTTCGATGGCTTGCATCACGAGCTTCAGCGCATCCTCGTTGCTGGGCAGGTCGGGGGCGAAGCCGCCTTCGTCACCCACGTTCGTGCTCAGGCCCTTCTTCTTCAGCACGGCCTTCAGCGCGTGGAACACCTCGGCACCCATGCGCAGGCCATCGGCGAAACGCTTCGCGCCCACGGGCATGATCATGAACTCCTGCACGTCCACCTTGTTGTCGGCATGCGCACCGCCGTTCAGGATGTTCATCAGCGGCACCGGGAGCATGTTCGCGTTCACACCGCCCACGTAGCGATACAGCGGCAACCCGGCTTCGCTGGCTGCGGCTTTCGCCACGGCCAGGCTCACACCCAGGATCGCGTTGGCGCCCAAGTTCGACTTGTTCTTCGTGCCATCCAGCGCCACCAGCGCCTTGTCGATCATGGCTTGGTCGGTCACCAGCGCACCGTTCAGCTCGGTGTTCAGCGTGCTGTTCACGTTCTCCACAGCCTGCTGCACGCCCTTGCCGAGGTAGCGTTTCTTGTCGCCATCGCGCAGTTCGGCGGCTTCGTGCGCGCCGGTGCTGGCACCGCTGGGTACGGCGGCGCGGCCCATGTGGCCGGTGTCCGTCCATACATCCACTTCAATGGTCGGGTTGCCCCGCGAATCGAGGATCTCGCGGGCCTGGATCTTGGCGATCAAACTCATGCTGGGAACGTTATGCGCCTGCCATGCCGGCAGGCAAATTCTTGGGTCGGTTGCGTTCTACGCGAACGGCATTGCGCATGTTCTCCACGAAACGATCGAAGAGGTAGCGGCTGTCGTACGGGCCGGGACCTGCTTCTGGGTGGTATTGCACACAGAAGACCGGGCGATCCTTCAGCCGGAAACCCGCGACGCTGCCATCGTTCAGGTGTACGTGCGTGATCTCCACGGCCGCGTTCTTCTCCGCATCGGCCCGGCGCACCACGAAGCCGTGGTTCTGCGAGGTCACTTCGTCGCGGCCGGTCGTAAGGTCCTTCACCGGATGGTTGATGCCGCGATGGCCGTGGTGCATCTTCTCGGTGGACATGCCCACGCTCTCCGCGATCAGCTGGTGCCCAAGGCAGATGCCGAACACCGGCAGGCCGCTGTCCACCACGGAGCGAACGAGCTTCACGCTCGCAGGCATCGCACCGGGATCGCCGGGCCCGTTGCTAAGCATGATGCCATCGGGCTTCCACGCAAGCAGGGCCTCCAGCGGGGTGCTCATCGGGAACACCCGCACACGGCAATCGCGCTCGGCGAGGCAACGCTCGATGTTGCGTTTCACGCCGAAGTCCACCAACGCCACGCGGAACGCGCCATCGGCCGGGCCTATCTCGTATTCCTTGGCGGTGGTCACCTTGCTGGAAAGTTCCAGACCGGCCATATCGGGCACGGCGGCAAGCTTCTTCTTCAACACTTGGAGATCCATCTCCGAAGAGCTGATCAGCGCGTTCTGCGCGCCGTTGTCGCGGATGTGTCGCACTAATTTGCGCGTATCCACATCGCTGATGCCCACGATGCCCTGCGCCTTCAGGTAGTCGTCCAGTGAACCTTCACCACCCGGTCGGCTCCACACTTCGCTGAACTTCTTCACCACCAGACCGGCAATGCTGATGCGAGGGCCCTCCACCTCATCGGCTTTCACACCGTAGTTGCCCACATGCGGCGTGGCGAGGGCCATGATCTGGCCGGTGTAGCTGGGGTCGGTGAAGATCTCCTGGTAGCCGGTCATGCCGGTGTTGAAGCAGATCTCTCCGGTGGTGATCCCCGAAGCGCCGATCGCCCGGCCGCGGAACACGGTGCCGTCGGCGAGCAGGAGGAGGGCTTCGGGACGCTGGCTTACAAGCATTCGTGCGAAGGGTGCCGTGCCCTTGGCAGGCGGGCGCAAAGATACCGGCCACCTTCCGCACACCGGGCACCTGATCGTCCACACCTGTTGAAAACGCCACTGTTCTTATGCCAGTCCCCCGTCCTAATTCGTCCGCCAAGGCGTTGCGGGCTTTCTCGGCGGACAGATCATGACAGAGGTCTACGTGGCATACTGCGCCTTCGCGCCTTGCCTTCGCCGAAGCGGCTACGCGCAGGCACGGAAGCCGCTCCGGCGGACTCAAGGCCAGCCCATCGGCAGGCGCCATGGGTTTAGGGCGATCCCGCGTGTTAGCCGGGCTGAAGGCCGTGCCTTCGGCAGGCAAGCCCGATACATTGCGCATGTTGTGTCGGTCAGCCCTCTCTAACCGCGCGGGCCCGTTCACCCTCCGAAATGTGTACATACCGTACCAGAGGCGGGTGTGTTCGTCTTGGAGAGCGGGTCAACAGCCCCAAAATGCGGAAGCCCCATCCCGGTATGGGATGGGGCTTCGGCCTTTCAAGGGGTCCTATGGGCCGCTCAGGGCTGTATCACCAGGCGCTCGGTGTAGGTCTTCTCACCAGCGGTGATGTGGACCATGTACATGCCACCGGTCAGGCTGTTCAGTTCCAGAGCCGTATTGAGGTAGCCATCCTGAACTGCGATCGTGCGCGCGCTCACGCGCTTGCCGCTCAGCTCGTAGATGTCCACGCTCACCGTGCTCACACCCTGCTCCACGCTGGCGATGTTCAGGTACACCTGGTCGCCACGGTTCGGGTTCGGGTACATCGTCAGGCCCGAACCGGCTCCCTGGGTCATGCTCTGGCTTCCACCATCCACCTGCGAGCAGGGGGCGATGGTCACGTTGCACACCTTGCCCCAAGCTTCCGTGTCGGCGCAGGCTGCTGCCTGGCCGGCGGTCACCGGGCCTACGCACCAGGTGGCTC
>JAHBUM010000062.1 GCA_019638075.1 Flavobacteriales bacterium | reverse complement strand
CGCTGCTGATGGCCACACCGGCCTTGCCCACGTCACCGGTCACACGCGGGTGATCGCTGTCGTAGCCGCGGTGCGTGGCGAGGTCGAAGGCCACGCTCAGGCCCATCTGCCCGGCGGCGAGGTTGCGGCGGTAGAAGGCGTTGCTGGCCTCGGCCGTGCTGAAGCCCGCGTACTGGCGGATGGTCCACGGGCGGATGGCGTACATGCTGCCGTACGGCCCGCGCAGGTAGGGTGGGATGCCGGCGGCGTAGTGGAGGTGCTCGTGGGTTGCGGTGTCTACGGGCGTGTAGAAGGATCGGAGGGGGATCTCTTCCCTGTTCGGGAGGTTCGTGGTTGTTAGTTGTTCGTTGTCAGTTGTCAGGCTGCGATCTCCACTGACAACTGACAGCTGACAACTGACAGCCAGTTGCTCGACCAACACATGCGTCAACCTCTCCACCGAGTACGAGCCCCCCAGCGGATCGGCCACACGGCCCAGAAAACTCTCATCGCGCAGCAGGTTATGGATGTTGCGAACAACCCGTCGCGCCAATGCGTCGCCTTCGGGAAGCTGCGGCGTGGGGATCGTGAGACCATCGCAGCCACCGGTGATCGCGCTGATGGCCTGCAATGTGGCGCGGATCAATTCGGTATATGGTGATGACCCAGGCGGTGTGTCAGGCCGAGCGGAGCCGAGGCCGACCACCGCTTGGACCCACGTATTGTGCGAACAATCATGCTCGGGCTTGAACGTGTCCACGATCGTGGCCCATGCCTCACGGAAGGCGCGGAGGCGGGCGGCTTCGAGGAAGAGATCGTCGCTGAGGTGCAGGCGGAACTGGAGGCGGGCGCAGGCGTCGTCGATGGTGTAGCCTTGGCGGAGGAGGGAGCCGAGGAGCGTTTTGCCTTGTTGAAGCGCCTCGGCGGTCGGGTGAATGGTGAAAGGCGACTGGTGAATGGGGCCGTCGCTGATGCTGAAGAGCCGGATGCGCGGGTACTTGGCCACGGTTTCTTTCAGTCCGCTCACATCGGCATCGTGGGGCAGGCCGAGGCAGAGGCTCACATCGGTGGCAGGCGTGTTCTGCTCGGTATGGAGGGCGAGCAGGGTGTCCAGCGTGGTGGCATCACCGTCCACGGCAAGGTCGATGGCGCCGACCCAGACATCCTGCAACACGGCATTCAGATCAGCGGGTTTGCCGTAGACTTCCAGCGCATCAGCCCCGCCCATGAGGGCTTCGAGGGCCAGTTTGTTGGCGTCCGCAGCGGTGGCATCCACGCCTACGGTGCAACGCCAGTTGTTCGCCGTGCGTTTGATGCCACGGCGGCGGCCACCGGCCGGAATGCCATCACCGGCCACATGGAAGGGCGGGAGGGCCGTGCCATCCACATCAACCAGCAGCGTGGCGGGGTCCTTGTCCTTCAATTCCTTCCTGATCACGGCCTCCCATTGCTCGCGTGTAGCGGGAGGGAAGTCGGCAAATAGCTTGTCGTTGGGCATTCATTGCTCGCCGAAGCACTTGGCAAAGGCGATGGTGCGAAGATCGGGCATGGCGGGCAGTGGGTGTCAGACCCGTCAAGCGACACTGGTGTGTGCGGGTCACTTCCCCTGTTTTTTCTTCCCGCCCTTGCGCGTGGACTTCTGCGACCCGGGATCACTGAACATTTTGGCCATGGAGGCGAAAGGCTTGCTGATCTCGAAGTACACCTTCCGTTCAACGCCGTCCCCGTCCTTACATGCCATGAGGTCCAGCTTGTGGCCGCCGGACCCGGTGAGGCTTTGGGAATGCATTTGAAGTCCCATGTATCCGAGCAGGACGTACTCGTCGCTGACACTTGCCACGATAATGGCATCCTCGGGGGTGCCGCCGCTTCCGGATGCGAGGATCCCCTGCAACAGGCCTTCATAGCGCAGGAGGTGGCGCAGGGAGGCGGCCGCCGATCCTTCAGTGTGCCTGCTCGCGACAGCGAGGGCACGGAGTGCCTTAAGGCAACCGGGATGCTTCGCGAGGTGCTTCTCCGATTCGGCCATCACCTGCTTGTACTTCTCTTTGTCGAACAGGGGGCGAAGGATGTCGTCGATGTCGTCGGAATAGGGTGAATACTCCGGATGGGTGTGCTGCCCATAGTAGAACATGAACATCCGGTCCAATGAAAGGGACTCCGGCCCACTGTCGAACAGGGCCTGCAATGTGGGGTAGTGGTATGGTCCGCCCTCCTCGGTGAGTTGCTCGTCCATGCGCGCCATGTGTTCCGCACCGATGTGGTTGAACCGGAGGTCTCCATTCTCCGATCGGTGCCATGCGTCCGTGTGCGTATTCGCCATGATCGTGCAGTAGGCGGCGGACTGACCGTGACGTGTGCTGCGTGAGATGGCATGGGCCTTCCGATAGGCATCCGCAGCGTCCTTCCACTGCTCCTCCCGCATGGCCCAACCGCCCTTCAGCGCCGGGAAGTCCGGATCGTCGGAATGGTCCTGCTCCCCGCGCCCGGCCCATTCCATTGCCTTGTCGTGGTTGCCGAGCTTGTTCTGTGCGACGGCCATGTAGTACTGGGCCACTGCGTTGGAAGGATGCTCCTTCAGGCATTCGGAGAGGATGTCCACCGTGCGCTCCACGTCGTCGAGCAGCCGCATGTGGACGAGGGCCTCTTGGATCCTTCCGCGGATCTTGCCCGGCTGCAACGCGGTGTATGCCCGGAACCGCCCGATGGCCGCCTCCGCATCGCCGAGGTATTGATGAGCCCTTCCCAAATCGAACACGGCGTCAACATGGGCGCTGTCCATCCCCACAGCCTGCGTCAAATGCCACAGGGCGCTGTCCAAGGCATCGCGCTCAAGCAGACAGTGGCCGATGATCCAGTGCGCTTCGGCCCCCTGCTGTCTTGCCAGAGATCGTGCGGCTGCTGCCGAGGCTTCTTCGCAGGCGTCCTGCTCCATGTATCCGCGAGCTTCCTCAAGGTCCCTGTCCTGTGCGGAAAGCGGGTGAGCGGCGAGCAGCAGGGCCGGGCACAGGATCGTCACGAGTCGCAGGTGCTTCGGAAGTGCCATCGGTCCCTTGGTCCGGGATGTATGCGGACCGCTCCGAAGGTACTCGTTCGAGCCATGGACAAAGCGACCGTATCAAAGACCGGCGAGGCCCCCACAGGCGTAAGACCCAATTTCTGTTTTTCGTATTTTTGGTGCGATCTTTGTACCTCACGCTGCCGTTCCAAATCAAACGCCTACGCCGGGCTTCGGCGTTCAAAGCATGAAAAAGCTCCTTTCCCTGATCGCCTGTGTGGCCTTCGCCGGTGCCCTGAGCGCCCAATCCACTTCCACCGAACCCGCTCCCGAACCCGCCAAGACCGAGAAGGCCGGTTGCGCCAAAGCCGCCAAGGCCGGTTGCTGCGCAGGCAAGGCGAAGGCTTCCGCTGATGCCAATGCCGCCGCTCCTGCCGCTGAAACAGCCACCACGGATGCCGCCGCACCGAAAGCCGGTTGCTGCGCTGGCAAGGCTTCCGCCTCGGCTGCTGGCTGCCATGGTGCCAAGGCTCATGCCCACGATCATGCCCATGCCGACCTGAAGGAGCATGCCTGCACCGAGGCCTGCAAGGATGGCGCGCACGCCTACGCCTGCGGTGAGCAAGGCCATGCCTGTTCCGAGACGTGCCACGCGCACAAGCTCTGAGACCGGACCCTTTTGAAAGGAAGCCCTTCCGCCAGATGGCGGAGGGGCTTCGTTCTTCATGGCCGCTCCACGAGCGGTCCCTACCTTTCGGCCCAATACCTCCGCCTGTCCATCGCGGCACCTTTGCCAGCGAGGAAGGCTACGGTCACCTTCGCCAAGGCTTTGGCGCCGAAACACGAACAAAGCATGCAAATAACCAAGAACTCCGTCGTTTCCTTCCATTACACACTGAACGATGCCGACGGCAAATTGCTGGATACCAGCGCAGGTCGCGATGTTTTCGCCTACATCCAAGGCCACCAGATGATCGTGCCGGGGCTGGAGCGTCAATTGGAAGGCAAGCAGGCCGGCGATAAGGTGCAGGCCGTGGTGCCCGCTTCGGAAGGCTATGGGGAGCTTGACCCTTCCTTGGTACACAAGGTGCCTGCCGACCGTTTCGGTGGGCAGCAGGTGGAACCCGGTATGCAGTTCCAAGCCGGTAATGAGGGCGGCGACATGGGCGTGTTCACCGTGATCAGTGTGGAGGACGGTATCGTGGCCCTCAACGGCAACCATCCGCTTGCGGGCGTGACGCTGCACTTCAACGTGGAGATCACCGATGTGCGCATGGCTACGGAGGAGGAGCTTTCGCATGGCCACGTGCATGGGGCGGGCGGGCATCATCATTAGGCCGCGCTTCGCCCCACCGCTTTGGTGAGGCTGATCGCCTATTCGTAGGTCCGGTTACATTAGCCGGGGCCTGATACCCGGCGCATGCTCTTCCATTCGTTCGCCTTTCTGGTATTCCTTCCGGTGGTGTACCTGCTGTACTGGTACGTCTTCAACCGGAGCCTGCGCCTACAGAACATGTTCGTGCTGGCTGCCAGCTACGTGTTCTACGGCTGGTGGGACTGGCGTTTCCTCGGCCTGCTGATCGCCAGCTCGGCCGGGGATTTCCTGCTCGCCCTCGCCATCGACCGGGCCTCCACGCAGCCACGCCGCAAGGCGCTGTTGATCGTCAGCCTCGTGGTGAATCTCGGGCTGCTTGCCACCTTCAAGTACTTCAACTTCTTCCGCGAAGGGCTGGCCGATATGATGCTGGCCATCGGCCTGCAGCCCGACCTGCCCACCTTGCATCTCATCCTGCCGGTGGGGATCAGCTTCTATACGTTCCAGTCGCTGAGCTACACCATCGACATCTATCGCAGGCAGATGCGGGCCACGCACGACCCGGTGGAGTTCATGGCGTTCGTGGGCTTCTTCCCTCCGCTCGTGGCGGGGCCGATCGAGCGTGCGGCGAACCTGCTTCCCCAGTTCCAAGTGCCGCGCCGGTTCGACATGGGGCGTGCGAAGGACGGGCTGCGCCAGATGCTGTGGGGCTTCTTCAAGAAGATGGTGATCGCGGACGGTTGCGCTCCCGTGGTGGACGAGATCTTCGGGGGCGACATCTCCTCCACGCCGGGCATCACCCTTTTCTTCGGTGCCTTCTTCTTCGCCTTCCAGATCTACGGCGACTTCAGCGGGTACAGCGACATCGCCATCGGTTGCGGACGGCTGTTCGGGTTCAACCTCAGCCGCAATTTCGCTTACCCGTATTTCTCGCGCAATATCGCCGAGTTCTGGCGGCGCTGGCACATCTCGCTCAGCACGTGGTTCAGGGATTACGTGTACATGCCTTTGGGCGGCTGGCGCACCAAGGCGGGCCGGTTCCGCAACATCCTCATCACCTTCACCGTGAGCGGGCTGTGGCATGGCGCCAACTGGACCTTCATCAACTGGGGCCTGCTGCACGGCGTGTACCACATCCCGCGGATCGCAAGTGATGCGAAGACGCGCCGCGATGATGCCACCCTGCGCGAGCTGCCCGCCATGCTGCTCACCTTCCTGCTGGTGCTGGTGGCGTGGGTCTTCTTCCGTGCGGAGGACATGCGGCACGCGCTGGACTACCTCGATGCCATGGTGCGGAACCTGCCGCTCCGCCCGCGCGCGCTGCTCACGTGGGCCATGCATCCCGCCACACGCTGGATCGCGCTGATGCTGGTGGTGGAGTGGCTTGCCCGCCGCCACCAGCACGCGCTGGAAGCCCTGCCCGCACAGGCGTGGCGGCGGTGGGCCGTCTACATCGCCATCGTTCTGGTGATCCTTCTTCACATGGACATGCGTTCGACCCATGAGTTCATCTACTTCCAGTTCTGAGCCGCTGCGGTTGCTGCTGCGGGCGGCGGTGGGCGGATGCCTCATGGCGGCCATCCTCTTCCTCGGATACCACGATGGCCATGAGGTTGCCCGTGTGGATTATCACGGAGCCACGGCTGTCAAGGAGGCGCGGCTGGCGGCGCTGCCATCGCCCAAGGTGGTGGTGATCGGCGGCAGCAACACGGCGTTCGGCATGGACAGCGAACTGCTGGAGCGGGCATTGTGCCGCCCCGTGGTGAACATGGGCATCCATGGCGGGCTGGGCATGGAGTTCATGGTGAACGAGGTGAAGGGCCGCCTCGGGCCGGGCGACTTGGTGATCGCCGCGTTCGAGCTGTCCTGCTACGCGAAGCCGGTGACGGACAACGAGGTGCATGTGCTCACGGCGGATCTGGCTCCGGGTGCGTTGGATGTGATGCCTTGGTATCGCAGGCCGCGCATCCATGTGGCGCTTGCCATCATGCGCTGCCAGGCTGCTTGGAAGCACATCACCGGTGAATGGGAAGGGGCCGGAGGCGACAGGGTGTACCGTGCCGATGGGTTCAACACGCAGGGCGACATGGTGGCTCACCTCGGGCTGCCGCAGCGTGATGCTGCGCGCCAAAGCCCGGTGGAGCATGTGATGCCCGCCTTCCACCGCGCCACACTGCCCGTGGTGCGCGAACTGGCCGATAGCGTTGCGGCGCATGGTGCCCGGTTGGTGGTCACGTGGCCCGCCATCGCCGCCTCCAGCCGCAGGCCGGACATCGAGGGCACGATCAGTACACGCATGGCGGAAGCCGGATACCCGCTCCTCGGCGATCCCGCCACGTACGTGTTCCCCGACACGGCCTTCCACGATACGCATTATCACCTGCGGGCCGCCGGTCGCCGCCTACGCACGGAACGGCTCATCCACGATCTCTGTGCAAGCGGTGCCGTGGAGTGTTGCGTGAAGTAGCAAGCAGGAAGTAGCAAGTCGCCCGCAGCAGGCAGTCGGCAGCAAATGTCCGACAGCGTATTTGCTGCCCGCTGCGGACTGCCTGCTGCCGACTTTCACCGTCCCGGTCAGTCCTTCTTCTCAGGTACCAGCACGAAGATGTCCTCGTTGTCGCGCTTCATCAGGTAGCGCTCGCGGGCGAACTTCTCCAGTAGGGCCTTGTCGCTGCCCAGTTCGTGCAGGTGTTCCTTGGTCCGTGCGATCTCGGTCACGTAGAACTCCTTCTGCTCCTGCATCCGTGCCAGTTCACGCCGGTTCTTGAAGGTGGTCCACGCGTCGTTCTGGTCGAAGAAGGCGATCCAGCACAGCAGACCGAGTGCGGTGGCCGTGTAGCGGTTGCGCAGGCGGGCAGGGATGCGGTCCAGAAGCTTTTTCATGCGTGGCGCCGAAGCTGACGAAGGCGGGCAACGAAGCTATCGCCCACCCAGCCGGAACGCAGGCCGTGGCCGGTCTCGTATTCAACGATCCCCTGTTCGGTTCAGATCGCTCCGCGCTTCCCCAGCTCGATCACCTCCAGATCCTTCACCTTGCCCGCTTCCAGACCGAACCGGAGCAGGGTGCGCACCTGATGCCAGCCGTGCCGCCCAGCCGCGCCGGGGTTCATGTACAGGCAATTCACGGCCGGGTCGAACCGCACGGCGCAGATGTGCGAATGCCCGCAGATGAACAGGTCGGTGGGGGTGGAGCGCAGTTCCTTCAGTACTTCGGGGGTGTAGCGCGGTGGCTTGCCTGCGATGTGCGTCATCCACACGCGTACGCCTTCCACAGTGAAGCGCAGGTGTTCGGGGAAAGCCAGCCGTGCAGGGCCATCGTCGATGTTGCCGTACACCGCTTTCAGGGGTTTCCACCGTGCCAGTTCTTCAGCTACGTCCGGGCCGATGTCACCCGCATGCCAGATCTCGTCGCATTGGGCGAAATGCTCCTTCACGCGCGGGTCGAGCCAGCCGTGGGTGTCGCTGATGAGGCCGATGCGGAGCATGTTTCGCCGTAACAGGGTGCAGGCAATGAGGCAAAGGAAGTGCATCGCTTCCAAGGCCGATCGACCGGGTACCTTTGCGCCCTTCGTTCGTCGAAGCCGCTACCAGCGGCAAGGCGGATCGGCGAAGGCGAACTTTCCCGTGCATGGAGATCCTGCCGCGCTATTTCCTTCAGCTGGCCTACGACGGCAAGCCCTACCGGGGTTGGCAGCGCCAACTTGCCGCGCCCACTGTGCAGGAGGAGGTGGAGCGCGCCTTGCGCATCGCCCTGCATGCGCCCGATCTATACGTGGTGGGCTGCGGCCGCACCGATACCGGTGTGCATGCCACGGATTACTACCTGCATTTCGACGCGCCCTCGGACAAGACGATCGACGAGCGCCTCGTGTACAGCCTCAACAGCATGCTGCCCGATAGCATCGCCATCAAGCGCGTGATCCCCGTGGGCGATGATGCCCATGCGCGCTTCAGTTGCACCGAGCGCGGCTACCGCTACCTGATCCTGCGCCGCAAGGATGCCTTCATGGCCGACCGTGCGCACGTGCTGCATCCCGCGCTGGACGTGGCCGCCATGAACGCCGCCTGCGAACACCTGATCGGCAGGCAGGACTTCAGCAGCTTCTGCAAGGCGGGCAGCGATGCGAAGACCATGCTGTGCGATGTCCGCTTCGCCACGTGGGAGGAGGTCCCGAACGGCTACCAGTTCCGCATCCGCGCCGACCGCTTCCTGCGCAACATGGTACGGGCCATCGTGGGCACGTGCATCCGCATCGGCAGGGGGCAGGCCCCGCCCGAGAGCATGCGCGCGGTGATCGATGCGAAGGACCGGAGCATGGCTGGCAAGAGCGCATCGGCACGCGGACTCTATCTGGAACACGTGGTGTACCCTTTCATCCCGAACGGCAAGGCATGAGCACCGCGACCGCTGCACCGGCGAAGGAGGAGAGGAAGAAGGACAAGACCCCGGCGCAGGGCAGGGCCTTCGATCGCGAACTCTTCGGACGTGTGTTCGCATTCACCAAGCCCTATCGCGGCATCTTCTGGTGGGCCGTGGTGCTCACGTTCGTGCTCAGCATCGTCGGGGTGCTCAGGCCCATCATGCTCGGCTGGCTGGTGGATGTGGCCGCCAGTGTGTACGAGCAGCTCTTCGCGATCACCGAGACATCCAACTGGAACGCGCGCAGCATCGCGTGGGCCGCCGGGGTCACGCGATCGCTGGCGGGGCCGGGCACGGGAACGCTGGTGTGGGCCATCACCAGCGTGGTCGTCGTGCTGCTGATCGTGGAGACCGTGGTGCAGTACTACCAAGCCTACTGGACGGCGTGGCTGGGGCAGGCCGTCACCTTCGATCTGCGGCAGAAGCTCTATGCGAAAGTGCTCGGTTTCAAGCTGCGCTACTTCGACCGCACGCCCATCGGCACGCTCGTCACCCGCGTGATCAGCGACATCGAGACCATCGACGACATCTTCTCGCAGGGGCTGCTCATGATCATGGGCGACATCCTGAAGCTGCTTGTTGTCGTGGTGGTGATGTTCGTGTACAACTGGAAGCTCGCCCTGCTCAGCATGGTGCCGATCCCGCTGCTGCTGTGGAGCACCAACATCTTCAAGAACAGCATCCAGAAGAGCTTTCAGGATGTGCGCACACAGGTGGCGCGGCTCAACGCCTTCGTGCAGGAACACATCCAAGGCATGGCCATCGTGCAGCTCTTCGGCCGCGAGCAGCAGGAGTACCGCAAGTTCCAAGCCATCAACCGCGAGCACCGCAAGGCGCACATCCGCAGTGTGCTGGCGTACAGCATCTTCTTTCCCGTGGTGGAGGTGCTCAGTGCCATCTCGCTCGCCTTCCTCGTGTGGTGGGGTGTGAAGGACGTATTGGCCGGGCATGCCACGCTCGGCGACATCTTCGCGTACATCCTCTTCATCAACATGCTGTTCCGGCCCATCCGCCAACTGGCCGACCGCTTCAACGTGTTGCAGATGGGCATGGTGGGCAGCGAGCGCGTGTTCAAGGTGCTCGATACCGGATCCGCATTGCCCGACGACGGCACACGCAGCACCACCGGATTGAAGGGCGACATCCGCTTCAATGATGTGTGGTTCGCGTACGAGGACGAGAATTTCGTGTTGCACGAGATCACTTTCGAGGCGAAGGCCGGTGAGATGGTCGCGCTCGTGGGGGCCACCGGTTCCGGCAAGAGCAGCATCATCAACATCCTCAGCCGAGCCTACGAGTTCCAACGCGGCGAAGTGCTGCTGGATGGTCACGACATCAACAGCTATGCCCTTGCGGAACTGCGGAAGAGCATCGCCGTGGTGCTGCAGGACGTGTTCCTCTTCAGCGATACGGTACACAACAACATCACGCTGGGCGATCCCGCCATCTCACGCGCCGATGTGATCGAAGCGGCGAAGGCCGTGGGTGCACACGGGTTCATCATGCGGCTGCCGGATGGCTATGACACCGAGGTGCGTGAGCGAGGAAGCATCCTCAGCCTCGGCCAGCGGCAGCTCATCGCCTTCATCCGCGCAGCGGTGAACAAGCCGAAGGTGCTGGTGCTGGACGAAGCCACCAGCAGTGTGGACAGCAGCAGCGAACAATTGATCCAGCAGGCCACGGAGAACATCACGAAGGGCCGCACGAGCATCGTCATCGCGCACCGCCTCAGCACCATCCAGAAAGCCGATCGTATCCTCGTGCTGGGCAAGGGCCGCATCATCGAGCAGGGCGATCATCAGTCGCTGCTCGCGCAGGACGGGGCGTACAGGAAGTTGTACGAGTTGCAGTTCAGGTGATCGCTGCTGCCTCGGGGATGGGGACATGGACATTTCCAAGTTCAGCCCGGATAGTACCGCGCTGGTCGCCGAACCGGGACGCGGAACGACGATCAGGCCCAACACGATCTCCAAACATCCGTGCCGTCCGGCAGGGCGGTCGCCGCAGGCTCCTCCATGAACAGCCCGAACACACTGGAGCCCGAGCCGCTCATGGCTACATAGAAGGCACCGCTTTCCGTAAGTGCCTGCTTCAACGCGGCCACGGCCGGATAGGCGTTGAGCACGTACGGCTCCATGGTGTTGGGCAGAAGGGAGGCCCATTCGCGCCAATGCGCGCGCCGGGCGATGTGCTCGAGGTCCCACGTGGTGCCGGTGGGCGTGGTGTTGCGGTACACTTCGGCGGTGCTTACGTGTACGCCGGGGTTGGCGAGCACCAGCCATACACCGCGCAGGTCGAGGTCGATGGGCGTGAGCCGTTCGCCCCGGCCGCGGGCGGCACAGGGCTGGTCGCGCAGGAAGAACGGGCAGTCGCTGCCGAGATCGAGCGCCAGCCCATCCAGTTCCTGCTGCGAAAGGCCCAAGCCGCACAGCGCGTTCACCAGCTTCAGGGTGTGCGCGCCATCGCTGGATCCGCCGCCGAGGCCCGCGCCCATGGGCACCACCTTGTGCAGGTGCAGCCGCAGGCCGGGCAGTTCGCGCCCGCGTTGCAGCAACTTCACGGCTTTGTGGCACAGGTCGGTCTCCACAGCACCGGGTATCGGTAGTCCGCTGCGGGTGTAGGCAAGGCCGTTCGCACCCAGTTCCGGGGCGATCACCGCTTCCAGCACATCGTGCAGCGGGATCGGCACCATCACGCTCTCGATGTCGTGGTAGCCGTCGGCGCGGCGTGCCAGTACGTTGAGACCCAAGTTGATCTTGGCGTGCGGGAACAGGATCATGGGGTTGCGAAGGTATCTGTGGGGGGGCAGGGGAGAGTTGGCAGTCGGCGAGTCGGCAAGTAGGCAGTAGGCAGTTCGGCACTTATGGGCGTTGCATGGGACCGAGAGGTTGCCTCCATCTGAGATGGCGGTGACCTCTCGGCCAGCGCCGACCGCCCAAGTGCCTACTGCCTACTGCCTACTGCCTACTTGCCTACTCGCCCCTCTTCACCTCACTCTCTCCCCCGCCGCCCGATTTATCACCGACCCAGTACATTCGCCCTTTCCAACGTGATACCATGCAGACGTTCTTGGAGTTCGAGAAGCCGATCCAGACCGTGATCGAGCAGATCGAGAAGTTGAAGGAAGTGGCCGCCCAAGGTGCCGTGGACGTGCAGCCCACGCTGAAGGACCTTGAGAAGAAGCTGGCCGAGACCCGCAAGTCCATCTATACGGGACTTTCGGCATGGGAGCGCGTGCAGGTGAGCCGCCATCCCGACCGGCCGTACACGCTGAAGTACATCGAGATCCTGTCCGACAACTCGTTCATCGAGCTGCACGGCGACCGCACCGTGAAGGACGATAAGGCCATGGTGGGCGGCTTCGGCCAGATCGATGGGCGTACGGTGATGTTCATCGGCCAGCAGAAGGGCATCAACACCAAGATGCGCCAGTACCGCAACTTCGGCATGCCCAACCCCGAGGGCTACCGCAAGGCGCTGCGGCTGATGAAGCTGGCGGAGAAGTTCAACAAGCCGATCGTGACGCTGATCGACACGCCGGGTGCGTTCCCCGGATTGGAAGCCGAGGAGCGCGGGCAGGGCGAAGCCATCGCGCGCAACCTGTTCGAGATGATGAAGCTCGAAGTGCCCGTGATCTGCATCATCATCGGCGAGGGCGCATCGGGTGGCGCGCTCGGCATCGGCATCGGCGACAAGGTGCTGATGCTGGAGAACACGTGGTACAGCGTGATCAGCCCGGAATCCTGCTCGTCCATCCTCTGGCGTAGCTGGGACTACAAGGAGCAGGCCGCCAAGGCGCTGAAGCTGACCGCACAGGACATGCTGGCGAACAAGCTGATCGATGGCATCATCAAGGAACCCGCAGGTGGCGCGCATGCCGATCCCGTCGAAGCCGGCCGCCTTGTGAAGGCCGAGGTGATCAAACAACTGGACAAGTTGGTGAAGACCGCGCCCGACAAGCTCGTGGAACGCCGCATCAAGAAGTTCTGCGACATGGGCGTGGTGCTGAAGGCGAAGGCCGAGGGGAAGAAGCGGTGAGGCTTTCCATAGTGATGTTTTCGGGAACCCGCTGGGGTGTCGCTTCGGGTGGGCTTTGTGGGGGAGTAGGCAGTAGGCAGTCCGCAGTCGGCAGTTCGGCACTTGGGCGGTCGATCGCTGGCCGATAGGTCGCCGTCATCTCAGAAGCTGTTCGCAAAAGGAGATGAAGGGCAGGAGCAGGCAAATGGAGCAATGGGAGCAATGGAGCAAAGGGTGGTGTCGGCGAGCTTGTCAGGCATAGCACCGACGTCCTTCGGGGCCACCTTTGCTTAATTGTTTAATTCCTCCATTTGCCTGCCCCTCCCTTACCTCCTTCACTTCTTCGCCCGGCCCGTATGCGAACAGACCCCTCAGATGGAGGTGAGCTATCGGCTCCATACGACGCCAATAGGTTGCCGAACTGCCGACTGCCAACTGCATCCTGCATTTCATCGGTTCAACAAAGGCAAGATGTGGCCGATGGGCGAGCCGGTGGCGATGCTGCCGACGATGGCGCCACTGTTCGGATCCATGGTGAGCATGGTGCCGCCCTGCGCGATGTACAGCGCGCCGTTCGCGGGGTCGTAGGCCAGCGCATCGGCCGATAGCCCGCTGGTGATCTCCGTTGTGGTGCGTGCCGGGTGGTTGAAGCGGACCAGTCTGTTCGTGAGCGCGATGATGTAGGTGTTCGTGTCGAGCCGGATGGCGGCGCGGATCGCTTCACCGGGAAAGCTGCGGATGTCCGGCGAACCGCCGATGGAGATGTTGAGGTCTTCGATAAGCCCGGTGCCATCGTCGTTCGCGAAATGGACGAGGCTGGTGCCCGTGAGGTGGAACAAGGCGATGCGCTCGTGCTGCACCGGCAGTTGCTCGAACACGGTGCCCGCTACGGTGTAGGTGACGATGCGCGATGCGCCGCCCACGATGGCGCGCTGCCACGTGGCCACTTCGCTCTGCATCACCACGATGGCTTCGCACCGGTGATCGGGCAGGCACCGGGCGGTGAACTGCTGTGCCCCCGTTCCCGTGAAACCACGGATGAAGCCGTCACGGGTGGCGAAGTAGACGCGGCGGTCCTTCGGGTCCACCGTGACGGCCGTGAACTGTTCGGGATGATCGTTCCACGTGGCCGGGATCTGCCATGTGTTCGCACTGGATGAAGTGGGGAACGCATGGAACGGAGCATGTTGCGATCCGGCCACGAACAAGTGCTGTGTGTAGTTGTCCACCGCGATACCGTTGAAGTCCGCCACAGTGGCGAAGGTGGAGGGCTGGCCAAGGCTGTCGATGCGGGTGATGGTGGTGCTTTCCGTGCCGAAGGGTGGCGCAAGGAACAGCGACCGCAACCGCAGCGGCGCTTCGAGGATGTTCACCTCCCGGAAACCACGCCCATCGTTCGATCCGTCCGAAGCGCGGGCCACGATGGTGTAGCGACCGGTGGGAAGGCGTTCGTCGGTAAGGATGAGGTTGAACTCGTACGTGCCTCCGGTCCCGGTAGTGGTGCGGGTGCCTCCGCTCACGACCATACCGTTCGAGGCGTTCAACAAGTCAACGGTGAGGCCCGTGACCTGTCGATCGTCAGCCACTTCGACACGCACCGCAATGGTGTCAGGCACGGCGAAGGTGGATCCGGCCACCGGCAGAACGATGCGCACGGCAGGCGGTGTGTCATCCTTGTCCTTCCGGCAGGAGGCGCAGGAGAGGGCGATGGACACCACGCACAGCGCGGCTTGCTGAAGCTTCATCCCTCCAAATGTAGGCGTGGCGTGGGCAGGCGACGCAAGTGGAATGATCTCCACCGCCCCCTGTTGATCGCGTGCTGATACGTTGTTCATTACCGCTGCTCCCAACAGCGCCGGGGCGGATCTACTTTTGCCGCCCATCCACGTTCGCATCCTGTCGCTTTTCAGCCCGATCGCTCGGGCCGCCACCGGGTCGCCTACGTTCGACATAAGCCATGGCCGACCTCTCCACCACCCGTTCCACGGACCGCCCGCGCGGCACCGCAGGCCGCAGACCGGCCGCCTCCCTGCTGGAAACCGCCCTCGAAGCAGGCAAATTGCCGCCGCAGGCTCCCGAACTGGAACAGGCCGTGCTGGGCGCGCTCATGCTGGAGCGCAACGCGGTGAACGAGGCCATCGACATCCTGCAGCCCGAGAGCTTCTACGTGGATGCCCACCGCCGCATTTTTGCTGCCATCCAGCACCTCTTCCGCACGGACCAGGCCATCGACATCCTTACGGTAACGCAGGAGCTGAAGAAGCGCGCCGAGCTGGACATCGTGGGCGGGGCCTTCTACATCAGCCAGCTCACCGGCCGCGTGGCCAGCAGCGCCAACGTGCAGTTCCACGCACGCATCATCAGCCAGAAGCACATCATGCGCGAGATGATCCGCATCAGCGCGGGCACCATCCGCGACGCCTATGATGAGAGCACCGACGTGTTCGAACTCTTGGACCGTACCGAGCAGGAGATGTTCGCCGTTACCAGCGGCA
>JAHBUM010000061.1 GCA_019638075.1 Flavobacteriales bacterium | reverse complement strand
TCGGCCACCTGTTCACTTAGCTCAAGCTGATAGATGGCCCCACGGATGGCTTGGTCCACCACTTCGATCTCCAGGAGTTGATCGCGGTAATGGGTGTTCAAGCCGCGCAGATGCGCAGCAACCGTGCTCTCCGCTTCGCGCAAGAAGTGGGCATACAGTTCGGGCTGTGACCATTGCTGAAAGCTGGTATCATCCAGCGCCGCAGCATAGTCGTGCAGATGGAGGCTGTCGATGGCGAAGAGCAGCTGTTCCACGCTGCGGGCTTCGTCGCCGAGGTGTTTCAGTACCTTGGCGTAACCGGCCCGGTGCTCGCCAAGGCCCACGTACCGCTGGAAGGCTCGTTCGTAGTGGGCGGCAGCGCTATCGTAGCGGGCTTCCTTGGCCGCCTGTTCCGCCAAGGCCACATGGTCGTGGTAGTAGGGCTGGGCGGATAGTGCGCAGGCAGCGAACAGCGGAAGGAATGCGAGGAAGCGCATGATGGGGTAACGATGCGTGGCCGCGCCAAAGTACCCCACTCCCCTGCTCCTTCTCTTCATTCAGCATCACCGATGAAGCTATCTATGGGCGTATTTGTATTGCGAAAGAGGTCTAATGGAGGGTCGAAGCTTCACAGCGAACGATGGATCCCTTCGCCCAACGCCATGGTCCCCTGCATCTCTGCCACCGCCTTCAGCAGGTCGTGGCTGCTCTGTGAGATCGCGCGATGCACCTGCATGGCCGTGCCAAGATCGCGTTCTTTCAGCAGGCCGTCGCGGGCGCCTTGGCTCAACTCTTTCAGGCCGGCGGTATCGTCTTCCTGCATCCAACGCTCCAGCGCGGCCACCTCGGCCGCATAGCCGCCGTTCGTATCGCCCATCTGCAACAGCGCCTCCATGCGCTTGTGCGTGTGGGCGATGCGTTCGCGCGAGCGCATCAGGTACTTCCCGGCGAAGGTGTCATCGCCCTCGAAGGCATCGATATTCGCCTTCACGTCCTTCAGCGTCTTGGCGGCGTAGAGCGCGAGCCGGGCCGCGTGCATGGCGCGGTTCAGCGCATCGCTGCCGGTGCTGCCAAGGCCGTGCTGCTCCACCTTGGTGCCGTAGGTTATGATCTCGGCCTGCAATAGCTTCAGGTCGTCGTAGCGTTCCGCCACGCCTGCCTCTTCCTTCCACGGCAGCCAGCTGCGCACGGGCTGTTTCACGCCGAACAGCATGCGGTGCAGATCGATCACGCCCAGCAGCAGGTAGCGCACCTCTTCGCGCACGCCCGGCACGGCGGCCTCGGGCACATCGGGCGCTATGTTGGCGATCACATGCGCGCGCAGTGTGTCGCGCTCGGGGGTGAGGCGCTCCACCAGTCTTCCGAAGGGGCCTATCAGCGGCACGAAGAGCAGCACGCCCACCACGTTGAAGGCCGTGAAGAACAGCGCCACCGCCAGCACCTGATCGTAGCCCGGCCCCCACGCCTGCTCGAACAGCCGCATGTACAGCGGTAGCGTGGCCACCGCCACCGCCGCAGCGAACACGTTGAACACCACGTTGGTCATCGCTACGCGCCGGGTGGCGGTGGCTGCGTTGAGCGAGCCGAGGAAAGCCGTGCTGGTGGTGCCCACGCTGCAGCCCACCACGGCCAGCGCCGCCTCGCGGAACTCGAACAACCCGCCGTGCAGCGCGGTGAGCATGATGGCGACGGTGACGGTACTGCTCTGCATGATGGCGGTGAGCACCAGCCCCACGCCCACGAACACCCACCACGCCGAGCCCGCGAAGCGCGAAGCATCGAAGGTCTCCGCGAAGGCCGACACGCTGTCCTTCATCTGGTCCAGCCCGAGGAAGAGGAAGCCGAAGCCCACCAACAGGTGGCTCACTTGGCTGTACCGGGGCGACTTGCCAAGGAACAACGACACCAGCCCGCCGATGCCGATGAAGGGCAATGCGAACTCGGCGATGTCGAGCTTGAAGCCCACGGTGGCCACGATCCAGCTGGTGGCCGTGGTGCCGATGTTGGCGCCCAACACCACGCCGATGCTGTTGGGCAGCGAGATGATACCCGCCCCCACGAAGGCCATCACCATCAGCGTTACGGCCGTGCTGCTCTGCAACAGCAGTGTTGCCACCGTGCCGGTGATGATGGCCCGGAAGCGCCTGCTGGTGTAGGTGCGCAGCATGCGCTTCAGGTCGCGCCCGCCGAGGGTGGCGATGGAGCCCTCGATCAGCTTGATGCCGAACAGGAAGATGCCGAGGCCAGCGAGGAGCAGCCAGATGTCGAGGTCCTGCCACATGGTGGGCAGGCAAGATAGCGGGGTGGCATGGAAGCATAGGTGCGCGTGGGAGAACCGCCGCCTTCGTTCCTTTGCTGCTCGAATGCGGTAAGGGTGGTAAGAATGACAAGGAAGGTAAGAGAAGTGACCCTCCGTCCTCTACCTCCTTCACCTCCAACCTCCCTTACCTCCTTCACCATTTCACACCGGCATGCACTCCATCAAACACGTCCTCGACGACACCTCATTGACCGGAACCACCGTTACCGTGTCCGGCTGGGTGCGCACCTTCCGCAACGACCGCTTCATCGCGCTCAACGACGGCAGCACCATCCGCAACCTGCAGTGCGTGATCGATCAGGAGCAGGTGGATGCCGCCACATGTGCCCGCTTCACCACCAGCGCCTCGGTGCAATGCACCGGTGTGATCGTGGAGAGCAAGGGCAGCGGACAGCGCGTGGAGATGCAGGTGACCGCCGTGGAGGTGCTCGGCGACAGCGATGCGGAGAAGTATCCGATCCAGCCCAAGAAGCACTCATTGGAGTTCCTGCGCGAGAACGCCCACCTGCGTTTCCGCACCAACACGTACAGTGCGATCTTCCGGATCCGTCACCAGGTGAGCTTCGGCATACACGAGTATTTCGATGGGCTTGGGTATAACTATTTCCACAGCCCCATCATCACCGCGAGCGATGCGGAGGGCGCGGGCGAGATGTTCCGGGTGAGTACGTTGGATGCGAAGAACCCGCCGCTGACCGACGACGGTGCCGTGGACTGGAAGGAGGACTTCTTCGGTGCCGAAAGTCGGCTCACCGTAAGCGGCCAGTTGCAGGCCGAACTCGCGGCCACCGCACTGGGCAAGGTGTACACCTTCGGCCCCACGTTCCGCGCCGAGAACAGCAACACCGCGCGCCACCTCGCCGAGTTCTGGATGGTGGAACCGGAAGCCGCCTTCATGGACCTGCACGGCGACATGGACCTCGCCGAAGGATTGTGCAAGCACCTCATCGCCCGTGTGC
The DNA here is from genome assembly GCA_019638075.1 of Flavobacteriales bacterium. GTDB lineage: Bacteria > Bacteroidota > Bacteroidia > Flavobacteriales_F > PHOS-HE28 > PHOS-HE28. The sequence continues at coordinate 12,146 of JAHBUM010000061.1, read as the reverse complement.
TGCGCAACAGCATGGACGATCTGCAGTTCCTCGATGCACGCTTGAAGGAAGAAGAAGCAACGAAACCCAAGGAGCAACGCAGCGAACTGGGCCTGATCGACCGGTTGAAATTCGTCCTCGAAAACCCCTTCGAACGCATCACCTACACCGACGCGATCGAGATCCTGCTGCGCAGCAAGCCGCACCAGAAGAAGCAGTTCCAGTTCCCTGTGGAATGGGGCATCGACCTGCAAAGCGAGCACGAGCGTTACCTCGTGGAGAAGCATTTCAAGAAGCCGGTGATCGTCACGGGCTATCCCGGCAAGATCAAGGCCTTCTACATGCGCACCAACGCGCCCGGCGACTTCGGATACAGCGAGAAGGGCGCCACCGTGGCCGCCATGGACGTGCTGTTCCCCGGCATCGGCGAGATCATCGGCGGCAGCCAACGCGAGGAACGGCTGGACGTGCTGGAGAAGCGCATGGACGAGATGGGCGTGCCCAAGGAGGAATTGTGGTGGTACCTCGATACGCGCCGCTTCGGCACCGTGCCACACGCGGGCTTCGGGCTGGGGCTGGAACGCTTCGTGCTGTTCGTTACCGGCATGGGGAACATCAGGGATGTGATCCCGTTCCCGAGGACGCCGAAGAGCGCGGAGTTCTGAGGGGATATATGACCGGGCCGAAGATTACGGCAGTACAATGCCGCACTGCCATGAAGCTCCTGGGCGACGAATGACGGGTCGATCTCATCCGTGCGGCTGTACGCGAAGGGGTGTGGAGCATGAGCTTCCGGACATGCGGCAAGGAGCAGCGGTTGAAGCTTTCGTATGTCGGATTCAGCGAGATCCCTTCTTCCGGCGCGCCTGCCTTTGATCATGGCGCATGTCGAAAAGGGTGCTGGCGTAGGCTATGCCGGGCAGGAAGCCGAAGAAGATGATGAGCGCGACGGGGATCGCCAGCACCTCGAACGTGGAGGCCAGCGCCACCAGCACGATCACCGCGAGAATGGCGACCACGCCGATGCCCACACATCCGAGGACCTTGGGCGCAATGTGTGCGGCCACCGTGTCGAACATGTGCGCATCGAAGTCAGCGCGACCCATGCGGCTGTGCGTCTCGGCCTGTGCGCGTGCATTGCGCCGGTACGCGCGATAGGCGCGGTCGTAGCGGGGCTTGCTTTGAGTGGCCTGTGGCTGCTGTGCCGGTCGTGGCGGGGCGTTCCGGCGTTCGGCCGCGCGTTGCCAGGTGCGGTCGTAGCGGGCACGGGTGGCCGGATCGCTCAACACCTGGTACGCCTCGGCGATCGCAACGAAGCGGTCATGCGCGCCCGGCGTACGGTCCACGTCGGGGTGGTGGCGCTTGGCAAGGGTGCGGTAGGCGTTGCGGATCGTGGCCGCGTCCGCCGTATGCGGTATGCCGAGCGTACGGTACAGTTCCATTGCCTTCCGGCAAGGATACGGGGTGCCGGCCTTCAGACCTCGACCAATGGCAGGGCAAACGCATCTAAATTCCCATGCATGCTGAATGCCTCAACGCAGAGGCGCGGAGGGCCGCTGATGGATACACGCAGAGTTCCGCCATGTGGCGGAGCGGAGGGCGCGGAGGAGATCCCGCATCGCGAGATCCTCATAGCGACCTCTGCATCCTCGCATTTCCCAGCAGGCTCAGCGTTCTCTGCGGCTTTGCGCCTCTGCGTTGGAAAGAAGATGCGTTTGCCGTGCGGCCACTGGCCTCACTTCCTCCGCCACACGCTCCCGTTCCGCGTATCCACGGCGGTGAGCTCGCCCTTCGCCTGCGCAGCCTTCAGTTGCTGGATGGCCTGCTCGTGCGTGATACCCAGCGCCACGGCCACTTCTTCCGCACACCATGAGGAATGCACTTGGAACAACGCGGTCAACGTGGTAGGCAGCGGCGCAGCTTTCGCATCGGGCTTCATCGCCTTCACCGCCGCCTCGAACTGTGCATAAGGGCGCGCGCCGTACACCAGCTGCCTGCCGCCATCGGCATTGCTGAAGATGAACGTGGGGAAACCGCGCACGCCGAGCGATCGCGCCAGCGTGAGATCCGCTTGGAACAGCGCGTTGGCGGCACCGGCGAAGTCGCTGTGCAGGCGCGCGGTGTCCAGCCCCGCGAACGTGGCGGCTTCGGCGATCACCGGCCACTTGGTGATGTTCTTCTTCTCCACCAACACCTGCTCGCGCTGGCGGCGCAGGAAGACGAGCGCCTTGTCATGATCCTGCAACTCGGCGGCCTTGAACGCCACGCTCGGTGGGTAGCTGCTCGGCAACGGATCCTCCAGCCACACATCGCCGATGATGGGCATGCGGTAGTGCGGGCTCACCTCGTCCCAATGCCCGGCCACATCGCCGGGCTTGCTGATGCCGCCGCTGTTGTACACGTCCCACGAAGGCAGCAGTCCGCCCGTATGGTACTGGATGTCGATCACATCGCCGTACTCCATCTTCAGGCGGCGCAACTGCGGCTCGCTTCCCCAGCAACTGCTGCAGATGGGATCGGTGAAGTAGAGCAGGGTGATGGGCTTCGGGCCGGGTGTGAGCGGCTGGAGTTGCGGTGCGGCATCGCCTTCCATGCCGGGGATGGTGCAGAGGCCCGAATCGGGATCGCAGAGCAGCGGGTTGGTGTTGTTGTCCATCTTCTTGCCGGGTTGTGCACATGCGACCAGTCCGGTGAAAGCGATGAGCGCGGCGATCGGGGTTCGGTACATGTGCGGGTAACTTGCGGCGCAAAGATCCTGCCTCATGGACCGTGCTGCAATAAGTCAAACGAAGTTGACCACCTCCGATGCGCCGGACTGCCCCGCCGAACAAGCCTTGCGCAGCATCAGCGGAAAGTGGAAGCCACGGATCCTGCGCGCTGCGGCCGATGCGCCGGTGCGGTTCAACCAGTTGCTGCGCGACATTCCCGAGAGCAACAAACAGGCGATCACCAACGCGCTGCGCGAACTGGAGAACGATGCGTTGTTGCACCGCACCGTGGTGCGGCAGAAGCCGTTGCACGTGGAGTACACACTGACCGATCAGGGCCGCACGATCGTGGGGTTGCTGCGCGCGATGGAGCCTTAGAGGCCGGGGAGCGCCTGCGAAGAGGTCCCGAACAGGCTCTTGATCAGGGCCACACCGCCCAAGGCACACGCGCCAGTATCAGCAGCAGGCCAATGCCGTAGCACCACGCGATCAGCTTGAACTTGCGTGCATCCTCGGTGGCGCGCTTGGCCTTCGAGTAGCCGATGGTGATCAGCACGATGCCGATCAGCATCATCAGCGGGTGCTCCAGCACGAAGAGGCGCTGCAGGCTGTCGCCCATGGCCTGCTTGCCCATGTTGCTGAACCCCAGCGGTGACACGAAGTACAGGAACAGGCCGAACAGCATCTGCACGTGTGCGGCGATGAGGCCGAAGAGCGTGAACTTCCTGCTGGTGGCGGTGAATGGCCGTTTCTGTACCAGCGAAAGGATCGCATGCAGCACGGCGATCGCCAGCAGCAGCAGCGCGAGGTAGGCGACGTAGGAGTGGAAGTGCTTTAGTCCGGTGTACATGGGTGCCAAGGTAGGCCGCGCATGCCGACCTTCGCGCCATCACCCCCATCCATATCCGGTGGGCAACCCATGTCACGCACCATATACCACCTCGGCACCTGCACCACCTGTCAGCGCATCCTGAAGGAGATCCCCAACCTGAAGAAGTTCACGTTGCGCGAGATCAAGACGGAACCCATCTCCGCGCAGGAGTTGGACGCGATGAAGAAGCTCGCGGGCAGTTACGAGGCGCTGTTCAGCCGCGTGGCGCTGAAGTACCGCGCGCTGGGGTTGAACGATATGACGCTTGCCGAGAAGGACTACCGCAAGTACATCCTACAGGAGTATACCTTCCTCAAGCGCCCGGTGATGGTGCTGGATGATCGCATCTTCATCGGCAACGGGAAGAACGTGGTGAAGGCGATGGTGGAAGCGGCGAAGGAGTTTCGTTGAAACGGAAGATGCCCGGCCCTTCCTGTCCGGGCAGGATCGTCAGCGCAGTTCGATGCGGGTCTTCCGCTCCAGGTCCGTGCGGCTTTGGAAGTGGAGGGTGTAGTAGTCGGCACCGTTGGCGGCAAGGCTCAGCTCGCTACTTGCGCGGCCATATTCGCGGCCGTCCTTGTCAATGGCCACGGCCGTCACCGGCCCGCTGAAGTCCTTCGCCGCGATCATGTACAGCACAAGGATGTTGTCCGTCCCGGCGCTGTCCTCCTCAACCATGGTCTTGCCCAGCGACAGGCCGCGCTGCTGCAGTTCATCCGACAGCCGTACATCGATGTTCCATGTTTTCTCCACGCCGGTGGCCAAGCCTTCAGCCACTTCGGTGGCGGCCGTGGCGGCGATCTCGCCACCCTTGTTCAACGCGTTCTTCGTGCCCTCGGTAACGCGGCCGCATGCCGCCAACATCAGCGCCGGAGCGATCCACCATGCGTGTTCCATGCGGCCAAGGTACGTGCCCTCTACTGGCCATTTGGGAGCGTTTGTGAGCGAGCGCCTATCGCTCGGGCATGGGCACGGGACCTGTCTCGCCCGGGATCACGGGGAAACGCTGATCGCGCCACCGCTGTTTCGCCGCCTCCAGGCGCTCCTCGGTGGTGGCCACGAAGTTCCAGTAGATGTGGCGCTCCTCGGAGAACGGTTCGCCACCGAACAGGTACACCGTGGTGTTCGGCATCATGGTGAACGCGCACAGCGAAGGATCCCTGGCCACGAGGATCCACCGCTCACCGAGCACTTCGCCATCACGCCCTTCGCGCACGCCCCCTTCCAGGATGTACATGCCCACCTCGCCGTAGAGGTGCTGGCCGATCGCCACGTCGCCACCGGTCGTGCTGTGGATCTCCAGCATGTAAAGGGGGCTGTGTACCGGCACGGGCGAGCGATGCCCCATCACTTCACCAGCGATCAGTTTGAACCGCGCGCCATCCTGCCCCCATGTGGGCAGGTCCTTCGCCTCGGTGTGGTGGAACGAGGGGTCGATGTCCTCCAGCGCCTTTGGCAGGGCCACCCAGATCTGCAGCCCGTGCATGTGCTTGTCCACATGTCGCAGGCGCTCCGGTGTCCGCTCGCTGTGTACGATGCCATGGCCGGCCGTCATCCAGTTCACAGCACCCGGAGTGATCTCCACGGCCATGCCCAGGCTGTCGCGGTGCATCACGGCACCCTCGAACAGGAAGGTGAGCGTGCTGAGGCCGATGTGCGGGTGCGGGCCGATGTCCATGTTCTGGTGATCGTTCATGGCCACTGGCCCCATGTGGTCGATGAAGATGAACGGGCCCACCATGCGTTTGCTGTGGAAGGGCAGCAGACGGCCCACCATGAAGTTGCCGATGTCGCGCGGACGTTCGGGGATGATGATGCCGATGTTGGACATGGTCGTGGTCGATCGGGCTCAAGATAGGGCGCCTGCGACCCCTTCCAGCCACGACAAGCCCGCGCCGACGACCGGCGCGGGCTTGTCCTGAACACCCGTGGTCACTACCCCTTCTTGCCGTGCATCCCTTTGCGGCGCTCGTGTTGCTTGTTCCTCATCTCCTCTTTCCGTGCCGTCCACTTCGCGTATTGGTCGGCGGTGAGCACGGCTTTCATTTCCGCATCGTGCGCGTCATGCATGGTCTTCGCCTCCTTGCGCACTTCGGCGCGTTCCGCCTCACGCTCCTTGCGCACCTCGTCCACCTTGCCTGCATACTTCATGTTGATCGCCTCCACCTTGGCAGCCTGCTCGGGCGTGAGCTCCAGCTCCTTGGTGAGGCGTTCGGTACGCATCTTGGCACGTTCCTCCGGCGTGCGTTGCGCCTTGTCCTGGGCTTGTGCGGCAACGGCCATCCCGGCCATCACGGCAACTATCAGCAGCTTCTTCATGATCGTTCGTGTTTTGTTCCCTTTCGACAAGGACCGGGCCACGAGGTTCAATGTGCCCCGCAGCGTTAACGATCGTTCGCATTCCACACTGCGCAGGCCATGCCGTCGCAGTTCGAACAAGGAGGCTCCGGTGGGTGATGCAGCCACATCAAGGGTCAGGCGCTCAGCCATGCCCGCACCTCACCCGCTCACACATCCTGAATGGAACGCCAGATAAGGAGGTGGTAGAACCTCCTGGAACACGAAGGTGATGCAATGGAACGCGTGAGGGGGAAAGGGTGGATCCGTGCTCCGTATTTTCGCGCCGACATGCTCAAACAAGGCCTTTTCCAGAAGCTCCAGCAGAAACTCTCGCCGCAGCAGATCCAGTTGATGAAGCTGCTGCAGGTGCCCACTGCCGAGCTGGAACAACGGGTGAAACAGGAGATCGAGGAGAACCCCGCGCTGGAGGAGGGCGATGACCACGATGACGACGATGTGCCCACCGAGGACCAGGCCATCGCCGAGAACGAGGACGTGGGCGGGAACGAGGAGAACGAGCGCGACGACTTCGACCTGAGCGATTATTTTCAGGACGACGACACGCCGGATTACAAGCTGAGCGTGAACAATTCCTCTGCCGACGACGAGGAGCGCGAAGTGCCGCTGGCCGGGGGCACGAGCTTCCAAGACAACCTGAAGGCCCAGCTGGCCCTGCGCGACATCGACGACCGCACCGAGCTGCTGGCCGAGAACCTGATCGGCAATCTGGATGAGGACGGCTATCTGCGCCGCGAGCTGGACGCCATCGTGAACGACCTCGCCTTCACCCAGAACGTGCTTTGCGAGAAGCCCGAGCTGGAAAAGGCGCTGAAGGAAGTGCAGGCCCTTGACCCCGCTGGGGTGGGTGCCCGCGACCTGCGCGAATGCCTGCTGATCCAAGTGCAGCGCATGCCGCACAGTCTGGAACAACGCATCGCCCACGAGATCCTCGCCAAGAACTTCGATGCCTTCAGCAAGAAGCACTACGATCGCATCATAGAAAGGCTGGAGATCGACGAGGAGGCGCTGAAGGAGGCCATCGACCTGATCGTGCGCCTGAACCCAAGGCCTGGGAACACGCTGCGCGAGACCGACAAGCCCTCGCAGGAGATCATCCCCGACTTCTCCGTGATGGCGATCGACGGGCAGTTGGAGCTTTCGCTGAACGGCCGCAACGCCCCGGAGCTGCGTGTGAGCCGCGCCTACCGCGAGATGATGCAGGATTATGCCCGTAACAAGAAGGACAAGGACCAACGCGAGGCCCTCCAGTTCATCAAGCAGAAGCTCGACAGCGCCAAGTGGTTCATCGACGCCATCAAGCAACGGCAGAACACATTGCTGGTCACCATGGAAGCCATCATGGAACACCAGCGCGAGTTCTTCCTCACCGGCGACGAGACCAAGATGAGGCCGATGATCCTGAAGGACATCGCCGATCGCGTGGGGCTGGACATCAGCACCATCAGCCGCGTGGCCAGCAGCAAATACGTGCAGACGAACTATGGCACCTTCCTCCTGAAGTTCTTCTTCAGCGAAAGCCTCACCAATCAGGAAGGCGAGGAGGTGAGCACGCGGGAGGTGAAGAAGATCCTGAAGGACGCCATCGAGGCCGAGGAGAAGCGCAAGCCGCTGACCGACGATGAACTGACCGCGCTGCTGAAGGGCAAGGGCTACAACATCGCGCGGCGCACCGTGGCGAAGTACCGCGAGCAGCTGAACGTGCCGGTGGCGCGGCTGCGGAAGGAACTTTAGACCCTCATGCTGGCCGCCGCCCGCCTGCTTTCGTACGTGCTGCATCCATTGCTCATGCCGCTCATCGCGCTGTGGGCCATGCTCCGGCTCGATCCGCACGTGGGCTACTTCCTGTCACCGGCGGACCGTCTGCGCCTGCTCGGCATGGTCGCCATCATGACGGTCGTGTTCCCGGTGGTGAGCGTGCTGTTGCTGCGCCGTGCCGGACTCGTGACCAGCCTTGAACTGCCGCGCCGCGAGGAGCGCATCGTACCCTATCTGATGACGCTGCTCTACGGCGGCATGGCGCTGTACCTGCTCTTCCGCACACCGCTTCACCCCATCGCCCATGCGCTGTTCATCGGCATCCTGTGCGCGGTGGCCCTCAGCGCCATCATCACGGTGTGGTGGAAGATCAGCGCGCATACGGTGGGCATCGGCGGGTTGGTGGGCAGTCTGTTCGGCCTGCATGCCGTGCATGGCCTCGATCTCTTCCTCCCCATCGCGGCCGCCATTCTCCTTTCCGGCCTGCTCGCCACCGCGCGGCTGCTCACCAGCGACCATGCGCATGCGCAGATCCACGCGGGCATGGCCCTCGGCATGCTCTGCACGTTCTGCGCCATGGTGCTGCCCACATTGCGCTGATCTTCCGCTTCGGGATCGCAATTTTGCCCGCCATGTCCGCACGACGTTCCGCTTCATACTTCACGGTGCTGGCTCTCGTGCTCTTCACGGTGCTCACCTCCGTGTATGGCCTGTGGCGCGGCACCGATGGGGCGGGTTGGAAGGAGACCATCCGCAGCGATGCGCGCGGCTACTACGGCTACCTGCAGGCCATCTTCATCCGTGGCGATCTGGGCAGCGAACCGTTCGATGGAACCTACATCAAGTACAGTGGTGGTGCCACGCTGAACAAGTACTACTGCGGTACCAGCCTGCTCATGGCGCCTTGGTTCGGCATCGGCCACGCCTTCGCATTGGCCGATCCGCAAAGCCCGAAGAACGGCCTGAGCGAGTATGAGCAGAAGGCCATCGGCGTGGGTGCGTGGGTGTACCTGTTGCTGGGCCTCCTTGCGTTGCGCGCGCTGTTCCGTTCGCTGGGCATCCGCGACGGCGTGATCGCGTGGACATTGGCCGCCCTCGTGCTCGGCACCCCGCTGCTCCAGTACGCGGCCATGCAGCCCGGCTGGTCGCACGTGTATTCGTTCGCCGCCATCGCGGCCTTCCTGCTCGCGGTACACCGCGTAAGCACCGGTGCGAAAGCCGGGTGGACCATCGCGGCAGGGGCGTTGCTGGGGCTGGTCGTGCTGATCCGCCCGGTGAATGCGATGGTGTTGCTGGCCGTGCCGCTCGTGGCCGTCGAAGGCCTTGGCGCCCTGGTCCGGAGGCTGATGGGGCAGCGTGCCACGATCCCTGCCGCACTCGCGTGCATCGCCGTCTTCGCCATCCAACCCCTGCTCTGGTTCGCGCAGACCGGCAGCTTCTATGCCTACGGGTATCAGGGCGAAGGCTTCCACTGGACACGCCCCGAGGTGGTCAAGGTGCTCATCGGTTTCCGCCGAGGGCTGTTCCTGTGGACGCCCTTCATGCTGCTGCCCGCGCTTTCGGCCGTGCTGCTCTGGCGTATGGACCGCGCCCGGTCGGCCACCGCGCTGCTGTACTGGGCCGCAAGCACGTACATCATCAGCAGCTGGTGGATCTGGTACTACGGCGGAGGCTTCGCCAGCAGGGTGTACATCGATCATTACCCGGTGCTGGTGCTGCCGATGGTGCTTGTGTTGCAACGCTGGCAGGGCATGGCATGGGTGGCCACGCGCATCTTCATGGCGCTCTGCATCGCGCTGAACCTTGCGCAGCTATGGCAATACCACAACGGCTTCCTGCATCACGAGAGCATGGACCGGGCCAAGTACATGTACACCTTCCTCCGCTTCGACGAAGCCCATCGCGACAAGCTCGGCGGCAACTACCAGACGGCACCGTACAACCCCAACGGCATGGAGGTGGTCCTGGAGGAGACCTGCGGCATGGACCAGCCGTGCAGGTTCTGGAGCGGCGGATACCGCATCCCGTGGGAGGGGGCATACAGCCCCGCCACGGTATGCCTGTACGATGCGGACCATGAATTCGGCATCGTCTTCGGCGCGTCCACCGAAGCCCTGCCCATGGGCCGTACGCTATACTTGGAAGTGGGCTTGCAACGGATGGAAGCCGCGCCAGGCGGATCGCTGCGTGGGCTGGGCGTGGTGGAGGTCCACGATGCGCGCGATTCCATCGTGTTCTACGAAACGTTCAGGATGAACCCGGTACCGGGCAAGGCCGACGTGTGGGAGCAGCTCGAATACCGGATCCCCGTGCCGCCGCTGGACCGGGGAGACTGCCTCAACTTCTACCTGTGGAACCAGGATGGCCGGTCAGAGTTCATGGTGGATGATCTCTTCATGCGTGTACACGCGGTGAGGCCCTATTGATCCGTGGGGCTGCGCAAGCTTCGGTAATGTCGAACAGCACGAAGAGGCGGGCGGCCCGCCTACGCTCATGCGAGGCGAAGCCGAGCAGGAGCTTCGGCGGACGCAGTGGGCCCAGCAGGATTTGAACCTGCGACCAAGGGATTATGAGTCCCCTGCTCTGACCGCTGAGCTATGGGCCCGGTCGGAATATGAGGCGCGAAAGTAACAGGCCGCCCGGCGATAGCTTCGCGGCGTGAAGATGGACACCATCCTGCTCGACCTCGGCGGCGTGCTCATCGACGTGGATTACCACGCCACCGCCCGTGCCTTCCGCGAACTGGAACACCCCGATTTCGAGCGGCTGTACAGCAAGGCGCAGCAGGACCACCTGTTCGATGGCTTCGAGACCGGCGCCCTCTCCCCGGCCGAGTTCCGCGACCGCATCCGGCAACTGCTCGGCCCCACGCTGAGCGATGCCACCATCGACGCCAGTTGGAACGCCATGCTCGGGTCGGTGCCACCGGAGCGCATCGCCTTGGTGGAGCGGCTGAAGGAGCGGTACCAAGTGCTGCTGCTGAGCAACACCAACGCCATCCACGTGCCCGCGTTCGAGGCCATCGTTGCGGTGCAGAACGGCATCACCGACTTCAAGGGCCTGTTCCACGGCGCGTACTACAGTTGCGAGATCGGCCTGCGGAAGCCCGATGCCGCATCGTTCCTCCACGTGCTGGAACGGCACGGCGCCGATCCCTCGCGCACGCTCTTCATCGACGATAGCATACAGCATGTGCATGGCGCCCGCAACGCCGGGCTGTATGCCGAGCATCTGGAACTGGCGCAGGAGGACGTGATCGGGCTGGTGGCGCGGCTGGGGTTGGTGGGGTGACCGTACGCGCCTTATGCGAGGCTGCTTTTTCGGCCTTGATACCCGCCACTTGCCATTGTTCTGCCCCGTCAGTATCGATCCATCTCGCGCTGCAGCACGGTCACCAAGTGATCGGGGAAATAGTGGTCGGCCATGCGCACGAACTCATCGCCGCGCGAGAACATGTCCATGCCCACATCGGTGAAGCTGGGCTTGCCGCAGGCCGCGAGCAGTTCGATCGCCGCATGCAGCGTGTTCTTGTGGAAGTGGTACACGCGCTCGGTCTTGTCGGTGATCACAAGGCCCTTCTGCAACCCTTTGTCCTGCGTGGCCACGCCTGCGGGGCAATCGTTGGTGTTGCAGCGCAGCGCCTGAATGCAGCCCAGTGAGAACATGAAGCCGCGCGCGCTGTTGCAGGTATCGGCGCCCAGCGCGAGGAATTTGAGGATGTCCGCTGCCGAGGCCACCTTGCCGCTGGCGATCACGCGGATGTGCTCCTTCAGGCCGTAGTGCTTCAGCGAGCCGCTCACGAACATCAGCGCGGGCACGATGGGCATGCCCACGCTATCGGAGAACTCCAGCGGGGCCGCGCCCGTGCCGCCCTCGGCGCCATCCACGGTGATGAAGTCGGGCATCATCCCCGTGGCGCGCATGGCCTGACAGATCGCGGTGAACTCCTCGGCCTTGCCGATGCACAGCTTGAAGCCCACGGGCTTGCCGCCGGACAGTTCGCGCAACCGTTCCACGAAATGCAGCAGTCCCTTCACATCGCTGAACGCGCTGTGGCCGGGAGGCGACAGCACCGTGGTACCGGGCAGGATGTGGCGGATGGCCGCGATCTCCGGCGTGTTCTTCGAGGCGGGCAGCACACCGCCGTGCCCCGGCTTCGCGCCTTGGCTCAATTTGATCTCGATCATCTTGATCTGCGGGTGCGCCACGTTCTTGCGGAACACCTCGGGATCGAAATCGCCATTTGCATCGCGGCAGCCGAAGTAGCCTGTGCCGATCTGCCACACGAGATCGCCGCCGGGCGCGAGGTGGTGCGGGCTGATGCCGCCTTCGCCCGTGTTGTGGTAGAAGCCGCCCTTCTTCGCGCCGCCGTTCAACGCCTTGATCGCGTTCTCGCTCAGCGCGCCGAAGCTCATGGCCGAGATGTTCAGCAACGACGCCTCGTACGGCTGCATGCATTTCGGTCCCCCGAA